>NZ_VPAL01000010.1:0-90325 GCF_013419245.1 Acinetobacter sp. YH12095
GACGGGTGCCGGTATCAAACGCAACCGCCTTGTCCTTGATCCCGGCATGGGGTTTTTTCTGGGGGCTGCTCCCGAAACCTCGCTCTCGGTGCTGGCGCGGTTCGATGAATTGCGGCTGCGCTTCGATGATGTGTGCTTAAAAAACAGGAGGGTTTAACTTGGTAAACTATACATACTCATTAGGAGTTTACCATGAGCAAGAAACAGAAGACTTACACCGCAGAATTTAAAGCTGAAGCCATAAAAGCCATTGAAGAGAACCAAGGTAATGTATCGGAATCCGCTAGACAACTTGGCATTTCAATGCAAACCCTTTCGAACTGGAATAACAAAGCAAAGGCTGGAACTTTAGCAGGCACAAAACAGTATTCGCCCGATCTAAACGCCTTACTCGAAGAAAATAAGAAGCTTAAACAACAGCTCAAAACAGCTGAAATGGAACGTGAATTTTTAAAAAAGGCAGCAGCGTACTTTGCCAAAGAAAGTCAGTGAGGTACGCCTATATGAAATCGCAAAGCCACTTATTTCCGATTATTTTAATGGCTCGATTACTTCGTGTATCCGTTTCTCGCTTTTATGATTGGCTAAAGCGAGGCATGAGTAAAAGATCAATTCAGCGAAATCAGCAGACAATTTTGGTCAAAATAGCCCATGAAGAAACCAAACAAAGCTATGGCTATGTTCGATTAACCAAGCATTTACAAGCGCAAGGTATCAAAATAAGTACGTATGCTGTGCGCCAAATAAAAAAATCAAATCAGTTGTATTGTAAGCGCCATAAGCGTTTCAAAAGAACCACGAACAGTGATCACAACCGTTCTATTTATGACAATTTACTCAAGCAACAGTTTTCAATGACGAAGCCTAATCTTGCGTGGTCGAGTGACATTACCTACATTTGGACGGCTGAGGGCTGGTTGTACTTGGCAGCTGTCAAAGATCTTTACACGAAACAGGTTGTTGGCTATAGCTTAAATGAGCGCATGACAGCCAAGCTTGTTTGTGATGCATTGAATATGGCTATTCGCAATCAGAAACCTGCTAAAGATCTCATTGTACATTCAGATAGAGGCAGCCAATATTGCAGTAATGAATATCGAAACTTACTTGAGAAATTTGATTTTCAGGGTTCAATGAGCAAAAAAGGCGACTGCTTTGATAATGCACCGATAGAGAGTTTCTGGGGCATACTCAAAAATGAACTAGTCCATCATCGCAACTACAAAACAAGGGAAGAAGCCAAAGCGGATATTACAAAATATATAGAGTTATTTTATAATCAGCGAAGAATTCAAAAAGGCTTGGATTTTAAGACACCAAATCAAATGGCAGAAGACTTTTATCGGTTAGCTGCCTAGAATCTCCCAAGTGAAAGTCTCCTGCTAATTCAGCACACATCACTGTTGATAAATTTTCTAAACAAAAAGGATCAAACTAATCTATAAGCTTTGTGGGTTAGAAAAAAAATAACTCACTTTGCATTGATCATATTTAAATTCTTGTTTTATCCATAGCACTAACCTATTAATTTTAAAAAATAATAGGTACTGGCTAAATAGCAAATCGATACATATCTTTTTCATAGAGGAAATATGATTTTAGTAAGTTCTTGTCTGGCTGGCTTAAAGGTACGTTATAACGGGACGCATAGCTTAAACGAAAAAATCGAAAAATTAGTCAAAGATGGAAAAGCTACTATGGTATGTCCAGAGATTCTTGGCGGTTTATCAACACCACGCGAACCTGCCGAGATTTCGGGAGGTAATGGCGATGATGTCTTAGATGGAAAAGCCTGTGTAATTGAAAAATCAGGAAAGGATGTGACTTCAATCTATATTGAAGGGGCATATAGAACTTTAAAAAAAGTTCAATTATTAAAAGCTACTCTGGTAGTGCTTAAAGAAAATAGCCCTTCATGTGGTAGTTCAATGATTTACGATGGTCAATTTAATGGGAATAAGATCTATGGCAATGGAGTTATCTCCGCTTTGCTTAAACGTCATAATATAAAAGTCATTTCAGAAGAAACTTTTTGGCAACTTTTACCCTAGTTCCTCCGCTTTTATTTAAAATCTTCATGCAACTCCAACCACGCCCCCCTTTGCAATATCAAGTCTCTTCGGTATTTAGAGATATAGTGAGGTAATAATCTAAGAAGCATATCCATTACTTCCACATCAGTTAAAAAGTAGTGGTTCAATTTTATGCTGTAATTCTTTAACAATTTTAGCAAGCTGATCATGTAAAACTAACCAACATTGCTCATGACCTTGCCCAATATATTCATCTATTATGAGTTGCAAAATGTCTTGATCTATCTGACTTAAGAATTCTAAAAACCATGTCGCAGCAACATCCTTGGCAACTATTGTTTTATGATCTAATGTATAAGCTATACGGCATAGCGCTAAAATTTGATTACATTCATCCTGATCGTCTTTCCAATGAGCAATAATTTGTGGATAAGTTTTTTGCATGGCAAATATTAATTGTTCATAGCTAATTGGATTTAACCAATCGCAAATATCAGGTCCAAAGATAGTAATGTTATGTAATTGGGCAGTTTTAAGTAAAATACTAATATCTGGATCAGATTGACTATAAAGTAATTCACCTTTGAGTAATTCTTCTCTCAACCACTCGCCATATTGTAGCTGATATGTATATGGATGATTTTTATTGGTAATACTCCCTTTTTCTAATATCGTAATTTCTAAGGCACGCGCTGTAGCATGACCAATCGGAACAGATATATTTAGAAAATTCTGCGCTAATTGTTTTCTTTCCTGATCGGTAATTTCACGTTCAATAATAACTAAAATATCAAGATCACTTTTATGTTTTAAACCACCATCAACATACGAACCATATAAATAAATAGCATAAAGCTTATCTTTAAAATTTTTTTGTAAAAGCTGTTTTACACTTTCAACTTGGCGACACTCTTCATCATTTAAGCTTTGCATATGATTTTTAATTTAAAAAAATAAGTAATGAATTCATAGAGCATTATACAGAATAAGTGTAAATAATTTAATCAATTAGTAAATAACATACTATTTTTACAATATATTTACTTTCAATATAGAGTTTAATACATAAAACTCTATCAATCAAAAAAAGCTTGAAACAACATCTGAATAGTAAGAGTCATTTCCTCCTCACTTAGAGATGGATCCGGAAATTTGAACAACTCCTATAAGTGATACTCTGCTCCTCAAATGATGTTATAAACATCAATATATGGAGTATTTTATGGCACGTAGACCAAGAAGAAATCATTCAAACGACTTTAAGGCTAAGGTAGCACTTGCTGCGATCAAAGCAGAAAAAACACTTGCTGAATTGAGTTCTGAGTTTGATGTTCATCAAAACCAAATTATTGACTGGAAAAATCAATTGATCTCAGCTTCCTCACAAGCTTTCGATCAATCAAAAGCTCCATCAGAACCTCCCATTGATCTTAAAAAGTTACATGCAAAAATCGGTGAGCAGGCATTAGAAATTGATTTTTTAGAAGGTGTGTTGAAGAAACTGGGCCGCTTCAACCACAAAAGTTAATCGATCACTCACTTCAGATTTCAGTATCTAAACAAGCTAAGTTACTGAAAGTCTCTCGTGGTTGTTATTATTATCGCCCAAAACCTGTTAGCTCATCAGATCTGAAGCTGATGCGATGTATTGATGAATTACATATGCAATATCCTTTTGCAGGCAGTCGTATGATGCGTGATTTGTTGAATCGTCAAGGGCATCATATAGGACGACGTCATACACGTACTTTAATGAAGAAAATGGGTATTCAGGCGTTATATTGCAAACCAAATTTAAGCCAGGCTAATCAAGCTCACCGTAAATATCCATATCTGCTCAAAGGATTGGCTATTCAGCGCAGTAATCAAGTGTGGTCTACTGATATAACGTATATCCCTATGGCAAAAGGCTTTGTTTATTTATGTGCTGTGATTGATTGGCATAGCCGCAAGGTACTTGCGCATAGGGTATCGATTAGTATGGAGGTGGATTTTTGTATTTCGGCTTTAAATGAAGCGATTGAAAAATATGGATCACCTGAAATATTGAATACAGACCAAGGCAGTCAGTTCACCAGTGATGCATTTATTGATGTATTGAAATCAAATGGCATTCAAATCAGTATGGATGGTAAAGGTCGATGGGTAGATAATGTGATGGTTGAACGATTATGGCGGAGCGTTAAATATGAAGAGGTGTATCTCAAAGCTTATAGCAGTGTCACAGATGCGAAAAAGCAATTGAGTGCATATTTTGAGTTTTATAATCTGAAACGACCTCATTCGAGTCTAGACAAAATGACACCAAATGAGTTTTACTATGATCAGCTACCCCAACAAAACAAGGTGGCTTAACTAGAGCGGAATATCACTTATAAATACGCTTTTAGTTGTTCAAACAAGTGGAACCACCTCTGTTTGTAATGATATTTTATAAAATTCAATATTAGATCTGCAGAGAAAAACTTATCAAACTAAGTATTGGCTAGTCTTTTTCTTCGAAAAACTTATCAAACGAAGTATTAAGTTAATCTTTTTCTTCAACTTCTTCCTTAAACTCAAACAAATCATTCATCGTACAGTTAAAGTACTTACACAACTTATCGGCGACTGGTAATTCAATACGTACAGCACGGTCATAATACATACTTGTGAGCGTGTTGCGATTGATACCTGTTGCATGCACCACTTCACTTAATTTTAAAATTTTTCTATCGCCCATGAGGCTAGATAACTTACAAGTAATCATATTTAAATTAATTTACAAAAAATAACTTGCTGTGGGTTATTTGAAGTTGTTGACTGAGTAATACTTTGCTAAAATTAACCTACAGCAGGTTATTACAACTTATAGAAAGTATATTTTATCCATTTCAACTAAATTATAACTTTTTAAATATAAGGATTGAACCTGCATTAGATTATTTTGTGGAGATGACCGCCGTGTTACCAAATGAGTTATTGATCAGCCAGCAAGCTCGTGACTTAGGAAATCAATTAATTAAAGAAATGAACATCAATAGAAGTTATGGAATGGCTAATTTTCTTGGAGTAAATACTTGCTATGATAATCATCAGGCTGTACTTATTTGGACATTTCAACTGCTTGAAAGGGAACCTGCCTTAAATGAATTAGCAGAAATTAAAAAATATTTTCTTTTAATCTTTCCAGATAGTGTTTATCAATTAGCCTAAGTTGTTTTTAAAATTAATTTATTAAATAAAAAGCACTAAATCAAAGAAAGCTTTATTTAAAAATACCTATTAATTCAAAAACATACCATTTACTGAATATATGAAGCATAGGTTCCTGCTCTATCACTCACTCGTACTAAAATTACATCGCTCTTTTTACTGATACTAAACAATTTATGTCCACGCCACGTTCTGCGGCTTCGAGGGCTAGTTTTTGTTGAACCACTGAGAACAAGGACAACAAACTGCCTACTATATTTTCCCGGAGAGTGGTGTAGGAACTTTTTCATTATTGCTAATCATATCAGCGACAACATCAGCAACGAGCTCCTCTATTCCTGAGAATGCTTTAGACTGATCCGCATCAAGCCAAGACAATGATGGAAACTCAGCACATCATTCGTTTAAGACCTATTTTAATGACGGCACTGGTCGCAAGTTTAGGTTTTATTCCAATGGCGTTAAACACTGGAATTGGTGCAGAAGTACAACGACCACTAGCAACAGTTGTTATCGGCGGTATTGTATCTTCTACAATTTTAACTTTGTTTGTATTGCCTATTTTATATCAATGGGCGCATGGCTCTGAGAGTAGCAAACAGCAATCCGACGAAATTTAAAATCAAAAAAAGCAGCTTAATTACTAGGTTATGCCTAATTAAGCTGCTTTTAATATTGTATGCCCAACATTTTATTGATAAAGCTTACTGCGCTTCATCCCGACAATTTTCATTTAAAAACTCAAACTCTATCGTTGTATGCGATAAATGATAGGAAGATAATTTAGCTGCAACTTCTTGTTTAAGCCTAATTAATTCTTTAACGTCAAAGTTGTCACTCAGCTCAAGGTGCGCTGTTAAAACGTGACTTTCACCATCTAGTGACCAAAAGTGCATGTGGTGGATACCATTAACTTCAGGAAATTCCATTAGTGATAGTTTAATACGCTTTTGAGTCTCTTTATCGGGTGCAGCTTGAAGAAATAAAACGAGTGTTGATTTCAGGTTTTTGAAAACATTAAACAAGATGAACAGCGTGAACCCTATTGATAAAAGGGGATCTAATATCGGCAGTTCAGCGAACAACAGTACGATAGAGACTATAAGAACGGCAACCCATCCAAGTACATCTTCAAGAAGGTGCCATGTCAGCACTTTCTCATTTAATGTTTCACCCGCTTTTAATTTTAATACAGCATATCCGTTAACGGCAACGCCGAGTATCGCTAGCCCTAACATCCCCTCGACTACAGGCATTTCAGGATTGGACAGCTTTGGAATTGCTTCAAATAAAATCCAAATTGAGCCAATGATTAAAACAATACTGTTTATCAATGCGCCAAAGAGAGTAAGTCTACGATAACCATAACTAAACTTATCTGATGCTTCTTTATCTGAAAAACGACTTAAAATCCACGCAAAACCTATTGAAAGACTATCACCAAGATCGTGAACTGCATCTGCCATTATCGCCGTACTGTTAGTGAGCCAACCACCTATAAATTCGATAATAGTGAATGTCACATTAAGGAAAAATGCCCAACCAATACGGTCATCTTTACCATGTTGATGACTATGATTATGGTTGTGCATTTTGTACCTCTAGTACTTTTCTATTTCTTAGTTTTGATACATTCATATTAATCAAGTGACGTATCAAGCGTTGATATATCCAGCGTTTGAACCCCGACAAGTTAGTCCCTTTTTCGAGATAGAACTCATCAGGGGAATCATAAAGCCCAAAGTCATCATGAATACCTTCTTTTTGAATATAGGTATTTTCTCCACGCCAATCTGTATCTGGTGATGAAAAGCACTTTGTTGCAACACCATAACCACAAAAATCATCTTTTACTTGGTCAAATTTCTCCTGTAGAGAGCTTAAGTATTGCTCATCCAATATAAAGCCCTCTAAGTTTATCCAACGCCCTTCAAAGTAAACTTCTACCCAACTATGAATGATGTATTTAGGTGCTAACCAAAATACATAGCTTGGGATAGCACCTTTTTGTAGTTGCTGGTCTATGGTAAACCCATGAAATCGGCATTGAATGCCTAGTCCACGCAATAGTGCCATTAACAGATTACCCTTAGTATTACATTGTCCATAACCATCTGCTAGCACATCGCTTGCTGCAATATCATCGCTTTCATTATAACCAAAGAAAATCTCATCTTTTACAAACTGATAAGCGGCACCAATTTTGTTGAAGTTATCCAAGTTTTTCCACCTACGTTGATCGATCAAGGATTGGATATCTTTGTGTTCAAAATTAACGATATTCGTATTGTTTAAATATTTCTCAGTCATTTTTTATATATCCTTTTCGTTGCATACTTATACTATAGACTCTATAGTAACTATAGAGTCAAATGTCTGGGGGAAATTGATGAAAATAGGCGAATTGTCAAAAAAATCGGGCTGTTCAATACAAACGATTAGATATTATGAAAGAGAAGGATTACTGTTAAATCCAAATCGTTCAGAAGGTAATTTCAGGCTGTATGATAGCAAAGCACTTAAACAATTGGAATTCGTAAAGCATTGTCGCAGCCTAGATATATCACTCAATGATATTAAACGTCTTATCGAATTAAAAAATAAGCCAGAAGAAAGCTGCTCTAGCGTTAATGCATTAATTGATCAGCAACTTGCACTAGTGAATAAACGCATGAAAGAATTAAGGGCGCTTAAAGCTGAATTACAACAAATGGCTAGTGCTTGTGGTTCGAACAACCCAACATACTCATTATATTCTGCTGACCATGTAACACGGCAAGTATATTGTTTACTATCCATTTGAAACCCCATAATGTTTTAAGTCTATGTATAAAAGTACGATTTTCACTTAGCAGTACTTAAATAATCACCCCACCACTGCATCATTTCAGTCCGCTGGGCTAAATAGTCAGCGTGATTATAGCTGGCACGGGTACGGTTCTTATCAATATGTGAAAGTTGTGCCTCAATCCAGTTATCCTGGAACAAACCTGAGTCATTCAAAATGGTACTAAAAGTGGAACGTAGTCCATGAGAGGATAATTGATGTTTTCCATAGCCCATCTTACGTATAGCCATATTTAATGTATTAAAATGAATCGGTTGATTATGTTTCCGTGGGCTAGCAAAAATGTACTTTTCACCGTATGACCATTGCATGACGTCTTTTAAAATATCTAAAGCCTGATCTGAAAGTGGAACTAAGAAGTCGGGAATCTCATGGCCTAATATGACTTTTCGTCGAAACTGTTTAATATGCAAGGCAGGTATTTTCCAGACTTTTTCATTTAAATCAAAATGATGAGGCTCAGCCAATAACAATTCAGCCCCTCGCACGCCAGTATGTAATTTGAACAGCAGTGCTTTTTTAATAATCGGATGGGCATCCAATTTTTGTAATTTATACTTAAAATCAGATATATCCTCCGCTTTCAAATACGGATAATTTTTCTTGATTTTACTGTTAATGGCGATTTTATTTAAACCATGCGCGATGTTGAATTCACAATAACCCATCGCTACAGCGTAGTCATAAATTTGGTTCAAATAACTACAAGCTTTCTTGACAGGTTCTTTTACTTGGCGTCCCTCTATTTTTTTGATTACTGAAACCAGGTCATAACGCTTGATGTTTTGAAAAGGTAGATCCTGAAGGTCTGGATAAATATCTTGCTGTAAGCATCTTTCTGCTAACTGTAGTACACCACAGCGGGGTAGATCGTTGAAGGCATTTTTCAGTTTGAACTGTAACCACTCCTCCCCGACCTTACCAAAGGTGATGACATTAGAGGCAGTATCTTGTTCAAAACAGAAATCATTGTCTTTAAAGTCATCTCTGACTTGTCGTGCCTTTTTCAGCGATAAATCAGGATAACGACCTAACTGAATGCGTCGACGTTTTTTAGTTTGTGGATCTGTATAGCGATAGCACCAAGATTTTCTTCCACTCGGCTCAATCTTCAGGCTAAGCCCATCTTCATCGGATAAAAAACTGGTTTTTTCCTTACAATGAGCTTGGCGAACTTTAATTTCAGTAAGACTCATGGAATTTAAATGAAACCTAACAATGGGTTGATTGGATCAATTATATCAAAATAGAACGCTTTATGTATGATGCGTACACTACGCATCATATAGATTTGTAAAGTATTGTTTTATAAATTTATTATTCAATATACTTTAATTTTAGTAACCAGTAGGAGTACCACTTCTTTTTTAGTTCTCAAATATCACGTTTTTTTTGACGCAATGATTCTATCTCGGACTTCGTCAGCTGTTTTACGAGAGATGAGGATATACTTTACCTCCCACTCTGTGAGCCTTTCAACGTCTCACGGCTCTATTTAATGTTATTGAATAATCAATGGATACCAGTAAAGCCTTTTAGGTCTGCTATTGTTTCTAATACAATAGTCTCCACGATCAAGGATTGGACTCAATGCATATTCCAGCATAAACCTACCACCTATTCCTATTCGCACCCTACCACTCATTCCTATTCCAAATCGGCCACTTAGGGTTTATTCAGTAATAGAATTTAAAGGCTTTATTGCCCAAACCTATATTCTTAAAAGCTTATTCAGCAATATAATTCTTAGATAAATTGCATATTCTTATCGTAAAGGACACTGATTCTTCTTTCATTTGGACAGTTACTATGAATTCACTTCCGTCCTAATAATCTGCCCCAAAAGCTTTTTGGCTTCCGATTCGGATCGGCTTTGTTGCACAAATACCTAAGAATATGATTTTATTAAATTTATTCTTAGGTTGAAATTTTCACAAACCTTTAAAAATCAGTGCCTTGCAAAATGTTTATGCAACAAAGCCTATTTAAATCGGCAACTTGAACATATTGATAAGTTAATAAATAATCACATAGATCAAGATCCAACATTGAAACAGGATTTGAAATTACTGCAAACTATTCCTTCAATCGGTGAACGATCAGGCTTATTACTGTTGGGGTTATTTCATTCGCACAAGTTTGAAAAAGCAAGTCAAGCTGCTGCATATGTAGGTTTGGTTCCAGTACATCAGTTGTCTGGCAGTTCAGTCAACAAGCAAAGTCACTTATCAAAAGCAGGTGACAGTAAAATACGCTCAGTATTGTATATGTCGGCATTAACAGCGATTAAATATAATCCACACATTGAAGCTTTATATCAACGATTATTAAGCCAGGGTAAAAATAAAATGTGTGCTTTAGGTGCTGCAATGCGCAAGCTTATACATCTGTGTTATGGCGTTTTAAAACATCAGACTGCCTATCGAAGAGATTATTTAGTGGTCGAATAATCTCAAAACCTGATTGACTACCAAGACGGTATCTCAGGTCCCGAATTTATCAGTCACGAATTTGTGCGCTGGGCTACTGAGCACGGTATTCGTATTGAATATATTCAACCGGGTAAGCCACAGCAGAATGCGTATATTGAACACTATAATCGGACCATACGTTATAGTTGGCTGAGCAAGCATTTATTTGATACTTTGGATGAAGTACAAGATTATGCAACAAACTGGTTGTGGCATTACAACCATGAAAGACCACATCAAGCTAACAAAGGAAAGCCACCTCTAATGGCTGCTTAACCTCTACTTTTAACTTCGGTTATTTATTGAAGGATTACCTTAAAAACTATTAATGTAGCTCCATTTTAAATAAAGAACCGCTTTTTTATTCAAAATAGGGTAGGAACGACTTTAACTAAATCAGTAAGGAATACTTAATGAAATATATCTAATCTCACCTATATTGTTATATGAAATATATATTGTAAATGGAATATCTTCAATTTTCCATTTTTGGCTTCTAACCACGCCATCATCATTCTTAATAAATAATGGCACTCCTAATATATTTTCAATTTCAGCTTTATTCATTGAAAATTTTAAATTAAATGGCAGTTCTTGTTTATATTGAGAAAAGCCTTCCACACCATCATTATAAAAAAATATAGTCGTTAAGTATATTTTTTCACCAGTTATGGGTTTGTCCTCCTGATTTAAATAAAAAGACTCATCAGTAAATATAAAACCCAATCCCTCATCATATTTACTAATATAAAAATTATACTCATCCAATAAATCACCATCTTCATCATAAATTGGTAATTTAATTTCCTCTTGACTTTTCACAAATTGATTTTTAACAAAAAAATCAACTAATTTTTCATCAATATTTGACTTACCCAACAGTGATATTAAATGATCAATAAACTTATTTGTCATTCTTTCTCGCCTCCTCATCCATAATATTTTTCAAAAATTTATCATAATCAGCATTATTTTTACAGCTCAATGTAGTACATGCTTCTTGCAACTTTGTAACGTACTCAGGCGTTAATTTTTTTGCATTATCTATCATTGCCTCAGAATCCCTAATTTGTGCTGCTTGTAAATCATTTGCATCATTTTCAATGAGTCCTTTATTATTTTTTCCTGCATAGGTTGGACCTGCGGCATGCACCTCATTTGGTACAGTTACACTCATTCCTTCATTAATAATACGATTTTTCTCTGCTTGAGTTAAGGGCGCTTCCTTTAAGTCTTCAGCTCTCTTTAATAATGCAGCTTTAGACGGCTGATGATCTCTAGCCACGGTTCCATCTCCAGTGACTTTCTTTTGATTTCCATAATTATCAACCCATCCCACATCAAGAGATTGCTTTTGATTTATTTCAATATCAGCATCTTTCCCCTTAGTGACACCTTTACCTACTCCAGCACCTACAACTCCAGCCACAGCATTAATTAAATATTCTGCACCTTGTTTATTTTTTTCAATTTCATTTGCAAATTTCAATTCATCTAATTTATTTTCAGATGTTGAGGCTTCAATTTCTTTAACTTTCTCTGAATTAGTCCAATTATTAATCGTATTTGAATTGGTAACATGAGCGGCGGCAGTTAATGATGTCGCCAGCGCATCAAATCCTTGAGCTATTTCAGCTCCTACCGCACTATCTAAAGCTAAAGATTTTCCTGTCTCAATTGCTAAACGGACTGGGCCTGAAATCATTAGTCCTACCGCAAGTTGAACAGTACCTAAATCAACTCCAGTATCTTCACTAATCTGCTTTATATTATTTCCTAAATCAGCAATATTGCTTAATATCGTCATACCAACTGTGGTTTGGGTCGTAACTTTTGTCTCAATGTCAGTTCCTTTCGCATAAATTACTTCTTGTTCATTTACGCCTATTTTAGGTTGTTTAAAAATCGTTTCTAAACCAACACCAGATTGAGCTAATGTATCTAGTTGACTCTGAATTTCACTAAACTCTTTTGCTGCATAGAAAAAATCTAATTTAGAAAATAAAGCTTCAACTTCTTTTGGCTCTATCCCTCGTTTGAGCAATTCACTTGCAACTTTGTCACCAACTACACCCGTTTCTTTATATTCACTTGGTAAATTGTAAAGCCTTGCCTGAATATTATTTAGTGTTTGTAAAGCCTTATCTTTATACTCACCCGCTGGTAAGGCTTGTGCTAAATTTTCTGCACTTTGACGGAAATTCTCTGGCAAATCCTTCTGTTCTTGAATAATCTCCTGTCGTCCAGCTTCTGTCAGTAATCGATGATCAATCGTTACTGAACCATCCAGCATACCTGTGGTCTGATCACGAGTAATTTCTTGGGTATTGTTGATATCACGGTTGGTGGTATCTTTCACATTCGTCACAGTACCTTGACCTAAGGTTGCCTTGGTCAGTTGTTCTGTTTCTTGCCCGCTGCTATTGATACCAATGGTCGTTGAACCTTTTGGAGCTGTAGAAGCTTCTTTAGTTCCCTTTTGTGGAATACCAATACTGGTCGATACATTAATTTCAAAAATTAAAATCCTTTAACGTCTTTCCTTTTTCATCCAATAATTTATATACAAAATCAGGTTCAATTTTTAAAAATAACTCAATAACATCATGAATTTTCCAACCATGTATTTCTGGATGATCAATGATTGAAATTAAATGTTCTTTTAAAAATGGAATATATTCTTTGAAGTCCTCATCGATTATTAAACCAAATAAAGAATCTATTCCAAAAGGTTGAGTATTAGCAAGCTCTATTATTTTGACAATATATGGAAACAATTTTTTTCTTGTTAAGGTACCTAGACCATGGTCAGATTTATCAGCCCAATAACGAATAAATGCTCTAAGAACATGTTGCAATGTATCATCATAACCATTTAGCCTATGATCAATAAAACCATTTAATTTATTGTTTTCAAATAATGCAGTTAAAGCATTAAAACCATAATCATCTCCCCAAAATGTCAACAATTTAGCAGCTTGGAATACAATATAGTCATCCGAATTTGTTAATAATTCTCTTAACTGTTCTATACGGCTAACTGAAATATCTTCAGCATCTAAGTCCTCTGCTATATCTGTATAATTGACACTATCAGGAATCTCATTTAATAAGTCTATAATCTTCTGTTCCAACTCTATACTCCTTACAAACTATTTCTTTATGTATTCTGATGGAACACAACCTTTGATTAAGCATTCCCCATCTCTAATAGCATGATTCAAATCTTTATTTGCATCTCTTAATTTATCTCGATTTTTTTTACTAGGATTACGATCATATTTCGCCTGAGCTGCATCGACTTTAGATTGTAATTCCTTTCTAACTTCGGTATGTGTCACAATCTGACTACCAGAAATCTTACCTGCATCAATATCTTCCTGCAATCGCTTCGTATCAATCTTAATTTGCTCACCACCATAATTTTTAGAATCAATAGCTATTGCTGGATCACTTGTTGAAATGTATGGTGTATTCTCAGAATTACCACCTCTAATATGAGATTGAACAGATCCTGTTCCTTCAGGGTTTGCAGCAACCAAATCACCTTTGTCATTTATGTAAGCTTTTGGTTTACCTTTATAATTTTCTGTAGCAGAAAAATCATGATCATTACGAGTAACATAATCAGGAACAGTAGGTTTTACTGATATTTCATCACTATTTTTAGCTTTTCCTTTCCCTGAAATTAGTGTCTCAGCAGCTATACCAACAATAAAAGTAGCACCTAGCTTTGCATTTTGCAGTGATTCCGCATAATTAAGACTTCGTTGAAAATCATCATCGCTTAGTCCAAGCTGTTTCAACTCACTAATTTTTTCAGACCGACTCCAATCATCATATAGACCATCTGAAAGTCCGTAGAGTGATTTTACTAAATGATCTGATACCGCATTTGTAGCATAATCAATATATTCTCCACTAAATTGATTAACTATATATCCTGCTGTTGCTTTTACAGGCCCTCCTAACAACACGCTAGCAGCAAGTTGTATTTTTTCAATGTCAACACCACTATCTACAGAAATTTTTTCTATATTTTTACTAATTTCTGCTGCCGCATGTAAAAATTTAAAACCTAGTAAATCCGTTTCTTTTACAGCAAGAGAACTATCTGTATTTTCAGCTAATATACTAATTAAGGAGTTTGAGTTGACTATTGGTTGCTCTTTAGAGAGCTCAGAATTAAGAATCTGTTCAATGCCACTACCATTCTGACTCAAAATATCTAATTGTTCTTGGACAGCAGATAATTTTTGAATTGCATACCAATAATTATCTGTATCTATAATCTTTTCGACCTCTTTAATTTCAAGACCATTTTTCAATAGCTCCCCTGCAACTTGCTGCCCATATTCCTCTAAACCCTCAAAATCTGCTGGTAAACTATAAAGTTTTGCTTGTATATTATTTAAACTTTGTAAAGCCTTCTCTTTATATTCTCCCTCAGGCATTTGCTTCACAATATTTTCAGCACTTTGACGGAAATTTTCAGGTAATTCCTTCTGCTCTTGAATAATCTCCGCCCGTCCACTCTTACTCAGTAAACGCTGATCAACCGTCACAGAACCATCCAGCATGCCCGTCACTTGGTCACGAGTAATTTCTTGCGTATTATTAATGTCCCGATTGGTGCTGTCTGGGGCATTTGCAACAGTCCCTTGACCCATCGTTGCCTTAGTCAATTGTTCTGTTTCTTGTCCACTGCTGTTAAGGCCAATGGTGGTTGAACCGTTTGGATATTTGGATTTTTCTCCATCTTTGTTGTTCGTGGTTTTGCCTATCGTCGTTGATACATTAAAACCACTGCTACTGTTGTAGTTATGATCTTCTATGTCTTTCAGCGCAAGTTCGCCTGAATAGTTCAGCTTACCGTGATCCGTTAATGTGCCGTCTTCATTCTTCGTCGCATTGGCAATCACACCACCAATACTGGTAATATTTTTAACACCCATCGCATCTAGATCAGCATCGTTCTGCGCATTGCCAATCAGCAGCTTACTAGTGTCATTTACCCATGCACTGTCAATGCTGCCCTTACTTTGGTTATAGCCAGCGCTGATATTGCTGGCTTTACCGTTAGAACCAAAACCTAAGCCAATATTTCCGCCTTTGCTGCTATTACTGCTAGTCTCTGTATCCTGCAAGCTTTCTACATGGATCTGATTTACTTGTAGATTACCTCGGTCAGCGATAGAAACCTCACCGCCCTGAATATTCAGTTTGTCTATTGCACCTTCAGTACGATTCAGCACAACTTCACTATTTACGTGGGTGAGGCTTTCGTTTTGTGATTGGCTGGTTTGCTTGCCTATTGAAGCACTGCCGCCACCGCCATAGGTATAGCTCACACTTTGGCTATTGGTTTTACTATTGCTGTCCTGTTTACTATGCTCGACGCCTGCAGTCACATTGAGGTCTTTGCTGCCATCAAAGGTCGTGGTGCCTGTTGCATTCACTCGGCTGCCTTGGATATTGATGTCTTGGCCTTCTGATTTAAGCTGAAGGTTATTTAAATCTAAGTTGCTACCTTGCCATTGGCTTTGTTCTGTATTCGTGGTCGTCGTAGTTTCAATCCTTTCACCATTGGCACCAATAGTAAAGCCATAGGTTGCACTGCTTGCAGCCGCAGATGCGGCTGCTGCCCCTACAGCAATCTGTGCACTTGCCACATTGGCCGTTGCCATTGCGACATTGGCTTTGCTGTCATCTAAGGCTCCTTTGGTAATTCGACCCGCTGCATAGTCACGTTGTGCTTGGCTATAATCATCTTTAGCTTTAGATAAGGCTTTAGTTGCATCTGCAACAGCTTCTACCGCTAAGATTGCATCTAAATAGGCATTGCGAATGCCGACTTCTGTACTGATGGTTTCAGTATGAGTCTTTTCTTCTGTGGTGGTTTTATTTTCATAACCGCCTATGTTAAGATTTCCTCGACCATGATCAATGATCGTATCACCTGTCGCTGTGATATTTTGGCCGAGGATATCTACACCTTCTGCACCTTGAATTGTTAAATTTTCAGTATTGATATTGCCTGACTTATGCGTTGTGGCTGTAGTTTTAACGGTATTCTCTGCGTCTTCAAGTACAAAGCCGCCCACTCGAATGCTGTCTTTATTCAGCTTAACCCCAAGACCTTGTACCGTTTCTTTGCTGTTTGACGTAACAGTTTTGTGTTGTTCTTCTGCTGCATCGAGCGTGACTTTTTTGCCCGCTAAGACCGTGTTCTGTGCATCAATGTTGCTACTGGTCAGTGTCGTTTGACCTGCTGAACCCACATAGACATTATTGGCACCAAGATCGGTCCCTGTTTGTGTTCTTTGCTCAGTCCGTGTGCTCGATGATTCTCCGATCGTGATCTTCGGTGCTTTTAATCCCGGAGCTAAAGCCTCAATACCCGCTAAGCCAACAGCAGTCACTTTCATTAAGTCTTTGGCAATGCCACGATAACCTTTTTGGGTTTCATCCCATTGCTGATCATTGGTTTCTAATGTCGTCAGACTGACATTTTCGGGCAGGGCATTACCATCTTTGGATTTTAAACTGCCATCCGCTTGGCGTTCGAATTGTTTATTGCCAATATAAATATTGTCTTGAGCTTGTATATCATTGGCTTGCAGCTCGATATTTTTACCGGCATTGATATCAACATTTTTGCCAGCTTTGAGCTGTGTTTGTGCAACATCTTCGTCGATATATCCTGATTGACGGTTTTTAAATTGAATTGTATTTTTCTTGGCTGTTTCCGTGCTCTTTATATCAGTATCAATATCTGACAAAAGTTTTACATTGCCTTGGTTTGCCGTAATTTGAATGCTGTCTTTCGCACCAGCTTGCAGGTGCGTGGCTTGAATATCTCCTGTTTGGCTATTGATCAGGATATTGCCACCCGATTGGATGTCGGTTGCAATCGATTGACTGGTCGAAGATTGGATTTTTTTATCTGTTGTAGAGAAGCCACCTTTTTCTTGGGCTGCAAGCTGAGAACTGCGTTCATCTCGTCCATTTTCGATCAAGACATTTTGTCCAGCATCAATCACTACATTGCCCGACGTACTGTTCAAGGTGCTGGCTTTAATCTGAGTATTGGCACCACTTTGCAGGGAAATATTTCCTTTCGCCTGAATCTGCGTCCCTACATCTCGACTCGAAGCATTCAGAATCTGATCCTTGTCACCTGCTGAGCTTAAATCACTGCGACTGACATTCACCGTAGAAAGATTCAGGTCTTGTCCCGCTTGGATCGCAATGCTACCTTGGCTTTGTAGATCTGATGCAGTCAGATTGATATTATTCTTGGCATTGGCAACCAGCTGACCATCCGCATCTTGTACATACAGCCCAGCAACACGGCCAATGTTTTCAGCGCTAAATTCACTTAAACCGTGCTTATTTTCAGTTTTAATCGTCGTGGTGATGTTGTTAATGTCTCGGCCCGCATCAAGGGCAAGGATTTGATTGGCGGTCATTGTCCCACCAATATTATTGATATCGGTGTGTGCTGTCGCAAAGACATCTCGACCTTGTATTAAGCCACCCACGTTATTAATGTTATTGGCTTCAAGACTCACCAATTGGCGTCCAGCAATACTGCCTTGGTTGTTTAAATCCCCACTCAGTTTTAAATTGACCGTCTCGCCTGCAATCAAGGCACCTTTGTTGTTTAAGTCCCCCGACTGTACCGCAACATACACTTTCGGTACCAAGACTTGGATTTTTTCGCCATCAACGGTAATGGTTTCTGTCACCAGCCACACCATATCACTGGTCAATCGAGCAATCTGTGCTTCTGAGAGCTTCACTCCAACACTTAAATTAAGATCTTTGGCAGCACTTACCCCAGAATCCATCAAGGCTTTGAATTGATCCTCGAAGTTCGTATAACCATCTAAATAAACTTGACCCGTCAGTTGTGCAATTTGGTCATTGACCAGTTTTTGCTCGTAATAACCATCCCCTAAACGTTTTTGCATATTTTGTGGGTTGGTCGTGAACATTTGCAGCATGTAATCACTGCCTAACCAATTTTTATAATTGGTAAAGGCATCGCTGCTTTCAATCAAAGGGCGGTTATTATTTTCTTTATTAACGCTGTATAAGGATTGCAGCGGTAAGCTGAGTTCTGAGGTATCACCATTTAATGTGCCTTGGTGAGCACCATCATATTTCACCACATCAAGTTTTATTGGCGTTACGATATCAGCTGGATTATAGGGTTTAACACTGTTCCACTTACTTCGTTTACTTGTACCTAATGTATTCCAACCTACATAGTGATACTGTGATGTCCCCGTTTTAATCACACGATGCTCACCCTCAGCATCAATATTATTCACTTCATTTTGTTCAATATTAATGCCTTTCGTCGCTAGAATTTGGCTCTTGTCATTGGTCAGGCTTTGGCCTTTTAGCGTCAGTGTGCCACCTGAAATAATCTCCGCTGGTGCACTGGAATCCACATAGTGTTGGGTTTCGTACTGGTTGTAGATATATCGGGTATAGTCTTCATATTTTTGACCATCCAGATAAATGCTGTCATAACTGCCACGACCTGTAATATGCGATGAATCAAGAATTTCAGCGCTTCCAGCACCTTGATAAGCGGTCACATCTTTGCGGGTTTCTGGTATTTCTTTGACACTTGAACTGAAATGCAAATTTCGGTTGGTCAAAATATCCACGCCTAAGTACATATCACCCACGGATTGAATACGTGCACTGGCATTGTCTAATAATGCGGCAGAGCCTTCTGCCATATGGTTTGCATTGAGTTGTCCACCAACAGTCAGCGCACCTTCGCTGGCAATTAAGGCTTGTTCTCGGTTTTCAATTTTTCCGCCTGCAATATCTAAGCGTTGACGTGCCGCAATCGTGCCTGCTTTGACATCGCCATTGGTTTGCTGTTCTGCATTGAGAAGATGCGCGGCTTGCAGGGCAATATGGTCACCATAGATTTGACCTGTACCCACGTTTTGGATGCCTTGACTGGCATCAATACGAGTTAAACCTTGGCTATTAATGAGGCCGGTATTGTTGACGTTTTCAGCCTGAATGCGTTGATCGCCTAGACTTAATATCTTGCCATTATTGTTTAAATCTTTTGCTTGAAGATTTAAACTCGCTGGGGTGCTATCGACTTTATTTTCTGCAACTACTGCACCGCTATTTTGCAGCTCGCCATTGGCACTGATTTTAATATGCCCGGCTGAAGCAAACACTTGCCCTGCATTGTTAATCCCAACCCCTTGTTCGGTACTGATTAAACTGATTTTGCCCGCATACATTCCGCCTAAGTGACTGGTATCAATGGCAAACTGTGGCACAGTGCCTGCCAACCCCGAAGCCGCCTGTATCGCACCAGCCTGCGGATTAACTTCAATATCATTTTGTCCAGCAACCACCGTCAATTCTTTAGCCCAAATCCCCGCATTGATCTGTGCAGCACGGCTGAGTAACTGGGTATAGTCGGCTTTACTGGCATCCAAGCCCTGACCTGTGATGTTAATCACCCCGTCACGGACTTGATAACCTGTCACTTGTCCATTTTGAATATTCGGATTGGCGGTACTTAAAGTCACCCCACCTGCATTGATAAAACCGCCACCATCGACATTAATCCCAGCTTGGTTGGCAATGATCACATCTGCTTTACGTCCACCGACCTCTACATAGCCATTTAAGTGACTTGGATTGCTGCCGTTCACCTGATTAACAATGACTTTGGCTTCACCGCCTGCAAGCCACGGATTGGCTTGGATATAACCCCCAAGCTGCGTTTGAGTATTTTGGCGGCTGTTATTTAAAATGACACCGTTCTGATTCACATCAAATTGCTGGTAGTGATTCACCGATACCCCAGCTTTGCTTGGGGTTTGAATATTCACCTGCGTTGTGCCATTGGCACTGTTCAATATCGTTGGACGCTGATTGCCTGCCGCATTCGAGTCTGCAACAACATTGCTGTGCGATACACCAATAGATGCATTGATCAGGGCAGTGCCTGTAATCAGCATCAATGAAAATGAAAGAACTTTTAAAGCTAAACTTTTTTCAGAAGCAACGACTGGTGTTTCAAGATCAACCGCTTTATTATTCTGTGTTGAGGCTTGTCCTGCAGCTGCGACATTTTCTGCAACAGCAATCATTTCACCACGGGTTTGACTAAAAATCGTTTTATAGCAGTTCTTATTCATTTTTCAATTACCAATGTGTCTTTATTTGGGAGATTTTTTCGCTTTAATACTACGAGCTCATTTTTTAGTTTGTACTTTTCTTTAGATCAGAATGAATAACTGGCACTAAAACCATAATTCAAATCATAATTTTGGAAATATTCAGGCTTCTTGATTGGTTTACCGATAAATATATCGTAGTAAAAAGTGCCACCCACCTTAAATTGACCACGTAGCCCCATCGCACCACCCACAAGGGTTTTACCTAAAAGCCATTGGGCAGATTGACCATCAACATGCCCAGCATCCAAGGCCATATAGAATTGATGTGCGGGAAAAATAGACATGGCTAAATCATTGCGCCAGTAGAAGCCACGGTCTGCTGCTAGGGTTAGGTCACCATCAAAACCGCGTACTGTATACCTTCCACCAATGGAAAGCCGGTCTTGGATGGTCAGCGGGGTGTCATTGTATTGCGCTCTAAAGGCACTTGAGTAGCTATATTGCTGGTTCTCAAATTGGAACGGAACATTCAGATTGGCATCTAGCGTCCAGATCTTCATCCGTGATGTACCTTCGTTCAGCGCTTCCTCAACTGCTGGTAATGAATCGAATGCACCTGTGCCTCACTTATACCCTAGACTCAAATCCAGCACTGCAAATTGAATATATTCACGATGATCAAGGTTTAACTGCCAACCCGCAACATCTCTGCGCTGTATGGTCAGTTCGGCATCATCAATATAGCTTTTAGATTCTCGATGCCAGCCTTTCAAGGTCGCTGAGGTTTTACGCTTGGCATCCCGATAAAGCAATCGGGTCAAGCCTAAGTCTTGAGTCTGACTTTCTCCATTATAGTTATAGACATTATTGGTGCCTGCAACAGCTTGGTCATAATTGTATCGACTCGCATTGGCGCTGATCAGCCAGTTTTTATAAGGGACTGAATAATGAAGGGCATAGTTATGGGTTCCGCTCTTCACAGTGGTTCCATTTTGATCCGTAATCTCTTGCTGATCTGCTAAGTTACGGCCCATGGTGACGTAAAATAAGTCACTTCTAAATAAAGGGTTATCGACTGAAACGGTGATGTTACCTTGGTATTTACCGGTTTGACGACTACCGGCATCATCAGCACTTAAGGTCACGCGAATTGGAATTTTTCGCTGTTTCCATTTGACGATAACATCACTTTGATTGGGCGCATCTGCAGGAATAATTTGAATATCAGCTTCCGCTGTAGGCAGTCTTTTTAAGTTTTCTAAGCCTTGCTCTAAGTCACGTAAATTGAGAATATCGCCACTCTTCATTGGAAAGATATTTTTGGCATATTGAATTCGGCCTGCTCGGGTATTTTCCTCATCACTTAAATCGAGTTTGATTTCTCGAACTAATCCCGGAATGACGGTGAGTTTTAATACGCCTGTACTTAAGTTTTGAGGTGCAGCCAATATTCGTGTCGTAGTAAAGCCTCGGCCAATGATGATGTTCTGCGTTTGCGTCATCAACAGATTAATTCGCTGCTCACCCATGCATAAACCTGGAGTAAAACTTAAATCTTTTAACGCTTGTTGCACATATTGATCAAAATGCTTACTCATTTCGCCATCAAGTTCAACTGTCTTGATTTCAAAACAATTCTGATCTTCAAGGTCGGTAAGTTGTACAGCTTCTTTTTTTTGGATGACATCTAAATTAACATCACGTTCTGGTTGTATAATTTTTTCTAGTTCTGCTTGGCGCTGCTGGTTTCGAATCAAACCATCTATCGCTGGATCAAATGTTTCTGCAAATGCAAAAGGAGTAACAACAAAACCACCCAAAGTAAGCAAAATACTTTTTAATACTATATTTTTTTTGAACATAAATTTATTGCATGTTAAATTTTGCGCAGAAATTAACAAATAATGACCAAATATTCAATGGTATTTTATTTTTCAATTTCTCCCATTAGATTGTACCCCTCAATAGACACTTAACTTTCATTCTGCAGGACACCTTCACTTGCCACATGTGTCGTTGATAGCCAATCTGACCATTGTTCTTGATATAACTGTACCATATGAGCACTTGGCTGTTTTTTCGTAAGCGTCCGCTGAACACACCTTATGAATTCATCCTATAAGCCTTAATTTAGTCCCCACTTAAAAACAAGTGGGGACTTAAATTTATGACGACAAATAATCAGACATCCATCGCATCTCTAGCGAAAAAACGAAGAACATACAGTGCTGAATTTAAACAGCAGATCGTTCAGGCTTGTAAAGCACCTGACGTTTCAATTGCTTCGGTCGCTTTGCAACATGGATTGAATGCAAATCTTGTATCCAAATGGATTCGCTTATTTGATGGTAAACCAAAGAATGATCGCTCACCACCACCGAATAAACCTGCATTTATTGCCTTATCCTGCTCTGCACCATTAGATCCTATTTCTACTAATATGTTAACGGTTCAAATTGCTTTACCTCACTCAAAAGCAGAAATTGGCTTTGTGATACGGGTCTGATTTTTCTTGATAAGCTGTGGCTCAAATTTACCCTCACGATCTCTAGGGGTATCTAGTTCAAACTCACCATCATCAGTCAGTAGACGCTTCGTTGTGTAACCATTGCGAGCATTTTTACCTGTTCGTGGACTATTCTTTTCGTAACCTAAATGGTCGGTGAGTTCCGCATTAAGGGCAGTTTCAACAGTCAATTTCTTTAAAGCCCGACTAAAATTATTGAGATCGAGTTCGGTTTTTAGGTTCTTGGCTAACTCTTTAGCGAGTGCCAACATTGCTTCATCTTTCATGGTAAACACCTTTTGTTTGACCCCAACAACGTTGGGGGAGTTTAAGCGTTTACATAGTTTTATTTACAGTCTCAACAAATCCGAAAACAAGGCATCACCATTGCTCATCTAAGGAGTAGACCCAGATACGATATTAGGCATATTTAGGTTTTTTGTCGTGTACAGAGTCAAAAAAGATAGAATCTGGATTTTTATTACATTTACTATCCGTATACTTCAACAGCAGCTTTGAATGTTTCACTTAACCTTAAACTTTTTTTAAAATTAAATATATTTACATATACGTTCTAAAATTTGATATAATTTATTAAAACTTTAGATTCCAAGTGTAAATAATGAGAAGCGCTAATATTCGACGTGATGGCTACTTAAAATTTCTGAATACATGGCAAGACCGTGATGTCATTAAAGTACTTTCAGGTGTGCGTCGCTCTGGAAAATCCACCTTATTGGCAATGTTTCAACAAATCCTAAAAGCACAGGGTGTACAAGCCGAAAACATCATTGCCATCAACTTCGAATTTATGGAATTTGAAGAACTCACCGATTACCGTAAACTACATGATTATGTATTGTCCAAAGTTGATAAAAGTAAAAAAAACTATGTTTTCTTAGATGAAATACAACATGTTACAAATTTTGAGAAAGTAGTCGACTCTTTATATGTTCGGGATTATATCGATTTATATATTACAGGCTCAAATGCATTCTTTCTAAGTGGAGAACTTGCGACTTTACTTACAGGACGCTATATCGAGCAACATGTTCTACCTCTGTCATTCCAAGAATTTAAACAGTGGCATATTGAAAATAATCCGATCATCCAACAATTATCAAATCGTGATTTGTATGCCATGTATACGCGCAGTAGTTTCCCTTATACGCTTGCCATGACTAGCCAGCAGGAAACTTATGATTACTTGCAAGCAGTCTATGCCAGTGTAATGTTTAAAGATGTTATTCCCCGTTTGAATACTGCCGATATTAACTCTCTCGAGCGTGTCGCAAGATATTTGGCAAGCGTGACAGGCTCACCTATTTCCATCAATAAAATTAAAAATACCTTTGTTTCAAGTGGGGTTAAAATTTCATTTGAAACAGTAAAACGCTATATTCAGGGCTTACAGGACAGTTTGTTATTTTATAGTGCCGCACAATTTAAAGTACGCGGGCGTGAGTTATTACAATCCTCTGAAAAATACTATTTAGTTGATGTCGGATTGCGCCGGATTATGTTGCCTGATGCTAATGCTGATCAAGGTCATATCTTAGAAAATGTGATTTATCTTGAGCTTGTCAGACGAGGTTATACGGTCTATGTAGGGCGGGTTGATGAATATGAAATTGATTTTGTTGCTGTCGATACTTTACAGAATTTAACTTATTATCAGGTGGCATTAGAAACGCTCAATGAGGAGACACTCAGCCGAGAGTTACGTCCATTACAGAAAATTTCTGATTCGTATCCCAAGTATTTGCTTACCTTAGACACGATAGGGACTGAAGCGAATTATAATGGTATTGTAAAAATGAGTGCTCTCGATTGGTTGCTATCTGAAAATAAGTAAAGTTGAGGGTAGACATGGATACACTTATTTATTAATTAAAACTCAAAGACTTTTCAGCATTAACCAAGAGTGTGATCAAGCATAATTTCTGCTCCATTTGTGATGGATTGATTTACCTCGACTCGATTTCTATCTGATTAAGATGTATGGTCCGCTTGCATCATGTGAGGACAGGAAAAGGCGAAACGGCTACTTTTTGCATGTGATTAGATAGTTACGGCTGTTATAATCCGTTACTTAACGGGGGATTAATATGTTTAAAAATTTATTACTGAGTTTATTTGTGGCTGTTCCACGGCTTTGTTGCATAAAGATTTTGTAAGCTTCTGATTTAAATAGGTTTGTATGAATTTCAACCTAAAAATTAATGAACAAAATCAGTTGGTTATGTATTTATGCAACAAAGCCTATGTTAGAATATTTTTTTATCGATAGTCCAACATTAAAATTTCGTCTATCTGCGGGCTCAAAGAAACGATTATTACTATCATTGACAATCACGGAACCCACATAGTTTCGATCTAATAAATTATCTAGTCGTGCATAAGTATTTACTTTCCAGTCTTTATTGACCCACAAATAGCCAACATTTGCCGCAACGACCGTATAACTTGGTGCAGTATCAGAGTTGATATCATCGACATAAATCTTGTCCATATAACGTGCTTCTAAGCCTGCCTGAAATCCCTGCTCAGGTTGCCATGCCAAGCCTACAAAAGCTTGATTCTTGGCAATACCTGGAATATATGTTCCTTTTTGTATCAGCGGTTTGGTTGTGGTCGCTGGAATATCAGCATCAAAAGTCGCATCTAAATAACTATAACTGGTTCGAATATTGAGTGCTTGCCAGAGCTGTTTTTGCCACGATAACTCTAAGCCTTCACGTAAGGTTTTTTCTGCATTACGAAATGTGCTTCGCCCGCCATTGGCATCGTCAGGCACAATGTCATTTTTAGTTTCAGTATGAAATACAGCAAAAGTAAATAACCCTAAGGTATTCTGCGATTTTAAGCCAAGTTCTACGGTATCACTGGTCGCAGGTTTTAAATTAAAGTTAATGCCTGAAGTCCCTACTGTAAGATAGGCCATCTCGGTAAAGGTTGGTGTTTCGAAGCCTTTGCCATAGCTAGCATAAGTATAAAGCTCAGGTAATATATCCCAGCCTAAAGCGACAGTTGGAAGTAACTTTTGATAATCTGTTGAACCACTGTCATCACCATTGCCTGTGGTTTAGTCATGGTGCTGAAGCTATTTCTGATGTCTTAATTCTATTACCTGCAACACAGTACATTTAAGTTGATGATGCTACTAGCAATGTTTTAACTATTGGAAAATATTACAGTAATTTAAATTATTTGGGGGAATTTTCAATAAACATAAATTTCGACACGTCACATTGTGTCGTTAGTAAGTAGGATGATTCAATCACTTCAAACTTAGCATTGGTATAACCCTGCCCTATGAGACAGCTTCATAATAAGGCTGCTTATATCTAGAATACTGTGGCAGTTTAAAGTTTTATTTTAATTTTACCTCAAACCACATTTGATAAATAATGAAGAAAACCTAGATATAACCCCCACAAACTACTGATATTTTTAATTTGCTAAAATTTTACATTGATCATATTTCATTCATGTAATTGTCATTTTTGCTTCTTATGATGAAGCTTTTTAAACATGATGCTTCAAAAAAATGAAAAAAAAACCACTAACCTTAGCTTTATTAGCTTCGACAATTTTATTAACCGCATGTACTGATGATGGGGACAATGGTCAAAATGGATTGAATAGTTTGATTCAACAGACGCCTTTAGTACTTGGAAATGATGATTGCTGGAGTGCTGGAACACGTATTGAAAGTGGTTTGGATAAAAATCAAAATGGTGAGTTGGATGCGAATGAAATCCAGCAAAGCTCCATCCAGTGTGGTCCAAACTTATTTGCCCAAGGGGTTGCATTGCCTTACCAAAACTTAACAAGCTTTAAGGCGAATGGAACAACTATTGCGAGTGCATTTACACTTCGACAGGGTGGCTTTGGCTCTGATGTTGCTGCCCATCCTACGAACAATAAACAATTTTACGCAATCACAGATCGTGGCCCAAATGCTGACTATAATGATGGCGTGAATGGTGCTGGTAAGATTTTTCCAATGCCAGACTATATACCTAAAATTGGGTTGTTTGAGGTACAAGATGATGGCTCAATCAAACTCATCAAAACGATTTTATTAAAAGATCGTGATGGAAATAATATTAGTGGATTACCGAATACTGCTGCACTAGGTGGTACAGGCGAAACACCTTACGATATTCATGGCAAGGTCATCGCTAAAGATCCATCAAAGCCTTATGACCCAATAACGAACCCTATCAAACTTGATGATTACGGTCTCGATTCTGAAGGTTTGGCAGCATTGAATGATGGTACATTCTGGGTGAGTGATGAATATGGTCCTCACATTGTGCACTATGATGCCAATGGAAAAGAAATTGGTCGTATTAATCCTTTTGTAAATGATGTGCGCAATACCTTCACTTTACCGCAAGAATTTAGTTATCGTCGTGCCAACCGTGGTATGGAAGGTTTAACTATTACACCTGACCAAAAAACATTGGTTGGGATTATGCAATCGACAATGGACTTACCGACTAAAGCTGTTAATAAATCAACCTTAACACGTATTGTGACGATCAATCTTGAAACAGGAAAAGTTGCTCAGTATCTCTATCGTCAAGAAATTGATGCTAACTCAAACTCAGCTATTATTGCGATTAATGATCATGAGTTTTTAGTACTGGAACGTGATGGCAAATTCCTTAAAGACGATCCGAATATCATGAAACATGTTTATCGTATTGATCTGAAGGATGCTACCAATTTGGAGGATATCGCAACTCAGGGCGATCTAGTGCAAGATCCTAAACTTGGTTTAACGATTGCAGGTAAAACCCTCGAGCAATATTTCATCAATAACGATAAAAAATGGGAAGCATTACAAGCACTAAATATTCAGCCAGTAAGTAAAACATTGGTATTGGATATGGGTAAACGTGTAAGTTATGCGCATGACAAAATGGAAGGTCTATGGTTGATTAACCGACAAACTCTTGGCATTGTGAATGATGATGACATGGGTCTTTGGACAACCAATGGTTTAGAGCAAAAGTATTTGGATAATGTGGGCATGCGTGTCGATACACCTACCTTATATATTGCCGATAAGTTAAATCTTTTCAACCCATAACAATGAATGAAGCCCAAAAGCTAAAACTTTTGGGCTTTTTAAATTCAACTTTTGTCTAGAGAGAAAAATGAGAATAACTCAATCGGCTTTGATAACTTTCTTGGCAATTACAGTGCTACCATCGCTGAGCTATGCATCTCCCAAAGTCACATCTCGCGAATACAAAGTACTATTAGATCCCATAAATTTTAATTATGGAAATGAAGCAAGCAGCATAAATAGCTATTTTTCAGCGGTGAAAAATGCGATTGAAAATAAAATCAGTCGTGACGTAACTGGTGCTATGATCTTTGATACACAAAGAGAAATCCGCTTTTACGATACTCAAGGAAGCTGTACTTTAAAAAATATGGGATACAGCTTCAGAGAGCGTAATGAAAATGGTACAAAAGAAGTAACTTTAATGTATCGTGGATATGACCATTATATTGCTGACTTCAAAGATTTGACTAGCAATGTATCAGGCGCAAAAACTAAGCTAGAAGATGACATTACTCGTAAAGATAACTTGAGTTTCCTTGTAGTTGCAAGCAAGTCAACAACCGTACCAACCTCGCGAACCATTAACGATTTTGAGGATATCAATATTCTATTTACTGGCTTCAAAAATGACTATAATTTTAATAATAGTCTAGCCCTGAATCAAGTTGGTGGTCTAACTATCTATGAACGAAAATATAGTGGTGCAACGATTGATTTAGGTGAATTCGATGCAGATTTAGAGTTAAGTTTATGGTATACCCTATTGCCTTACGGTAGTCTAAAACCTGTTTTAGCAGAAATTTCGTTTAAATATTCAGATCCCAATGCGAATTTCACAAGAAAAGTAGTTGATCGTGCTGCTTTAAGCTTCAGTGCTTTAAAAGGTTTAACCCAATATAATGCACCAACTTCGACAGCAACAAAGACTCAGTTTGTGTACCAATATCAATCAAATTTCTGCAATTAGCCTTCATACACATCTAGAAAATTTAACCTGATAGAAACAATAAAAAATGGGTAACTGTCAGATCAGGTTTGAGATACAAGTTATCCTTCTCTGCCCCAATTTCAAGCCCAATATTTAAAGCTTGGGCTGTTCTAAACACATTAATCACACAGCCTAAACCGAGTGAATAAATCGGCTGTCTTAATAGAACAACAACAGCACCTAGAATATGCTCAACTTCAGCCACAGTTTCAGGCTCGTATAGGTATTTTCCGTTCGCTTCTACGTGATTGTCAGTTTAGGACGCAAACTGGGGCTCATCCCGCCTGCACGTCCAACGCACAGCTTGGGGTATGAAGAATCACTCTATTGGTTCAGAGTATTGGCCTTCTTCGATGGCAAACGCAGCCGCATGTCGAAAAGGCCCATCAGGCGAAAATAGCAAGCCCCCCATTTGATCACTTACCGTGGCAGTTGGGACAATGGGGCAACACTTGATATGCCGAGCTTAAGAGGGTGAATAAGAGGGATGTGAACCGCCCCAAGGAATGGGGCAATTGGGGATGCGGTAACAACTCCTAACCGCATCAAGAATACCAAACTTGCAAAAGTCCCAAATTGGGACTAATATCTATTTATGAGAATTATCGCACTATCAACCTTAAAAACATTTTGGGAAGACAGCTCAGAATACATTGACGCTAAAGAGCCAACGTTAGCTTGGTATAGGCATGCATTAAACGCTGATTGGGGAGCACCGGCGGATGTGAAACAGGACTTTAGAAATGCCAGCATCCTCAAAGATGGGCGTGTCGTGTTTAACATTGCCGGTAATAAATACCGGTTAGTTGCTTGGATCAATTATGCGTACAAAGTGGTTTACATACGGTTTATCGGCAGCCATGCGCAATACGATAAAATTGATGTACAAACGATTTGAAGCCAAAAGGTAGTAACAAGAGGTAAATATAATGGACATCAGACCTATTAAAACAGATGCCGACTACCGCGCGGCATTAAACGACATCGAAAACCTAATGATGGCGGAGCCTGATACCGTCGAAGGCGAAAAGCTGGACATTTTGGTTACGTTAGTCGAGGCCTACGAAGCAAAGCATTTTCCAATGGATTTGCCAGACCCTGTTGAGGCAATAAAGTTTGAGATGGAGCGCAAAGGCTTAACCGTTAAAGATCTTGAACCCATGATAGGTAAAAGCAATCGTGTTTATGAAATCCTAAACCATAAGCGATCACTCACGCTAAAAATGATTTGGAAACTTCATGAAGGGTTAGGTATTCCAGCAGAGTCGCTGATCAAGCCACCGCAAGTTCGCGCTTTATAGTGCTGCGAATCAAAATTAGTTTGTTATGAATGACGCTCGCTACCCAAACATTTCTGCTATTGATAACAGGCTAGCTGAGCTTGAAAATGAAAAGCAGCAGCTTCTCGCATTAAGAGAGGCTTTGCGTAGCGCTCAAATCGAGCGTTCAGTACAGACATTCACGCCAGAACAAAAGGTCGCCTTATTCAGACAACGATTTCGTGGAAGAGAGGATATCTTTGCCAATCGTTGGCAAAATCAACAGGGGCGCAGTGGCTATTCCGTAGCCTGTGATAATGAGTGGGTAAGCGGGCTATGCAACAAACCCCGCATTAAATGCCAAGACTGTTCACACCGAAAGTTTAGCGAATTAAACGAGCACATTATTTACAGGCACCTTGCCGGTCATCAAGTGGTTGGTCTGTATCCACTACTTAAAGATAATTCGTGCTATTTGTTGGCAGCCGATTTTGACAAAGGCTGTTGGCAAGAAGAAGTCAAAGCAATGTCTAAAGTGTGCCAAGCGTTTGATATTCCGCACGCGATAGAAATCTCGCGTTCTGGCAACGGGGCTCACTTATGGATATTTTTTGAAACCAATATCCCAGCGAACCATGCTCGGGCACTGGGTTTCGCTTTGCTTGATAAAGCCATGGAAATATTTCCAAATCTATCGTTTGACTCCTATGACAGGCTCTTTCCTAACCAAGATGTACTTCCTGAAGGCGGGTTTGGCAATCTCATTGCGTTACCACTTCAAAAGGAGGCTCGCCTTTCAGGTCGTAGTTGCTTTGTTGACAGTGACCTGAATGCCATCGATGATCAATGGCGGTACCTTGCTGAGCTTAAAACGCTCACTCAGTCGAGTATTGACCAACTCATAACAACTATTTCACCCAACACCCTATTACTGTCCGAGCAAGGGCTAACAGACAACCGCCCTCCTTGGGAAATCACAGCCAAAGCCGCACCAATAAAATTAGAGTCTTTGCCGAAAAACGTGACCATTACCTTGGCCAACCATATCTACTTTTTGATGAGCGAGTTACCTGGGCCATTACTGGCCGGACTAAAGCGATTAGCTAGTTTTTCTAATCCTGTGTTTTTTAAAACACAAGCGTTGCGCTTTTCAACCCATGGCATTCCGAGGTTTATTTCCTGTGCTCGTATTGAAAACGGTTATCTAGCACTACCGCGAGGCTGCCTCGATGATGCGATTGCTTTGCTACAAGAGCAAAACATTTCGCCACTATTTGACGATAAGCGTGAAATTGGTAAACCATTATTAAAGCTTACCCCTGAGTTCACTTTGCGAAAGAACCAGCGTGACGCAGTGGCCGCAATATCTAAACATGACTTCGGTATTTTGCATGCGCCAACTGCATTTGGAAAAACGGTTACTGCCATTGCTATGATCGTAAAACGCAAAGTAAATACCCTCATACTGGTTCATAGCCGACAACTGCTCGAACAATGGCAAGAGCGCTTACGCACGTTCCTACCCGAAGTAACCATTGGCAGTATAGGCGGAGGTAAAAGAAAGCCGAGTGGCATTATCGACATAGCCACCTACCAAAGTTTGGTTAATAAAAAAGACAATTCCATCACTCCTCTCATTCAAGACTACGGCCATATTATTGTTGACGAATGCCACCACCTATCTGCACCAAGGTTTGAAATGGTACTCAACGAGGTAAGAGCAAAATATGTATTGGGCCTTACAGCAACACCAGAGCGACAAGATGGTCATCAAAAGATCATTTTTATGGCGGCAGGGCCTATTCGCTACAAAGTGAAACAAAGCCCTGATGAGCAATTTACTCAAACCGTGATGATTCATCAGCTCTACGATGTACCAGCAGCAGAGCTTATAAAAACAGATGAGCGCCCCAAAATAAGCGATGCCTACCGCTGGCTCGTCAATAATGAGCAGCGCACTTCAAAAATCGTCTCAGACGCCTACGAGTGTGTTCAAAATGGCGGACACCCGTTAGTCCTTACAGAGCGTAGAGAGCACGCAGAATCCATACACTCACGACTTACCGAAATGGGTATAAGCACTGTCGTACTTAAAGGCGCCATGAAAGCTGCGGAACGCAAGAACGCTGACAATCATCTGCAATCGGCTCAAGTCGTCGTCGCAACAGGAAAATATGTAGGCGAAGGGTTTGACCTACCAAGACTGGATACGTTGTTTTTGGCCATGCCCATCTCATGGAAAGGAACATTGGCTCAATATGCCGGTCGTATTCATCGTGAATCGGAAGGCAAAACACAAGTCACTATTCACGACTATGTGGACTGCACTCTCCCTATGCTGCAACGCATGTTTAAAAAACGCGAGAAAAGCTACAAGGCTATGAGGTACGCCCTTGAGTACATTGATGACAACAGTAACAAGCAACCTTCATTGAAATTAGAAAACATCCCTTCACCAAATACCAAGCCAAAATAAACAGCAGCACTTCATTAAACACTTCCCCATGCCTTTACCCCCATACGCCAAAACTGAGCTAAATCAGCTGTGGTTTGTGCTCCACAATTGGAAATAAATTCAGCAATCTCTAAGTAGCTGGCACCTTGAGATTGTTCACCATCATAGTATTGAAGCTGTGTCATGGCCGACGAAAAATGCAGCCGCTTGTCACCGTCGCGGTCAAACCGTTTTGTTAAGAAGGTATGGTGCTGTGACGAAAATTGCCTCATCTCACTTGGAAACATGTCAACACCTGCCGCTAACGCCAATTCATAACAGACCATCTCCCACGCGCCCACATCATGTGGTATCGTTTAAATTGGGAAACTTAGCAATCCACAAGTGGTCTTGTTCATCTGTGACACAAGCTTTGGGCCTTGCACCACCTAATGATGAGCCTGGAGAAATCAGCATTTTCAACCAGCGGTAATACTCGTCACTGTCGATGTTATCGTCTTTTTCAATCTGCATTGCTGCATGCTCTAGCTCTCGCAAAGAAGCCATTGGCGGCGCAGCAAATTCAGAATTGTCGTCCAAAAAAGCATTCGAGCCTGTTCGCTTAAATCGAATACCACCCATCCGGTAAGAGTCATTTACGCCCAGCAGGTAATCCAATTCGTTTAATCGACTTGTTGCTCGAATGCCTTTGCGCGCCTCAATCGCCGCACGCCGCTGCATTAAAATACGCCCCCATCTATCAGGCGATGAATCAAGAAATGCGCGGAAGCTTTTATCGACTTCATCGTTTTAGAGTACACCGGAGTGGAGGGTCAGGATGGGATCAATTTGCAAGCGATAGGCTGAGGTTAAAAATGCTTTATCGTAGGCAAAACTAAACACGCCACCTCGGCTTGAATCGCTGTAAGAAAGCAGCCCTATTAGCAAAGGTGCTTCAATTGGCTGCCAGTCGGCATAGACTTCAACGATTTCACGGCTCATCTTGAACCTTCCAGCAATTTTATGTTTTGCAGCTTGATACCCACTTCATCATGGGCGGCCATTTCTGCAAAGTTGCTTTCCATGCCAAGAACGGCCATCACCTTTAAGTAAGTGCCTATGGCAACGCCCGGATCACCGGCTAAGACTTAATTCACGGTTTTATGATCAAAACCAGTACGTTCACACAGTAGCTTTTTGGTAAAACCACGTCTTTTCATCGCCAACAGCAAGTCTTCACCAAACTGCGTCAGGATTTTACGCTGCTTTGGAAACAATATATTGTGTAAGTCACGCTTAGCCATATCACCAACCAAAGGGACTATATTCCCACTTTACTCAATATAATTGGATTTATATCCTACTTTTAGGTTTAGCTTGCGCGTTGGCCAAGGCGATGATGTGAATCCCTGAATGCCAAAGGTCATCAAATTACACTTTTATGCGCATAAAAATGTAAAATTCCGCACTTTTCTGCGCGTAAAAGTGTAGGCTGAGTTATACTACAGGCAGTTAACAGTCTTAATTGGCGGGAAATGACAATGCAGCGCAACTTACTAAACGCCCTAATAACATGGAAAAATCAACCGGTGCGCAAGCCATTATTGATCGATGGTGCAAGACAAACAGGTAAAACCTATCTGCTACAAGAGTTATTTGGGAATACCTTTGCCAACATCCTTCGTATCGACTTCCTTGAAAACCCTGCCTACAAAGAAGCGTTCGATGGCTCTCTGTCACCTGACGAGCTAGTAATGAATATTGAGTTGTTAACCAACCAAGCGTTCAACCCAGAAACCGATCTGCTGATATTAGATGAAATTGGCGAATGTGAACGTGCCGTTACCTCACTAAAGTACTTTGCTGAAAAAGCACCGTCCTATTTTGTCGCTGCCAGCGGCTCGAATATTGGTTTGCTCAACACCTTCCCTGTGGGCAAGGTAGAACAATACAATTTACGACCACTGACCTTCCAAGAATTTATTTACGCATCCAACGAGCAAGCGCTGATCAAAGCGTTTGATAGTCAAGCAAGCACACCGGCAGTACACACCAAATTGATGGACAAACTCACTGACTACTTTTTTACTGGTGGTATGCCGGAAGCCGTTTCTGCTTGGTATCAGTATAAGGATTCAAGCATTCTAGAGCGTGTTGAAAAAGTCACAAAAATTCATGCCGATTTAGTGGAAGGTTATCGCCGCGATTTTGGTAAGTACGCGGGCAAGGTCGACACCACACTGATTGAATCGGTATTTAATAGCATTCCAGCCCAGCTATCACTTGTCAGCGATGAGTCGGTTAAACGCTTTAAATTTAAGCATGTGCATGAGCGTAAATCTCGTTATAGCGATTTTGAAACCGCGATCCATTGGCTTAACTGCTGCCGCCTAGCTTTGCCAAACTACCCTATTGAAGGATTGCCGAAATCTCCGTTAGCGGCCTATAAAAAAGAAAATATGGTGAAACTGTTTTTGTTTGATGTGGGTCTGCTTAATCATATGCTCGGCAGCAGTTATAAAGAAATTAAGCAACAAAACTATGAATACAAAGGTTATGTGGCTGAAAACTTTGTGCAACAAGAGCTCACTGCCATTGGCGTTGACCCAAGCTATTCATGGAATGACGCCCGTGCCGAAATCGAATTTATTTTGGCGACCGATGAAGGCGATATCGTCCCTGTGGAGGTCAAAAGTGGTAAACGTACAAGAGCAAAATCGTTGGCATCCTACGTTGAAAAATGTACTCCAAGTAAAACCTTTAAGTTAACGGGTACACAAGGCTCATCCGCATTAGAGCAAACCAATATCGTGATGCCTTTGTATTTCACGCAGTATTTACCACAGAGATGGTAAAAGCGCGTTACTTAGACCCCGAGGTCTACACAAAGTGACTTCATAGGTAACAATTTGTAGACCTTTGGTGGGCTTACAACCTTTCAACCAACCCTCAATCGGTTTTTTGCTAACGTCATTTGGCCAGCCTATCGCCTCATCGTTTAAAGCAAATCACTCAAGCGATTTAACAGTGCTTTACGGCTATTATTCGCCACAACAAAGCGCTTAAAACGTTGTTCAAACGCCGCTTCATCAGCTTTGAACTGATAGGCCTCAAACAGCTGATGCAGATAGCGTGATGCCGCATCGTAACCACTGGCGCAAGTTCGATCCGCTTGCTCTTGTGATTGCTGCCAGTAGTGCTCACGTTGATTGTAGATATACGTCAACGCTTTTTCTTTTTCCGCTTTTTCGATAGCTAATTTTTTTGCGAGTGCTGCGGCTTGCTCTTGCTGTAATTGACTTTGCGCTTGCTCAATGAAAGGAGAAATGACGGCGGAAGTTAACCAGTATTGATAGATCTCGTCTGTGTTGACAGGTTCTTTTCGCGTCAGCGCTAAGGCTTGGTGACGGGTTAGCTGGCCTTGCTCAAACAACGTGCGTAATAGCGTGTCTTTCTCTGCTTGCGAGAGATTATGGATCCACGCATCAAGCGTAAGCTGAGTTTGTTTGGCTTGGTGACTGGGTTGTTCGCTCAGCACCATGGCGAGCGCCTTAACCAATGCTAAGGGAATATCATACAGCGCAGCAAACGCCTGCTCCTCTTCCCTGAGGTGCTCAAAATCGAATTGAATTAACGGCACTCGCTCAACGCCATCATTAAAATCAAACGCTTTGAGCCACATTAAGTACACAAGGCGCCAATCCCCTTGCATTAACCCGCCGCGTAAAGCGGCTAAATGCTGGAAAAAGTCGTCAGCATGCTCATCGTCAAAATACTCATCACACTCCTCAAGGGAAAAAATCAGCAACTGCCACTCATCGTTTTCGTGAACATGAAGTCCATCACTTGAAAAGCCAAGTAACGCATCTGGAAGCGTTCCTGCTGGTAGCTTGATGTATACATCGATTGAGCCCCAATCGGCATAGTAAAAACCGATATCAAAGTATTTTAACATCAGCTCAAAAGGCTCGGCCTTTAGATCACTGTAGGTGTAATACACCTGAAAGGCCGTAGCGCTGATCTCGGCACGGCTTGAAATGGCTCTGAGTGCTTGACGTGCTTTAGCATCTAAATACCCATCCAGACGCTCAAATTTATAGTATTGAAATTCGCTCACGGTGACCTTGCTATTTATTTATTGTGAATTGAAAAGTTTGTTTTAACAAAGGCTGTACCTGAATCACTCTGGCGACTTGTTCAGCGTTTATATAACGTCTTGGGTCAATCGTTACAAATCCCCAAAACTGCAAAAATCGCTCAATAAATCGTGATTCGATGAGCATACTTAAGTTTCTTTCTGGCGAGAAGTAATCATCCGTAGGGAATACCAGCAATAGATTAGGGAAAGCTGTCATCACCTCTTTCACAAGCTGCTCCACACTGTTGTGGCTTTGAATACGCCACAGCATAAACAACCAAAAAGTGCGCAAGTCGACATCGTATTCGAAACTGTCCAAATAACCCCAGTTATATTTGCTGATAGCGGCCTCTAACATAGGTTTGAAAAAGGCCTGTATGCCTAGCGCTTGATACTGCTTTTGCGCTGATTTTTTTACATGGTAGCGGCCACTGCGCCGATAAATAATACCGCTAATTTCGGCAAGCACTCGGGTGTAGTGCAAGGCATTAAATTTGTCTTCATTGCTGCCCGAAAACTCGCTGATGCTTATACTACGTTCTAATTGAGCAACGGCAAACTCAGGCAATAACTCACTGGCCTGTTTAACCAACTTAGCCGGTAAGTTGCCTTTACTCGTGGCTTTGAAGGAGCCTTCTTGCGCCATGGCCTCATCAAGAATGAGGGCTAGATAACGCATTATTGGGCTGGCAGAAAGAGAGTCGGGAGTGCAAATTGTCACCCACTTTAATTCATCAAAAGGCGCATAAAGCCAATTGGCCATTTGCGTTGGCGTTACGCCACAAAAATCGGGATGAGGTTGATGATTGCGTTCTTGCACTTTGTGCTGCAAAGCGGCATTGAGTTCATCAAGACTCAAATTTGGGTTCATTGCCAGCATGGTTTCAACATCATCGAAGACTTGGGCATGTTGCTTGGAAACGCTGCTCATACAACAACGTTTAAATTTTTTACCACTGCCACAATGGCAAGGATCGTTTCGGCCGAGCTTCATTACTGTCCCTTCTTATTGTTATAGAAAAAGCGCTGCATTTTCTTGTTTACGCTGCTCCAATGTCTTAGCAATCACGGACATTGTTGTTTTACTGATCCCTTGTTGCTTGGCAAGATACGTAAATTGGCTGATGGCTTCTGCGACTTCTTCAATAACTTGCTTTGCATCATTCCAATTCGCAAAGCCAGCACTAGTAGCAAGTTTTTGCATCACCTTAAGCGATGGCGCTTTGCCATAACCGCCGAAAGCAGTGGCGTGTTCGTTGAATGGATGTGGGCTGTAGGTAACATCGTAAAAAGGTGCAGGGTTCCATTGACCGTCATCCGCTTGCAAAAACGCCCAGTTTTTACTGTGGTCGTCTTGGTTAGACGACAGCAGGTTAAAAACGGCACGGCGAAATTGCAGCTGCCCAGCAGCAGGAGATTTACACAACTGACGGCTGGCTTTGATCAAGTCAATATAATCTAAACTTGGCGTTCGAAAGTCTGCATCCAGCAGCCCGCAAGCGCTGTGCATATGCAAGCGACCTGAACTGCGATTACCGCTTAAACGGGCCTGCTCCGTGACATAATCAAAACGCTTAAGCGCCAACCAGGCAGACGCACCGCTTGTAGTTGGTGCTTCAATGAGTTGCCAGACTGGTGGTTGGCACTTGGCAAGCTCGGCCATTTGCAAATAAACCGCTTCACACAACCCTTCTTCATGCCCGAGCGCGAGATTTTTCGAGGTAAACTTAATCAGCCAAGCCTCATCTCCAGGCTGAGCAAAGGTTCGACAATGCTGAGTTTCCCCTGCAGGCATATAAATCTGCGCCTTAGGCCTTGCTCCACCCGAACTACCACCGGCGACTAATGCGGCCAACACCTGTTGCGTATGCCCATCTAACTCATCGTGATTATCATCCATATAATCTGACATTGAAGCATCGAACAGCGTTTGTGCTTCTAAGCCCAAGGTTGCTAAATCAATGTCCGCGTATGTCGTGGCTGAAAACTCAGACACCGGAGCAAAAGACAGCGCTCCCATGCCTTTATCACCGACAAAGGCCAGTCTATCCATCGCCGTTAATTGATTAGGTAGGATGCCCTTTTGCCGGAAAATACGATCTTGTAACAACATGCCCCAGCCATCGGGCAAACAATCCCCAAATACGCCATGTACACCTTGGTGCGGCGCTTTAGGTGCGGCTTGAACTAGCGTATTCGCTTGCAAGGTAAACGGTGATAAATTGCCAAACTGCTGCAAATAGTCGTCAGTATACTGAAAAAAAACGCCTTGCCGATTCTGCGCCAAGACTCCAACAGATATCTGCTCACCTGAGCTTAGCGTACGAGTAACATTAAGCTTCTGAATCGGTTTAAAACTCATCTTTTAGCACCTCATCAATACTCATGGGTATAGCAGCGCGTTCTTTGCTAAGTTGCGTGAGCTGATAAAGCCTATCTAGCGAATCAAGTGTCTGCCATAGCAACAGCAATTGACGAAATGAAATTTGCCCGGTCAGCTCAAATTTCTTAATGGTGGCCGCAGGTACGCAGCTTCGCTCAGCCAATGCAGCGCGCGACAGCTTTGCCTGCTTGCGTAACTCACGTAAATAAGCCGCATAAGCTTGGCTTACATCGGTATCATCAAGTAAGGTAAAATTCATCCGTAAAGACCAAATGGATACAGTTATATCCATTATAGCGAAATAAAACATAAAGTGGATACTATGATATCCATAATTGCGTAGAGTGTTGAAAAAATCACTCGATAAAGCCCTTCAAAACTGCTATTTTTAGACCCTAACAGCAGCATAAGATTAACCCGTTAGGTCAGGTGGCCTAACTTAAATAAAAAAGTCTCCGACAAACCCGGTACGGTTCAGCCATATATAACTCCATCAACCTGATTTTTTACCATTCGGTTTACCTAATTAATCATCACAAAATTATGTTGGTGATTATTTGGTAAATTTTTAAAAACTTATGTGACCAAAATTAAACGATCTTAATAAACATTAATTCCAATAAAAATATTTTAAAACGTAAGTTATTGATGTTATTGTACTTATATACACAGCAATTTATACAATTTAATGTAAATTATGTTGGTGACTATTGCCAAGGTTGGGGTTTCTTGTAGAGTGGCAACTTCCGCAACACTTTTACCTTCAGAAAGCCAGAGAATAGTTTGGGCACGTTGTCTTTCACGCCAATGTTTTGCATGCTTGGCCAGAAAAATGAGTCATTCTCGCTGTTCTAAACTAAGTGGTACAGAAACAATTCGAGGCATGTGTGAACATCTGTTAACTAAAAAAACTTTTTCGCATGATTAGTTATTTTTGTCAACTTATCGAAATCATAAAGTTTGTCTTCTAAATCGTTTTTAGAAAAAATTTTGCTAGGATGCATGAGGAGTGCAGTGAGAATAGACCATTCCCGATTAGACAACTCGATCGGTTCACCATTAAAGCATACGATGTGCTGTTCCAGGTCCAGTTCCAGCCCACTGTGTGATAATTTCTTATTCATATCTGTCACAGTATTTTTTAAGCCGGCACGTCGGATTAAGGCATGAATACGGGCCAGCAGTTCGTCAAACTCATAGGGTTTAATCAAGTAGTCATCAGCTCCCTGATTCAGCCCATCTACCCGGTTTTGTAATTGATCCCGGGCAGAGATAATCAATACCGGTAAATTCGGAAACTTCTGCCGGATATTTTTTAGCACCAACATGCCATCCATCATTGGCAAACCTAAATCGAGCAGCACAATATCGTAGACCTGCTGCTGTAATTGTTTTAAACCCTCAATCCCATTATTGACCCAGTACACCTCAAACTGATGCAGTTTAAGCAATGTTTCAGTCGACTCGGCAATCATAAAGTCATCTTCAATAATCAGTATTTTATGCATTTCAAGCTCTGTTTTTTAATGATGATGAGCATTGTGCAAGCATATCATTTTTAGCTTCAATCACTTGCGTTTTTATATCCAGCATACTTAATAAGCTGGGGAAAAGATGATCGTGACTGCGTGCCTGTCCGGTCTGTGTTTTTAAACAGTTTAGCTGCAGGGCATTATACTGTTGCCAGGTATCAGAAAACCACATCAGCATTGGGATATGGGTTTGCTGCGTGGGCGCCATGCTATAAGGAGCACCATGCAGGTATAAACCGTGCTCTCCGGTAGATTCTCCATGATCAGACAGATACCAGAAACCGGTTTGATATTGAGTCTGTTGCTTTAAAGTTTCAATGATCTCGGCAAGAACATGGTCTGTATATACAATCGAATTATCATAGCTATTCTTTAATTCTTCTGTACTGCAGCCCTGAATGGCATTGGTATTACAGGTCGGTTGAAATGGCTGATATGGTGCTTTGGAGCGCTTGAAATATGCGGGGCCATGACTGCCCATCTGATGCAGTACAATTAACTGCGGTTTCGAGTTGTTTTTATCCAGATGCGCCAGATAATCTTTCAGGCTATCCACCAGGATTTCATCAAAACATTCACCACCAGCATCACACCATCTCTGTTTCAGTTGGGCTGGAATCTGGTATTTTTGTACGCGGTCACAGGCACCTTTACAGCCCGAATTATTATCAATCCAGGTCACCTGATAACCGGCCCGCTGAGCAATATCCAGCAAACCTTCTCGGTGGCTAGCCAACTGTTCATTATAGTTTTGACGTGTCATCCCTGAAAACATACACGGTACTGAAACAGCTGTGGCAGTTCCGCAAGAACTGACTTGATTGAAATTAATTATCGGTAACTTGCTCAGTTCAGGATTGGTATTGCGTGCATAACCATTTAAAGCAAAACTCTCGGCACGTGCAGTCTCCCCAACCACCAGCACCATCAATTTGGGTTGTTTCTGTATTTGAGCCTGCTGCAGCAGATGGGCATCTTCACCATAAGGAATCAAAGGCAAATTGGCTTTAGGTGCTTTCTTTTTATAGTAGGATACGGTGGATGCAATACTATTTTGCGGGGAAATCATGCCCTTCAGATCGCGGTGCTCGCGGAAGATGGCTGCATAATCGACATAAAAACAGAATAACAGTCCTAGAATCAATACGGCCGAAAACAGACTGCTCAGGCTTTTATGCAACAATTGACGCCCGAAAGATGCAGGCTGAATGTTCAGCATCCAGACGATACACAAAGGAAAAATCACAAAGACCAGCGTCCAGATCACCAGCCGTATTGACCAGAGATCACGGACTTCCCGGGCATCGGTCTGCAGCATATTCTGGATCTGGTCCGGCGTAATAACAACCCCCAGACTATTGACAAAATAAGCACTAAAACCGCCCAGAATGATCAGCACACTGGCCAGTATCTTGGCATTCCATTTCCAGTTCAGCCACTGCAAGACCAGATTGTACAAGCCGATAACTACCAAGACTGTAGCCGCCAATAATGCGTCTGCCTTGAGGTTGGTATAAGGCGTCAGTTGATGGATTTTCTGATAGAAAGCAAAGTTTAAGACCAGTCCCAGCCAAATGGCGAGTAACAGGTTGAAGCGTGCAAGGCTGAGGGGTTTGATCTGGCGTAGACCGGGAAAAGAAGGCAGCTTAAGCATTTTTTTTAGTTCAAAGACTTTAATATGCTTTAGCCTAAAATTTGAATCTTAAAAATGACTTAAAATAATCTGAGAGCTACAAAAACTTATACATATTTTGATTTCAAATCAAATCTGATAAAACCAAAAATGCAGCCCAAGCACGTTGGGGAAAATCCGCAAGTAATGCTCAAGCAAATCATGAGCACAGCCCGAGTATTACTCAAGTCATGCTTGAACCAGGCCCTGGACTGCCACCATTCTCCTAGACAAATTTCGTCTATTCTTTTTGCATAGGAGAGAACATTATGAGTGGACAACGATATACGCCAGCATTTAAATTAAATTTATAAATCAATATGATAAAATCTATTTTTTTGACTATCGTTTTAATAAATATTCAATTTTTTGAAAAATTCAATTCTGACAATCAATCCTCCAACTGCATTTGCACGTTGTAAAGTAATCTTGCCTAAATGAGAGTCAATAATCTGCTTCACAATAGATAATCCCAGACCACTTCCTACTACAGAACTGGCTTGATTTATTCTATAAAAACGCTGAAATATAAATGGGATTTGTGCTTCATCTAGACCTATGCCGTTATCTTCAACCTGTATAAAACTACCATTTCCAATACTTCCACAACTGACTTTAATAATAGGTTTATGTATTGAACTACGATAAAGAATGGCATTTTCGAGTATATTTCTCAACATAATTTCCAACTGATCTGACTGCCCCCAAACGCACACTGAGGTGAGATGCAATTGTAAGTCTACACCTGCTTTTCTGAACTGAATACCCATCATTTCAACTGTACCTTTAACAATATCTACCAAATCAATATTGCTTTTGTTTTGTGTGGCATTCGGTTCAAGCCTCGCTAATGTAAGCAACTGAGTAATCATTCTTGATGCTTTGTCTACTCCTGTAATAATGTCCTGTGCAGCTTCCTTAGACTCCTCATTGGAACGTGCATTTTGAAGTACTTGGGCATGTAAGCGTATAGCAGCTAATGGTGTACGGAGTTCATGAGCGGCATTTGAGGTAAAACGTTTTTCACGTTGCATACTTTCAGCAATCTCACTAAGTAAGGTATTTAAAGAGCTCACTAAAGGTTCTATTTCTTTCGGTACAACTGGCTTAATTGGATTTAAATGTTCAATGGATTGTTTTTCTAAGTTTTGACTAATGCTATATACAGCCAATAAATGACGACGGATCGTGCAAATAATCAACCATAATAATAATGGCAAAAATATGATTGAAACCAAAATCAAAAACAGCAACATATCTTGCTGAATATCTTTTCGAATTGTCCAAACCTGCGCAATTTGTACCTGTATTGTATGCGTACTATCCCAAACAGAATAACTACGATAAGTATTATTATTCAGTTTAATCCAACCAAAATTATCTTGCTGAACAAATGGCTGTGTTTCCACACCAATAGAACGATAAATTAATTGTCCATCACGATGCCAAATTTGAAATACAATTTGGTCATAATGCTCACCCTTAGCTTTTTCAATCACTGTATGCTGCGGTACTTTTCCATCTAGGGTACTTAGAGTCGTAGACAATAAAGCATGAGCAGTTTCTGCTAATGACTTATCAAAAATATTATTGGCAGTGTTTTGCATTCCCCAATAAATACTTCCTAAACTACCCAACCAAACGCTAGTGGTAATTGCCAGTAAAATTATAGATAAGCGCTGGGTTAATGAATAGCTGCGAATTGGATCAGCCATTTAATGCTGTTCATCCATGATATATCCAAAACCTTGTACTGTACGGATAATATTTTTACCTAATTTCCGACGCAAGTTATGAATATGGACTTGTACAACATTACTACTCACATCAACGTCATAAGCATAAAATGAATTTTCTATATTTTCACGCGAAATTACACGACCACGATTGAGAGTAAATAACTCCAATAAATGAAACTCTTTATGTGTCAACTCAATTTCGACTTGATTTAACAGTACTTGTTTACTCGCTTTGTTAATACTAATATTTCCAACCTGAATTAGGTCCCCTACCTCTCCTGAAATTCGGCGTAATACAGCATGAATCCTTGCTACGACCTCATGTAAATCATAAGGTTTAACAACAAAATCATCAGCTCCTGCCTCTAGACCTGTAATACGATCATCAACTTGATCTTGAGCAGTCAGAATAATAATTCCAACTTGATTCTTTTTGCGACGTAGTGATTTTAAAATTTCAATCCCATTTCGATCAGGCAAACCTAAGTCTAGTAGAATAAAGTGATAATGATAACTCACTAAAAAATGGTACGCTTGCTCTGCTGTGCTCGCAATGTCAACTACAAAGCCCATTTGATCTAGACCACGTGCAGTTGCTTTTGCCAACAAGCTATCATCTTCTACCAATAGAACTCTCATAACACCTTTTTCTCTTGCTTACCAAACTACAGCGCAAATTTATAATCCCTACTATGCTCGTAAATATTACTGTTAAATTCTATCCATCTCATGTAAAGGCCACAATTGATGAGAATCAAGTAATAAGGAACTCATACTTTCTGCATAATCTACTTTAGCTTGATCGACTCGGCTACGTGCTTCAATCAATTGCTGCGAATGCAACAAAAGCTCATTGAGATTCAACTCACCTAATTTATACGCTTTTTGCATCAAGTGATGTTGTTGTTGCAACAGTTGTAAGTTTTCTTGCGCCTTCGTATTCCGTACAGTCGCTGACTCCATTTGAATCACCCACCCCTGTATTTCTTGACGCAGACGTTTTTCTACACGCAATACCTCCAAATCCGCTTTTTTTGCTTCTGCCGCTGCCATTCCTGAAGCAATACCGACTTGTCGCGCAGTCAAAGGAATTGAAACACTAACCCCTAATAAATTCTCCTCTCCCGATTGCTCCCTACTGTAACCAAAACCAATCGTAGGATCTGGCAGTCTATTAAGCTGCTCTCTTTTTAATACTGCGTATTGCTGTGTAGCTTGCATCCTTACGAGTGCTAACTCATGATTAACTGACAAAATTTTCTGTACCCACTCTGCTTGACTATACTGTATAGGGCTAGGCTGTATAACATCGCTGCTCCACTGTTCAGGGATCTTTCCTCTATAATCGCGGGCCAACAATTGCTGAGCTTGAATATATGCAGCTTTAGCTTGCATATATTGTTCCTCAAGTTGTTGGTACTCATTCTTCAAGAGCATTAGCTCAAGTCGTGGTGCATCTCCTGCTCGAATACGTTGTTCAGTCACTTGGATAAATTGCTGAATTTGATCCAGCTGTTCTTGCAGTCGCTTCAAATGCAATGTGCTTCGCATATAAGCAAACCAACTATTTAACAACATTTTAGATGCTTGATGTTGAGCATTCTCATACTTCAGTTCTGCAATACTTGAAATACGTTGTGCTAGATCTTGATCTAGCCGGTATTTATTAGGCAAACGTATTTGTTTTTCTATCCCCAAACTAGGTTCATAACTATTGGCTTGTTTTCGCTCTAGTTGTGTATCCGTCTTACGTACTTGCATACCGGCTGTAACAGTCCACGGATTTTGCCCTACTTTTAATCCTTGTCGGGCAAAGTCTGCATAATCTTGCTCTGATATTGCAGCACGCACATTCGGATGTTCTACTAGACTCTGTTGTACTGCTTCAAGTGGTGGCAAAGCAGCTTCAAGTTGAGGTTTTGCAATTGCTGTCGAAGCCACTGTAAAACAATAGCCCAACCCAAACAGATACCAAATTTGGCCTAGAAGTGTTGATTTAAATTTGATATTTAATGTCATTAGTCAAGTGCTCCTTGGCTCATATAACCAGAAATTAATGTAGGTATGACCCAATAAAAACAATCACTTGATTTAAATTTTTGCTGAATATGCGCCAAAACCAATGATACAGATTCGTGTTGTACAATCAGCAATATAAGATTCCGTTCAGTTGCTCCGCGAATTTTTTCCTGAACATTACGATAATGTTGGCGATTACCAAACCCTTGTGCGTTGACACAAGTACACCCTGAAATCAACTCAGGAATTAACCACAAATGCTCCATAAGTTCTTCAGCAATATCAGAGGACACGTTAATAGAGAGTTGGCATATTTCAGACATGATGATCTCGCGCTAAACCAAATTTTTTAAACAAGTTAGGAAGTAAAATCAGAGTCAGCAAAGTACAAGAAATAAGCCCTCCAATCACAACTATCGCCAATGGACGTTGAATCTCGGCACCAGGGCCAGTAGTAAATAACAATGGGATCAAACCTAAAGCTGCAATACTCGCGGTCATCATGACTGGACGTAAACGGCGCATAGCACCTTCACGAACAACTTCCTCAATTGCAACACCACGAGAAATCAGTTGATTAAAATAACTAATCATCACTAAACCATTCAGTACAGCAATCCCCATCAAGGCAATAAAACCAACTGATGCAGGAACAGATAAATACTCACCTGTTAATGCTAATGCAAATACTCCACCGACTAACGCAAAGGGAATATTGACGAAAACCAATACGGCTTGACGCACCGAACCCAAAGTCGTAAATAGTAAAAAGAAGATCATTGTTAATGCAGCAGGTACAACAAGCATTAAGCGAGCAGCCGCACGTTGTTGGTTTTCAAATTGCCCCCCCCATTTGAGTGAGTAGCCGGTTGGTAACTTGACTTTCTCTGCAACCAATTGTTTTGCTTCATCTACAAAACTAACTAAATCACGATCACGTACGTTGGCACGTACCACTGACATTCGTGATGCATTTTCACGATCAATTTTTACGACACCCTCAGTCTTAACCACTTCTGCTAAAGATAACAATGGCACTGCAGCTGCATTCTCAATTGGCAAGGCAATATTGGAAAATTCAAAACTCGACTCTCCCAAACGTGGATCCCCTTTCATCATTAATGGAACAGGGCGCCCCTGTTCAATAATGGAACCTATTTCTTTGCCTTCCACGAGCATCTTGAGTTGGGCTTGAACATTTTGACTGTCCAATTGATTTCGTATAGCCATATCACGATGGATTCGCAGCTCTTGATACTGTACTCCCGAATTTTCGAGTGTCATGACATCTTCATTGCCTTCAATGCCTTGTAGAACTATTGCAATTTGCTTTGATAAATCATTAAGCTGGTCTAAATCACTTCCAAAAATTTTGACAGCCAAATCTCCTCGTACTCCAGACAACATTTCTGAAGTGCGCATCTCTATGGGTTGACTAAATGTTAAGTTCACGCCAGGAACATCTTGAAGTACAAGACGAATTTTTTCTAAAATTTGCTCTTTATTTTTGACTTGCCATTGCGTTTGTGGTTTTAGCACAATGAAACTATCTGTTTCATTTAACCCCATAGGGTCTAATCCCAATTCATCAGAACCTGTACGTGCCACAATTCTTTCAACTTCAGGCACTTGTTCCAAAATACGTTTTTGAATATCCAGATCTAATGCAATTGAGTTTTGTAAGCTAATCGAAGGGATTTTTTCTAACTGTAAAATAGTATCTCCCTCATCCATGGTTGGCATAAATGACTTTCCAATGAATGGGAAAATCAATGCAGCCAGAAGTAAGGTACCACCTGCTAAGACATAAATCTGTTTAGGATGGGCTAAACTCAGATTCAAAAGTTTTCGGTAACCAGTTTCTAATTTAGCTACTAAAAAGGGTGTGTGATGTGCTTTCGGTTTTAGAAAGAATGAACACAGTACAGGAATCACTGTCAAAGAAAAAATTAGTGAACTTGATAAAGCAAATACAATTGTTAAAGCCACAGGTGAAAAGAGCTTCCCTTCCAATCCTTCAAGCGTGACCAATGGAATAAACACTAACATAATAATGATCATGCCTGCTGTGACTGGTACTGCAACCTCAGACACTGCGCGGTAAATCATATTTAATGGCGGTAAAAAAGAACGTTGCGGTGACTCTTTTGCTTCAGCAAGTTGCATTTCAATATTTTCAACCACTACAACTGCAGCATCCACTAATAAACCAATCGCAATCGTCAAACCACCTAAAGACATTAAATTGGCACTTAAACCAAAATGGTGCATCATCAAAAAAGTACTTAGTGCAGATAATGGTAAAACTGCCGCAACCACTAAAGCAGACCTTAGGTTTCCTAAGAACAATAAAAGTAAAATCAAGACTAAGACAATAGCTTCTAATAACGTTTTACTTACGGTATGAATGGCTCGGTTTACCAACTCACCACGATCATAAAATGGTTCAATCGTTGTACCCTGTGGCAGAGTTTTTTCAATGTCGGACAAATGCTCACGAACATGTTGAACGACTTGACGTGCATTCGCACCTTTTAAAGTTAATACAATACCTTGGACAGCCTCACCTTGGCCATTTTCAGTCACTGCACCATAGCGTGTGAGTGCTCCAGTATGTACCTGTGCAACATCTTTAACCCGCACCAATGTTCCTTGATGGCTAGAAACAATAATATCGCCTAACTCTTCAAGGTTTCTGACGCGGCTATCGCTTCGGATCAGTAATGACTCTCCATTTTCATTAAGCCGCCCAGCACCATCACTGGCATTATTTAGCTCGATTGCCTGTTGTAGCTGTGTTAAAGATAAGCCTCGTGCCGCCAGGGCCTCTAAATTAGGGGTCACTTCAAATGTACGAACAAGTCCCCCCAAAGCGTTAACATCGGCGACCCCTTCAATTTTACGAAGTTGTGGACGAACCACCCGATCAAGTAGAGTTCGTTTTTCCATATCACTGAGTGGCCCATGTAAGGTAAACATAAAAGATTCACCTAATGGGGTCGTCATGGGTGCAATTCCACCTGACGTACTACTTGGTAATGCAGACATCACATTACTTAAACGTTCATTCACCTGTTGTCTAGCCCAATAAGGGTCAGTGCCTTCAGCAAAGTCTAATGTGATAATCGCAATCGCGTATTTAGATTGCGAACGCATTACTGTCTGATGAGATATTCCCAACATTTCTTGTTCAATGGGTACAACAATACGGCTTTCCACCTCTTCGGGCGTCATGCCGGGCGATTTCATCACAATTTGTACTTGCGTACTTGACACATCAGGAAAAGCATCAATTGGTAGTTTCGTAAAAGCAATGTAGCCTGCCACACTGATCGCCAATGTGAGCAATAATATTAAAATGCGCTGACTAAGTGAAAAGGCGATAAGACGTTTTAACATATGTCTCACCTCAACGTTCTGTAGTGCTAATAGGTGCTTGCTCTGCACCAAAGCCAGACCACACCGCCTTGAGACGCTCTACACCACTGATAGCAAGTTGCATTTTGGGTTTTAATTTTTCAGCTGTAATATAACTTTGCTGCTGATCAGCTGATAGAACTTCAACCGTTACAGCTTCAAACCCCTTCTGATTTTTAACAAAAATAATGTGTTTACCATCTTGTGAGGTTATGGCAGTACTTGGTACTGGCCATGCTGCAATTACTGTTGGCTGCTTACTTTGAACATGAACTTTGACAAATTGTTGCACCCGCAAACAATTATGTTTGGTATCCATTTGTACGATGATATTTTGAGTTTGTGTATTCCCTACAAGTGCTGGAGCGATATTTTGTATATGCCCTGTAATATCACAACCTTCAACCTGAACAACATCCCCAATATGCACATATTTACTGTCAGCTAAATTAGCTTGTAATAACAATTGTAACGGTGAATCAGCGTTTACAAGTTGACCTAATACTGTACCAGCCTCAACATACTGACCTGTAGAAACCTGTAAGTTTTCTATATAACCACTTGTTGGGCTTTTAACATAGACAATGGAATTTAGACTATTTACCTGCCCTCCTCCCATAAATTGCAGCATTCGCTGTTTTGCACCTAAGTTAATATTAAGACGCTGTACTTGATTCTGTGCCTCTTGCACACGCTTCTCGGCAATAATGCCTTCAGCATATAAGCTACGTTCACGTGTTAAATTTTGCTGGGCTAATTGTTGTTGAGCACGAAGCTGCAATATTTCATTTTGAATCTGAATTAAATCTGGACTATGTACAGCAAGTACATGATGATTCCGGGTAACTTCTGCCAAGGGTTGTACCAAAACTTGCTGCACCATTCCTGAAACAGGACTAGTCAGTACAACTTTGCTTTCTGGTGACCACTGTACTTGCCCTTGTAAAATAATTTGTTTTTGTATGTTAGTAGAAGAAGCACCTAATGTGTGTAATTTGATCCCAACTTGCTCAATTTGTTTTGAAGAAATTAAGATTTGTTGCTCTGAGACTTCAGGACTCCTCTCAGCCTCTGAAACCTGTCTCTCTACTTTAGCCTCTATATTTTTATTCGAGAGCAGCTTACTTCCCCACCATAGCCCAAGGCTAATCAAGATCAAGACGCTCATTAGATATAATAGTTTTTTAAAATTTAGTACATCTACTCGCTGATCCACTCGTTTCATCCTTCAAGAGATTTTCTCTACAAAGCTAAGATTAAGTTCTTAAGATCAGATTAAGTTTATAAACCTATTTCAGACTGCATAGGCCCAAGTGAACCGTATTGGGTTTGTGGGAGACTTTTATTTAACTGATGTTACGTAGTAAGTGCATTTTGAGCATCTTCGCTACTACATGTTGTAGTCGATTTATAAATTATTAATAATCATTATATTAAACTATATATTGTTATTATTTCTCACGAAAATCAGCATCAAAACATAGGTGACTTTTATAAACTAAAATGTCTAAAATGAAGTGACCAAAACCACATTAAATGATCTAAATTGATCAAAATTTTACTCCACCAAAAACTATATACCAGTAATCAAATCATATACTTATAATTAAGGTCATTTAATGGAATAAATCTCGGTGACCTTGCCAAGGTTGGGGTAAATTTTTATGATCTAACTTTTACTACTTTGTAGCAGGAATCACAGCCATACAATCAATCAATCCCAACCTCGGTAATAGCTTAAAAATATTACTAATAAAAATAGAACCAAATTAAATTATGCACACCAAAACTATAAATTGTGTCTACTTTTCTACACTTACACAATAAATACCGTTAGATTACTTGAAAAGTAAACAGTTAAATAGTAGAAATGTATCATAGTTATATTTTAATAATCTAAATATGTGCCGTGGAACGCGTAAACAAGTAACTTCTGAATGTTCATTTAATTTTGATAACCCCAAAATTATCTTCAAGCGAGATCTTTCTAAACTCGCATTAAACACTCATCCAGATTTTGCTGGCATTCATCACTGCTATCACATGGCCTTTCGAGCTCTACGATTAACTTCTCATTTTCGTTTAGCATCAAACAAACTCAATGTTTGGTCTATAGCAGGAATATCCAATTTCTGGATCGCTGATAATTTTGATTTGTACCTGCATCACATGAAGCTTCCGCCTTCACCTCAGGAATTACATGTATATACGTTCCCACCTGATGCCAACTTACAACAACAACTCAAACACTATGCAAGCTTTGAATTCTTAAGTTTTTTGCAAGCAAATACTTTTGATATACACAATTTAAATCCGCAGCATCTTCAGCAAGCGATCAACCGATATATTTCGACTGAAGTTTTACTCGACTTTAATCGCTTACATTCATTCAAAGCACATAAAACGCTCAGTCTTGAGGGGCTTGGTAAGTTACTCAATTTTAGCCATACACAACTCCACAATAGAAACAGAAAAATCCATGCACGTCGCCAGCATCTACTTGACGAAGTCAGCAAGCAATCAAAAGTCGTCGATCATTATTTAAATCAAAATGATTTTTCACCAAATCCAACAGATTTTTGGAATTGTTCATATGCACGAAAGTGAAACTAAGCCCCTTCCTCAACCCAAAATTTTATTATCAGACTTATTAAAAAAGCTTTTTAATGCAGAGGATTTGTGTCTTCATGCACATATTAACTTTATCGCAGATCTATTGGTTTACCATGACTGCTCAGATTATCTTAAGGGGCTTGTTCTCAGTGAGATTGAATCTGATATTTCTACAAGTTCACCACCTCGCATTCCCGCTACTCTCCAAGCGTCTAGAAAATCTAAAATTGGTGATTCCCCAATCACGTATTACATCAACAGTATTGCCAGCATTTATCATGCGCACACGGAACTACTCACCTGGAATGTGCTCGTCCTTAAAGCAGCACTATATTTATTAGCATTGCCGCAGATCAAACCAGATTTATTTGAAAAACAACATACAGAGCATCTCAATACGATTAAGCGCTTATTTCAGCGTTTCCGCGTTGCAAACAAGTCTTTTTTTGCAAAAAAAAAAGATGCTCACGCATTAGATTATCAAGCATTCTTAACTCTTAAATTCCCTGCTTTATTTCTATCATTAGAGCAATTTGTAGAGTCTGCTCTTCAACCTGAAGCAGATCAAGAACTAAATGATTTTCAGAAAAATTTCTGTGATGAATTACGTATTGCATTCAATTATGTACTAAAAAGCCGTCCAAAAATTGCCAAATCAAGTGTAGATAGTAAACTGCAATATCGTACATGGGATACCGATGGAACTATTAACGAAATCATTGAGACTAAAAAAAGTAATAGAGGTTTAGCTAATGAGCAAGCCCTTGACGAGCAAGAAGACCCCTCTGTTATTGTTCAAGCAGATCAGATTACACCACTTGCCAGACATTCTAAAAATGCCCAACGTATGGCACTTTCGTTAATTCCAAAACATATGCAACGACAAGATCATTTGCTCACTGCAAGTTGTTTACTCCCAAGTGTTTATACTATTTCTGACCTAATTACATACCTGTATCATGATGATAAAAAACATAATGATAAAAGCGTGCTCGTTGTATTACTTTGCTTAATCACAGGCGTTGGCTTTAAAGACTGGTTAAATTTTCAAAAAAGGCGTGTAAAAAGATTAAATCATCGCCAAGTCATTAAATTGCAAAGTGACCAATACTATCTCTCAACCAAATTCAGCATTTTTGAAGATGCAACGTTTGAATATCCGGAGTCACTGATCAATAACACCGTTCATTTAGATATCCCTATCCCAAATCACTTTATTGATCGTATCAAAGCAGAACCAATCATCACTGAAGATGAGCTAAAGAAAAAAATTAGAATAATAAAAGATGAAGTCAAAATTCCTCAGCTGAACTTATCAAAAACTAGCTCATTACTGCATCATGTTATTTTGCAAAAAACAGGCAATAGGCAACTTGCTGACATCATCACTGGTGTAGATGCAAGTCACTCTTCTTCAAGCTCTTACTGCCATTACAATGTAAATAAATTACAAAAAAATTATGTCAAAGTTTTATCTGAACTATGTACACAGCTCGCTGAAAATGACTACGGTGATATTGTCTATAGTGATCAGTCCATCTGCTTTGGTAGCCAAAAAGCACCAAGTAAAAATGTCATAAAGGACATCCTTTTCTATCTTTACACCAAAATTTATACGACTTCAGATAACGACTGGGTAGAAAGTTTTAATGCTTATAGCATTTGGATGTGGCATATCCTACTTTTGTTTACCGCTGCACGACCTGTTCGGGACTTTCCAGGTTTTTTGAATAATATAAGTTTTCAGCAACAGACAATTATGCTGTCTGACAAAGAGGTCGGTGGTAGACGTGGCTTTGGACGCTTGATTCCACTTTGTGCATTTCTCATCGGTGAATTAAAGAAATATCTTCGTTTCCTCGAACATATCCAACAACATTACATGGCGATTAACCGCGAAATCTCAGCCCAAATTGATGCCATATTTAATAATGAACAGCCTCTGTTAAATCTTTTACAAAATGGCACACTCACTCCGCTTACACCTTCCAATGTGCGTGACTTTCATCCTGAAGTTGGGTTAGCACATCCCAACTGGCACCGCCATACAACACGTGCCTTTCTCACCAACAAACAAATCCCCGAGCCTTTAATACTTGCACTTTTTGGACATGAAGCCTTCCAACAGGAAGCCGCACATCCATTTTCTAGTTTGTCTCTGAACCAATATCGCGCGCTCGCAACACATTTAAATGAAATGCAGGAATATTTTGAAATTATTGGAGTGAATTTAAATGTCCTCATCGCTTAAAAAAGCAGATCAACTGTTTGCCGAAAAGAAACGAGAACTTACTCGACAATTAAATGAACAAAAAATTCAAAATGAAGTTCATGCTTCACTCCGCAAATATTTTTCAGAACAGCAGTTTGATCAGAATCCACATTTGCTAGGTGATTACGGCGAGGTTTATAGCCACATCAAGAAAAACTCTACGAGTAAAAAGTGGATCAAGTTTGCATATGATTTTTTTGAAGATTACATCAAAGAGTTAAATGCTCAGCATCGCTTGGATTTAGAGCTGCCTCATGCTGTTTTAGATATTAAAAGAGATAAGCCTATCGTGACCATGAGCTGGAATGCCGATGGTCATGAAATAAATGACCTCGTACAACAGCTTTATAATTATTGGGAATTGGCTGAAAGCTGTGACTCATTCTCAAATGAGGAAATCGTGGGCAATATTATATTGTCTGCCATTCTATTTGGTGGCTTAAATGAAAAAGCTGAACTTAATGCCTTGCTTGAACACCTCAGAAATCCAGTAAAAGTACGCCATTATAAAGACCTTAATATTCTTTTTTTAGAATCCCATTCTAATCATTATGGCGATATTTTTATTGATGAATATACTGTTCGAAAATCTAGAAATTTTATTCCAGACCCCGTCACACGTCTGTGGCTAATACATTTTAATCTGAGAGATATTCGACATGTTCATCTTCCCGTAGAGGGCTATCTTGAGTATATCTTTCGAAAAATAAAGAAAAAGTTTAAAAAAAATAGCTTATCGCATTTACTTCAGCATGCTCGCTACAACTGGTTACAGCTTCCCAACGTAGATATAGATCCGGCGCTCTCTGAATGCCTCATCGGGAATTTACTCAGTTGTGGTTTACCCGAACAAGAGTTTGAGCGTTTTGTGCAACCAAAATTTAAATATAAGCATGAGCTCACTACTGAAGTCATTCATCAGTCTAAGAATTTACCTCCACAAACTGTTTATTTGCATCATGAGCAAGATGCACTAAAAGATGTACTAAAAATTCATAAAGACTTATTAAAAATTATTCGTCTTCGCCAAACAGATGCCCCAATCTATCAACTCATGATCGATTATTGTATGGAGAATGCAAAACTCTTTAATGAATACAGTAAACGAATCACCCTGTGGTTAATTAGTCTCTTTAAACCACCTCAAGAAGATATAGATCTGCTAGCTCAGAGATTTGATTTTTGCGCTACAATTTTTGCTAAAATCATTTCCAACAATAGCCAGTTAGCCAAAAGCTCAATTTACACATACTACACTCGAATTGGTGAGCCTTGGCTAATCTATTCTTTACAATATCAATTTTCTGAGGACGATGAAGAAACACGCCTGCAAAAAATATATGCACAGATTTATCAAAATAACTGTATTGCTGAAAGTCTGCTCGAAGATACTGTTAAAAAATCGGCTGCTCAAATTGTAAAAACACTCAAACGTTTTCATCAATTTCAAGAACAACTATTCGATGCCCCAGCATTCACTTTAGAGACGCTGGATCAACAAACCAGACCACGCACACGTATTATCAGCCCAGTCACATTTCAACTGTTAATCAAAAAACTTCAACAAGCACATCTACAAAATATCATCTCTCAACATGACTATGAAAATCTTAGTCTTATTTATACGCTTGCTTACAGAACTGGGATGCGAATTAATGAAATGATTGGTTTACGTATCAAAGATACTGAAGGATTAAACAGAATATCATTATTGGTCAAGCCATATGGGTCAGAAAAAATAGGCAATGAACACAGATTAAAGACTGACAGCGCGCAACGTAGCGTGCCCGTGTATTGCTTACTCAAAGCATCTGAGTATCAACAATTTCATCAATATGTTGTCAAACAGCGGTTAACAAAAAAACCGAATGATTATTTATTCAGTCAGTTCAATGAGAATAAGAAACTCAGCCAGCACATGCTGACTGCACCCTTTAAAAATTTTATGGATCAGTTATTCAAGCAACATCACTATACATTTCATTCATTTAGACATTCTGCAGCAAATCATTTAGCATTAATTTTTAAATGTGATTATCATTTTTTGTCTGATAGCCTCACAGACTATACGGAAGTTGAATATAATCAGCTCAGGGCTGAGTTATTACGTAATTCAATTGATCAAAATCATTGGATTATCATCGCACATCTTTTGGGGCATCTCGAACCCATCGAGACCTTTAAAAGTTATATTCATGTAGCTTACTTTATTGCAGGTTATCAATTTTCCAAATATCGCCCATTACTAAGCAATGGTTTGGTTAAGAAAATGCTGGGGATAAGCAATTCAACACAAGAGTTACATTTTCTAAAATCGCTCAATGATCAGTCTGAATTCAATTTTGAAATGCATGCTACAACGCTCTGTAAACTCCTTCTAAACAATCAAGAAAAATGGATAGCGAGCAATGCTCACACACTACATGCAGAATTAGAGGTAAATCAAACGCAAGAACATTGTATTTTTGACTATTTTGTCGCGACTCCAGAATCTAAAATCGATCTTGATCTATTTTATAAGGCACTCTGCTTATTAGAGTTATACAAATATGATACGGAGCGCGTAGCACAAGAACTTTGCCTATCTCATGAGCTCATCAAGTATTGGTATGACAATGCAATCCAACTCAAACAACTTAAATCTAGAAAAAACAATCCAAGACTTTTTCATATAACCGAACTGCAATACATCAAACCGTCAATGATTGATACTAATGAGGACCTTTTATTGGTCACACATTTTTTTAACTATCTACAAGCCTGCTATCAAAAGTCACCTGAAAATATTAGGTATGTCTTAGAATTCTTTATTAATCACGTAACTGCTTCACATACAGGTTTACATTCAACGCGGAAAAATATTCAGAATCTGGAAAAATTCTACTATGCGGCCAAAGATCTGTTTCCTGCCAACATGTGGCATTTACTTGGAATAGATATGGTTAATTTTTTAAACAAAGAAATTACGCCGAATCTACTCAAACTTGCCAAGGCAAATCAGAAACTAGAAGGTTACCCAACAACAAAAGAAAATAATGCACGCTTACAGCTATATTCCTTAAAACAAGGCAAAGCACTACCGGCTTTTAAATTTTGTTTACATCTGGCTTGCATTGGTAGGCCTGCTCAATTGCAGTTAGAAATAAAATGACTTCAATAAATCATCGTAACGGATACTGCTTAACTCTCGTGCTACACCTAAGTTTTAATGGTGAGTGTCTGTTTTAATTTTTTTTGGGGGTTATACAGTTAATTAATGCTGATAAAAGCCTAGGCTGGCCATATATAATTCCATCAACCTGATTTTTTACCATTCGGTTTACCTAATTAATCATCACAAAATTATGTTGGTGATAATTTGGTAAATTTTTAAAAACTTATGTGACCACAATTAAACGATCTTAATAAAAATTAATTCCAATAAAAAATATTTGAAAACGTAAGTTGTTTATTTCATTGTACTTATATACACAGCAATTTATACAATTTAATGTATATTATGTTGGTGACTATTGCCAATATCGGGCTTTGGATTTTGATGCTGTATTGATTGAATTTAATGGGGAGGATGATCATGTTCATTTATTAATTAATTACCCACCAAAAGTTGCTATTTCAAATTTAGTGAATAGCTTAAAAGGTCTATCTAGTCGCCACCTTAGAAAAGACTTTCCTGAAATTAAAAACAAACTTTGGGGTGATTCTTTATGGTCGCCAAGTTACTTTGCTTCAAGTTGCGGTGGTGCGCCATTAGAAATTATTAAACAATACATCGAGCAACAACAATCACCTCATTAGAATTAAAAATCGAGCCTTATATCACCTCCATAAATGAGGGTGTTTTACGGCTCATTGGATAAATAAACATAAACGTCGACTACTCCCAGATCATTTAGCAACCGTACGTATTGAGCATGAATCTGCATCAACGCAATACATCTGTGGGTGCACACTGCGTCGTATCGGCGAATATCAGTGAAAAATTGAATTTCAGACCAGCGCAGTTCTATAAAGAACAGCATGTGCGTGGTAAATGGGTTTGTGATCAATGTGACACCCTGACTCAGCAAACGATGCCTGCCTATGTGATCGATAAATGTATTGCGACACTTGAGTTACTTAGCCATGTGCTGGTATCCAAATATGCTGATCACTTACCGCTGTATCGTCAGCGACAGATCTTTCTGCGCGCAGGTGTAGATCTATCTAGATCCACCCTGTCAGATTGGATTGGTCGCTGTGGTGTAGACACTTGAACCTCTGGTCAATGCCTTAAAACAGGTGGTGCTGCAGCAAGGGGGTGATCTATGACTTTCAAGAAACCGTTCAGGTCTGCATGCAGAAGAATTCCTGAATGGCTGGCAGGGACATCTGGTCTGTGATGATTACAGTGGTTATAAAGCACATTTCAAATCAGGTCAGATCATTGAAGTAGGTTGCATGGCACATGCATGTCGTAAATTCCATGAACTGCATATCACTGGGAAAAGTCAGATTGCTGAACAGGCACTGGTGCTGATTCAGAAATTGTATGCGATAGAAGCAGAGTTAAGGCACAAGACCGACGGTACAGCGCAACAACGCTGCGAATACCGGCAACGGCATAGTCAACCAGTGATGCAACAACTATATGAATTGCTCAACCAACATCATCTGATGGTGCCATCAAGCTCTACCACCGCTAAGGCAATCAATTACACTCTAAAGCGCTGGCAAGCCTTAAGCCGCTATTCAGATGATGGTAATCTATCTATTTACAATGATTTGGTGGAGAACCAAATGCACCCTTGGGCTTTAAGTCGTAAGAACTGGTTGTATGTTGGATCACTGCGCAGTGGTCAGCGAGTTGCTAACATCATGACATTGATCCAGTCAGCAAAGTTGAATGGTCTAGATCTGTATGCCTATTTAAATGGTGTACTGCAAAAGTTGCCGACATACAAAGTGATCCAAATTAAAAGATTGGCATAGAGTTTAGAGGACACTTACAAATCAATGGTATCGCCAAGTTGATCGTCATCATCTTTAGCTAAAACGGTCTTTAGCTTATCATTTGTGGCTAGACGCAACAGCATCAAATATCTAGCTTAAGAAGCATCTCAGAGTAAATTTTTACAACAAAGCTAATAAGCTTAGGCTATTTTAATAGTTTTCATGATCCGCTGCTTTATACAAAGGCTATAAAAATATTTAGTAATTTTTTATCTAAATTACTCTATATACTTAAAACTTGGTTGATCTCCCTATCTTAACCACACCATTTTTTGAGCACTGAAAAACTTTTTTCTGCAAAAATATATGAGGAACAACAAAAGTGTAAAATCTAAAAATAATATCTATTCTTTTAACTATTTTTCATTCAGCTATACACACAGATATTTTGTATCCAATTTTCTTAGTACTTGAATTCTTCAGTGATACATTAAAAAATGTGTAGCAAGTTGCTACACTTTTCCTTAGACAAGCTCTTTACCAAAAATATCATTCAGCCTATCACGAATACTTTGTACAAATTCCGGATTATTTTTTAGTTTATGCTTCATATTACGTTTAAAGTCATTCAAGCTCATACCAACTTCAGCAAAATCCATTTGGAATAAAGTGTCATTAATAACAATATTTGCTTGAGAGTCAGTGAGACAACCAATTTTTTTAAACCACTTCTTGAACTGCGAATACTTTTCATCATTATTAAAAATGTACCAGGAACGTACATTCGTATCGAATTTTGCCCCCAATTCTTTTACTAATGCATTCTCTTCAAATGGAACATCAAGATAAATTTTTTCAATTACAGCAGTTTCATTTAGTGTTTTATCAGTAATACGCTGATGCAGTTTAAAATTCACCCCCACAATTGGGCGCCCTTTTTTTATGGTTTCATACTCTAGTTGTAGATCTGTATTTTCGTTAATTTCTGCAACTATTTTATCTAATACATAGCGTCTAAAATCTACCCAGCGATCATATTTAGTTTCATTAATATCAATCAGAGCTTTCAAGTTTTCTAAAAGCATTGGGACTTCATAACTCTTTTGGCTTGCGTACTTGAATTCATTTTTAATGAAATACGTATAAAGACTCATACTAGCAACAGAATCCAAGGCAAACAGATGTTTCAATTGATAGGTGGTGAAATTCCCCCCAGCCAACTGCGTGAAATACGGTAACACCTCACTGGTAAAACGAATCTGAATGGCATTTTTAGAATCATCTTCCCATCTTAACTCACGGATAATAGGAACGACAGAATGTACTTTTTTAGTCTTTCTCTTACCATCATCAGTAGGTTCCTCAATAATAAAATGAGCCACCCTAGATGAAAGTTCTTTATAAATCCGGTCTATTGCAACATTAATCGAATTGCGTTTATTCAATCCTAGTAAATCTGCCAAATCATCCTTATACAGATAAATATAGGTTTGTTCTGTGATTTCACCATTTACCCTATTTTTCTCACTATAATTTGCAACAGCCATTGCATATAGGAGCGCCTTATATTCATTGGCTGATAACTCAATTGGGCGAATTAAGCGGTTACTAGTGCTAACAACGCCATTATGACGAATATTGCCTATACAGTAAGGAATATGATTCAATTCTTCTTGCAATGATTCTGATTCTGTCATAACCGTGATATTTATATATTTAATTCTATTTTTATATACAAAAGTGGAAAAACTTTCAAGACTTTCACCACAAGAATCTAAGAGTGGAAGGCTTGTCATCAGAAATATGCATTTTTGACGATTTATTGTCCTTAAAGTGGAATGAAATATATTATTTCCACCATATAGTGACAGACCTTCCACCTTTAGCTCTAAACTAACAGTTCAAAATACCCATTTTCACTTATTTCTTCCAAATTTAGGTATGCTATGTCAGATAGAAACCTAGATGTGACAAGGCTTCCACCTTTCATTAGATTTGAAAGGTATAAATGAATAGATAATCATCAGGAAATATCCAATAAAAAAAATTTATCCACAGGGTGCTAACACATAGTGACAAACCTTCCACCCTTAAAGATTGTTTAGCCAACTTTATCAACAAATTAAGTATTTATTTTTGCAAGAGTTTTTTAAAAAATATAACCTTTTTAAAAATAGTAGTGACAAACCTTCCACTCTTGTGACAAACTTTCCACTTTACGGTGACAGACCTCCCACCTTTGAGTGACAGACCTTCCACCTTTGAGTGACAGACCTTCCACCTTTGAGTGACAAACCTTCCACTTTACGGTGACAAGCCCTCCACTTTTAAACTTATAAGCATTTGTTTTATATAGCAAAAAAACAGTCTTAATTATTAATTAGCTAAATAAATAATTATACTAATTATTAATTAAGCTAGCTTATTTAAAAATTAGTTTTTTAAGTTGTTTTACACCTAAATAAATAAGATTTATAAATTTAAAAACTATAGTATGATGAGTGAAAGTTATTTATATTGTTAAACATTCAAATACGGAAGCATCTGACACGTATGTCTGCAAAAATTATTACGGTTGCTAACCACAAAGGTGGATGTGGCAAAACAACGACCGTTGTACATCTAGCCTCTGAACTTGCAAATCTTGGCAATAAAGTTTTAGTCATTGATTTAGATCCTCAAGCAAACGCAAGTTTACACATTGGGATCCAACATCCAAGCGAAATTGTTGTTACTTCAGCAGAATTACTCGTTGGTGATATTTCATTATTAGCTGATGCATTACAAGAAGAAACAAACTTTGAAAAAGTATCATTAATTTATGGCTCATTAAATTTAGGAAAAACTGAAGACCAGCTTAAAGAAGAAGCTCCTCGTCCTTCAGAAGAATTAAGCATCAAGCTAGAACTGTTAAAAGATCTTTACGACTTCATATTAATTGATTGCCCACCTAGTCTTAAACTATTAACCAGTAATGCCTTAGCATCATCAACACATGTCATTATCCCTATCGAATCTGGATCACAATATGGACTGTATGGGGTAACAGATCTTTTAAACCATCTTGAAAAGATAAAACGTATTAATCCAGATTTAGAGCTTTTAGGCGCTTTACTGATTAAACATGATGAACGTCAGAATGTTTGTAAATTGATTCGGGATGAAGCTTTAAAACAGGTTGGAAAAATTTTACAAACTACCATTCCTCAAAGTACTAAAGTTAATCAAGCAGCAATTCTGCAACAGCCACTTTTGAAAGTAGAAAAAAATTCAAAAGTACGTAAGGCTTTTGAAAGCCTTGCTTATGAAATTGTAGCGAAAGTTTAAACCTGAGAGTATTATGGCAAGCACTAAAGAGCTTTTAGCTCAAAAATTGAAACAAAATACAGAAAAACATCAGCAAGCACAGAAAGACAATATTAAAGAGCTAAAAGAATTTAGACGTAATGTTCCTATTGAGGATATCAGTCGCAGTCCCAACCAACCGCGTAAAGTATTTGAAGATTCTCAATTAAAAGAACTGGCGGATTCTATTAATGAAATCGGCCTTTTGCAGCCCATTACAGTGCGTAAACTTGATAATCTGAAATATGAACTGATTGCAGGCGAGCGACGCTTACGGGCGCATCAATTACTCGGCAAGTCGGTGATTGAAGCCATTATCATTGATGCTAATGATGAAGAAGCATCTTTGTTAACCCTAGCTGAAAATTTAAAGCGTCAAGATCTGACAGATTATGAAATTTTTATTGGTTTGAACTCACTTGATGAAAAGTTGAAGAAGAACAAGCAACGTTTAGCTAATTCATTGGGTTTAAATCGCGAAGATATGTACAAATATCTATCGTATGAAAAGCTGCCTAAAGCAATGTTGAATGACCTGGATTTGGAGCCAGGTCTAGTCGGTCGTACTGCTGCAACAGCGTTCAAGAAATTTTTATCGGATCATATAGAGCAACTTTCGGAGGCGGAAACAGCTTTACTCGGTGCTTGGGAGAAATTAAAAGAAAAAAAACTGGAGCAAAGCAAAGTTACTTCTTATGCTGAAAAACTATTGAGTCAAGATCCAGAAAAAGTAACCACGACATCAGTGGTAAGAAAAATCGAATATGATGGTAAGGTTGCTGGAAATATCAAACTGAATCAAAAACAGCTCAATATCTCTCTTAAAATTTCAGAAATTGATGAAGCTAGTCTTTTACAACTAGAAGATTTTTTAAAACAGCTTATTCAGAAAAGTGAAAAAGTGTAGCAACTTGCTACACTTTTCAGTTTGCTCATAAAACTCTCACACTTACGTGAGAATTTTTTATAATTATCACATGCGAAAAATTATACCACCCAAACTGAAATTGATATGGTTACGCTAGAAGAGTTTATTCCTAAAAATTATCTTATACGTAAAATAGACAAAGCGATTGATCTCAATATCATTCATGAACGTGTCGCGCATCTATATTGTCCCGATAAGGAGACTGTTGAACGAATTTTGCCGTTGCAAAATAATTACAGGGTCTCTGTTATGCAAGTAACGCAGCAATGTTTACTGTCAGTTACAGCACAAAACTTGAAGAAAATCGCCTTGCACTTATCGAAGTTAATTTTTATTGTATTTTTTAGCCATCAATACGCTTAAAAATAAATCACTATGAATAAGCGATAGAAGTTTAGAAAATACCCCCACTTTAACGATCGCTAAAGTGGGGTTTGTGATTAGTCTGAAAAGTGTAGCAACTTGCTACACTTTTTTAATACTTAAATTGTACGACAAGAAATGACGTATCAATACTTACACACGAGCGTATTATTGGGTACTATTGGTTTAACTAAAACTAGATAACCTATTCATTGCAGGACAATTCCATGGCACGTACTCCAAAGCAAACCAAACAAGAACCCATTGAGGTCATTCTTTGGAAAGCTGCAGACAAACTTCGTAAGAACATTGATGCTGCTGAGTACAAGCATGTAGTCCTTGGTTTGATCTTCCTCAAGTACATCTCTGACTCATTTGAAGCTCACTACAACCTATTGGTTGAAGGTGAGGGAGAGTTTGCAGGAGCTGATCCTGAAGATCGTGATGAATACACTGCATACAACGTCTTCTTCGTTCCTGAGATCGCACGTTGGTCATACCTGTTAAACCAAGCAAAGCAAGTCACCATTGGTAAGATTGTAGACGATGCAATGGAAGCCATTGAGAATGAGAACCCTCAGCTCAAAGGTGTACTACCTAAAGTCTATGCACGTCAAAATCTCGATCCTACGAGCCTAGGTGAGCTGATAGACCTCATTGGTAACATTGCCCTAGGTGATGCAAAAGATCGCTCTGCCGACGTTTTAGGACACGTATTCGAGTACTTCCTAGGTGAGTTCGCTTTAGCTGAAGGTAAGCAAGGTGGGCAGTTCTACACGCCTAAATCCATCGTGAGCTTATTGGTTGAAATGCTAGAGCCATACAAAGGACGTGTATTCGATCCTTGCTGTGGTTCAGGTGGTATGTTCGTACAGTCTGAGAAATTCGTAGAATCGCATCAGGGTTTAGTGGACGACATCTCCATCTATGGTCAAGAAAGTAACCAGACAACTTGGCGTTTGGCCAAGATGAACTTAGCCATTCGTGGCATTAACTCAGAGCATGTGAAATGGAACTCTGAGGGTTCATTCCTGAATGATGCACACAAAGACCTGAAAGCGGATTACATCATTGCTAATCCACCATTCAACGTCTCTGATTGGAGCGGTGAGCAGTTAGTGGGTGATGCTCGTTGGTCTCTAGGTACACCACCTGCAGGCAATGCGAACTTCGCATGGATGCAACACTTCTTGTATCACATGAGTCCTAAAGGTCAGGCAGGCGTTGTGCTTGCTAAAGGTGCATTAACCTCTAAGACCAGTGGTGAAGGTGAGATTCGTAAAGCCTTGGTTTCAGAAGCCAATGTCATCGACTGTATTGTGAACCTACCTGCCAAGCTGTTCCTGAACACACAGATTCCTGCTGCTTTATGGTTTATGCGTCGTGACCGTGTTAACTCAAGCCAATACCAAGATCGTAGCAATGAGATTCTGTTCATTGATGCTCGTAACCTAGGTCATCTGATTAACCGCAGAACCAAAGTCTTGTCTGATGAAGATATTAAGCTCATCACAGACACTTACCACAATTGGCGTAACAAGGGTGGTGAGTATGAGGATGTTGCAGGCTTCTGTGCATCTGTACCACTTGAGAAAGTCGCTGAGCTTGATTATGTACTGACGCCAGGTCGTTATGTTGGTTTAGCTGATGATGAAGATGAGTTCGACTTCAAGGTACGCTTTACAAGCTTAAAGGCAGAGTTTGAAGCACAGCTTGCTGAGGAAGCCAAGCTAAACCAAGCCATTGCTGAGAACTTAGCAAAGGTGGTTGTATGAGTGAGTGGCAGGTTGGGCGATTAGATAGCTTCTTTACCCTAAAACGTGGTTATGACTTACCAAAGCAATCTCGTGTTTCTGGTAGTGTTCCCATCATTGCTTCTTCAGGTTTTGCTGATTTTCATAATGAAGCCAAAGTAAATGAATCAGGTGTTGTGACGGGCCGATATGGAACCATTGGTTCAGTTTTTTTCAGTGATGTACCATTTTGGCCATTAAACACATCTCTTTATGTAAACGACTTTAAGGGGAATGACAAAAAGTTCATCTACTACTTTTTGCAAACATTGGATTGGGAAAAATTTAGTGACAAAAGTGCGGTGCCTGGAGTTAACCGTAATGATGTTCATCAAGAAGAGATATGCTTTCCGTCTCTCCCTGAACAAAAAGCCATAGCCTCAATCCTTTCATCATTAGATGACAAGATCGACTTACTGCACTGTCAGAACAAGACTTTGGAAGCCATGGCTGAAACACTGTTTCGTCAATGGTTTATTGAGGAAGCGAAAGAGGATTGGGATGATTTACTAGTAAGTGATATAGCTACTCATATCAAAGACAATGTGAACCCATCAAAAGATCCTCTTAAGACATACTATCATTTTAGTTTGCCTGCTTTTGATTCAGGAGAAAAGCCTACTATTGAATTGGGTGCGGAAATTCTGAGTAATAAGTACAGAGTATGTGAGAACTCAATTTTAGTCTCAAAGCTGAATCCAAGAGTGCCTCGTATATGGTTATTAACTGATGTCAAAGATAATTATGTATGTTCAACAGAGTTTCAGAATTTGAAGCCTAAAGTAGGATCTCATTTAATGTTCTTGTATAGCTTATTCAATTCAAGAGATGTTATTGATGAATTAGCAATGAGTGCTTCGGGAACCAGTGGCAGTCATCAAAGGGTTAAGCCAGAAGATATGTTAAATATCTCTTTTAAGACTCCAAGTTTAGACTACCTTGAAGAGTATTCGCTGTTGATTACTCCTTCGATGCAAAAGGTTTCATCTAACAAGAAGCAAATCCAAACACTTGAACAACTACGAGATACCTTGCTTCCTAAGCTGATGAGCGGCGAAGTCAGAGTCCAATACCAAACAGAAGAAGTTGCATAACATTTGAGGTGAAGTCATTTGATGGCTTCACCTTTTTTACATTCAGGGGGCTGAATTGAATAAAAAAATTATAGGGGCAATCATTGCCTTAGTCGTAGTGATCTGTGGCTACTTGTATGCTTCGCCATACATTGCCATCAATAACATCAAGAATGCTGCACAAGTAGGTGATAGCGAAAAGGTGTCCAAGTACATCGACTATCCAAGTGTGCGTCAGAGCTTCAAAGATCAAATGAATGCCATGATGATGAAAGAGATGGCAACCCATAAAGATGATGGTTTCGCAGCACTAGGTGCCATGCTTGCATCTACCATGGTAGACAAGATGATTGATGGTTTTGTCACACCTGAAGGGATGACCATGATGATGCAAGGCAAAGACCTTAAAGATGCAGCACATTCATCACAGGGAGCATCAACAACAGAAACCAAAGAAGAAGATCAAGCAGAGTACAAAACTCGCTATACCTCATTCAGTGACTTTGAGGTTGTGATCCAACATCCAAATGATTCCAAAGCCGTCACTGTCAAAATGGTTCGTGATGGTTTGAGTTGGAAAGTGAATAAGATCGCTGTGCCGATGGATTAAGTAAAAGAGAACAAAGAGGAAAAACAGAATGATAAAGCGCATGATTCAAATGGGATTTGGCTTGATTGCTGTAGTTAGCTTTGCTGCAACCGTTCAAGCAGCACCGGCTAAATTCAATCATAGCGGCATACAAAAAGGTAAAGTCATAGAAACCTGTTATCACTCTCCTTGTTCAGTCGCCAAGTTTGTCTCTTACAAACAACTGAATAAGACAGCGACTGAATCCAAGATTCAAGTCACCTTGCTGGGCGGTAGTCGTGAGTGGGAAGCCAAGAAAATTGACTGGAATAGATCGCCACATAAAGTCACTGTGAATTGCTCATACCAACGACCAACAGTTCAGATTGGTTCACAAAAGACTCTGATTCCACTCAATGATGGTTTAGGTGTTCCTGGAGTACTGATGGTAGATGCTGAACTCTATCTATATGTTTGCCATAAGTTTGAGGGCGCTATTGAGAATGCTGTGCAGAAGTATGGCTATAACGTGCAGGACGATGAATAAGGTTTCTTAGCTTTACATCATATAAAAAATTAATGAGTCCAGGTTATATGGATAAGTTTAGGGGGAAATAATCAAGTGACTAAGATGACCGAATCAGACATTGAGCTGATGGCGATAGAGCAACTAGAGGGATTGGGCTATACCTATGTGTATGGACCTGAGATTGAATCGAAGGGCACTAACCCTCTACGAAGCTATAAGCAGGTCATCTTGGAAGACAAAGTGCTTGATGCATTACAACGCTTAAATCCTCATTTAAGCCAAGACAAATGTACTGAAGCACTAAAGCAAGTCACCAATATTCAATCCCCTGATCTACTCAGTAATAACCAAGCATTCCACCGACTGCTCACTGAGGGCATTAACATTGAGGTGAGCAAAGAGGGTAACACTCAAGGTGAGTATGCTTGGTTGATTGACTTTGAGAATCCAACCAATAACGAATTCCTTGTCGTCAATCAAGTAACCATCAAAGAAGATCGCTGGACAAGACGACCAGACATTATCTTGTATGTGAATGGCTTACCCTTGGTGGTCATTGAACTCAAGAATGCAACAGACGAGAATGCCACTGTAGAAGGCGCATACAAGCAAATACAGACCTATCAAAGCCAAATCCCTAGCTTGTTTACCTACAATGCTTTCAACGTCATCTCTGATGGTTTAGAGGCGAAAGCAGGTACTGTCTCAGCAGACTACAGTCGCTACATGGCGTGGAAGACAAACAATGGTCAAACCAAAGCCAAGAAGACACAAGCACAGCTAGAAGTCCTGATTCATGGTTTACTGAATCCAGTCACACTACTCGACATGATTCGACACTTCATTGTCTATGAATCAACGAAGCACGAGGATACCAATGGCTTAATCACCATTAAGACCATCAAGAAGATGGCTGCATATCATCAGTACTATGCAGTGAATGCAGCAGTCCTCTCGACTATTCGTGCGTCTGCAGTGAACTCGGACTCGAAATCAGCAGAAGTTGCCATGCAACATCAAGGTAGAAGTAAGCTCGAATTGGTACAGCAACAAGCAGTCGGTGACAAGAAAGCCGGTGTGGTATGGCATACCCAAGGCTCAGGTAAGTCTTTGTCTATGGTTTTCTACACAGGCAAGATTGTCTTGGCTTTGGATAATCCAACAGTCGTTGTGATCACAGATCGTAATGATCTAGATGATCAGCTCTTTGGTACATTCGCTGCATCAAGCCAACTCCTTAGACAAACACCACGACAAGCAGACAGCCGAGAAGAACTCAAAGAGTTACTCAAGGTGGGTTCAGGTGGCGTGATCTTCACCACCATCCAAAAGTTCCAACCGGATGATGGCACTAGCGTCTACGAGCAACTGTCAGACCGAACCAACATTGTCGTGATTGCAGATGAAGCACATCGTTCTCAGTATGGCTTTAATGCCAAGGAAGTCGATGTCAAAGATGAAGATGGCAAGGTTGTCGGTAAACGTACTGTCTATGGTTTTGCCAAGTACATGCGTGATGCACTTCCTAATGCTACTTACCTTGGTTTCACAGGAACACCAATTGAGAAGACGGATGTAAACACACCTGCAGTCTTCGGGAACTATGTAGATATCTATGACATCTCGCAAGCAGTGGAGGATGGTGCAACTGTTCGTATCTTCTATGAAAGCCGCCTAGCTAAGATTGCCATCAGTGAGGAAGGCAAAGAGCTGATTGAAGACTTTGATGACCAGTTTACTGAAGATGACTTAAACCAAACTCAAAAAGAACGTGCGAAGTGGGCAAGAGTCGAAGGTTTGATCGGCAGTAAAGAACGTATCAAAGCCATTGCAAAGGACATCGTAGAACACTTTGAGCAGCGTCTTAAAGCCAATGCAAACCAAGGCAAAGGCATGATCGTCAGCATGTCTCGCAGGATCGCTGTAGACCTTTACAACGAGATTGTAAAGATCAAACCAGAGTGGCACAGTGATGATCTGAATGATGGTGTAATCAAAGTTGTGATGACTGCCTCAGCTTCAGATGGTGAGGTGATTGCTAAACATCACACTACCAAGCAACAGCGCCAACGCTTAGCAGATCGTATGAAAGACAATGATGATAAGCTCAAACTCGTTATTGTTCGTGATATGTGGCTGACTGGTTTCGATGCCCCAAGTATGCACACCCTTTACATCGACAAACCAATGAAAGGTCACAACCTCATGCAAGCGATTGCACGAGTCAACCGTGTCTACAAAGACAAGGCTGGTGGCTTGGTTGTGGACTATCTTGGTATCGCATCTGACTTGAAAGAAGCCTTATCGTTTTACTCAGAAGCAGGTGGTAAAGGTGATCCTGCATTGGTGCAGGATGAAGCTGCAACGATCCTGCAAGAAAAGCTAGAAGTGCTTGATGGCATTTTGCATGGCTTCAACTACCAAGAGTACTTCACTGCAGATACTTCTCGTAAGCTCAACATCATTTTAGAAGCGGAAGAGCATATCCTTGGTGTAGATCAAGGAGAAGGGAAGACTCGCTTCCTGACAGCAGTCACAGCGATGTCACAGGCATTCGCATTAGCTGTACCTCATCCACATGCTATGGAAGCTGCACCAGTGGTGGCATTCTTCCAAGCAGTCAAAGCACGTCTTGCTAAGTTTAGTGATGGTACAGGCAAGATTTCTGGCTTAAGTAATGCTGAGCTTGAAGCCAAGGTAAAGCAAACCATTGACCAAGCTCTAGTCACAGAGCAAGTGGTAGATATCTTCGATGCTGCAGGGATTCAGAAACCAGATATCTCGATTCTCTCTGATGAGTTTATGCAGGAGATGAAAGACTATAAGCATAAGAACATTGCGCTTGAAACACTTAAGAAGTTACTTGGTGATGAGATTAAGGTACGAGAGCAACGCAGTGTCACCCAAGGTAAGAAGCTCATGGATATGTTGATTTCAGCAATTAAGGGTTATCAGAACAAGGTACTTACTGCAGCAGAAGTCATTGATGAACTGATCAAGTTAGCTAAGACAATTCAGGAGTCAGACAAACTGGCTGAAGAACTCAACCTGACTGAATACGAATATGCGTTCTACTCAGCAGTAGCAGACAATGACAGTGCTCGAGAATTGATGCAGAAAGACATATTGAGAGAACTTGCAGTCGTACTCACTGATTCTATTCGTAAGAATGTGACTTTGGATTGGACGATCAAGGAAGCTGCTAGAGCAAAGTTAAGAGTCATCGTGAAGAGATTGCTGAAGAAGTATGGCTATCCACCTGATATGGCTTTATTGGCTACAGAAACTGTATTGGAACAGGCTGAGCAGTTGGCTGAAGAGCTTTCCAGTTCAAAAGAATAGGGTACAGATAGTGTTCAAAAAGACCGCTATATTAACCATAACCAAGGGGGCATTTTTACACTGCTGCTAACAAGGACAACCCTTCACTTATACTAGCTCAAAACTGATCTGACAGTTCCCCGTTTTTTATTGTGCCTGTCAGGTTAAATTTGGGCTAAATTCTTATCAGCCCAAATTCGTTTTCCATTAAGTAAAGTTTCAAATGGGCTTCCTGTTTGACATCTTTTGGGAATAGTTTCGGATATTTTGTTGTTCTAACTTTTCATGATGCTGTTGAATTTAGTCCAGATCTCATAAAACATTGTATAACTGAAACGCTGGAAAACCTATTTAGCAAATTTGGGGTGTAGTTTCCACTTGAAATAATTCAATTAAAAATAAATGTATGTATTTTATTTATTTTTTGATATATTTCAGTTTAACCTAAAAACGACTAGTGATAGTTATAAAAAGTTGTGCTTAGAAGAATCTTTATTATTTTCAGAGGTTTACTTATGAAAAAGTTAGTAATCTTATTATCAATGTCGACGGTTTTTTTATCAGCTTGTGGTAATAAACATGACAAAATGGTTGGCTACTGGCAATTAGAAAATGTGCAAGGAAAGCGCATTATGCAAATTTTTAAAGAGGGTAAAGATAGTTATATTCTTAAAGAAAATGTGGTTGCTCGTAGTAATGTGGTGAATGGTAAAGAGGGAAGTTCTCTCGTATTGGAAAAAAAAGATGATACTTTAGCGGTTAATAATGGTTTAGCTGCTATGCCCTTACATTTATCTGATGATGGTCAAACATTACGTATTTCTAAAAATCAGTACAAAAAAGTAGATGAAAATTTTGTCAATAAAACAATAGAAAATATTAAAGTGTGTCATGAAATTGAAACAGAATATCGGACTAAAGTTAAAGAACTACCTATTTTTACTCGTGACCCTGCAATTCAAGAGCAACGTAAAACGTTGGCTGAGTCAACTACTAAAAAAATGCAAGCCATTGAAGATTGTAAATTTGGTATCTACTGATAATTACACTATTTAATGAGGGTGTAAATAATTCTGTGTAAATGTGGTTTTAAAAATACTTGGTTACACGTTCATCAAACATGATACTAAAACGATTCATGGCAGCTTTCCAATTCTGAATGGGCATCGTCCATTTTTTGCTTGCTGCCATAATCGCTAAATATACCACTTTTTTCACAGATTCATCGGTTGGGAAGATTTTTCTTTTCTTGGTGGCATGGCGAATGACACTGTTCAAGGATTCAATTGCATTGGTGGTATAAATCGCCTTGCGAATGTCCATTGGATAGGCAAAGAACGTGTTGAGATTCGACCAGTTGGCAAGCCATGATTTACTGATTTGAGGATATTTATCGTCTCACTTTTGACCAAATTCATCCAGGGATGACATACAATCGATACAGCGCATCATTATTATTGAAAATGGTGCCATGATGAATAGGGTATTTGATTGGTATATGCAGTTGCCTCTTGAGTGGCAGTCGAGCCTGTTTGTCTATCGTGGGCATGGGGCCAACATTAAAACAGTAGTTAAATTATTAGAACAAGTATCGGATAACTGCTTGTTGGCATTTTATGGTGATCTTGATCCGTATGGGATTAATATTGCCTCTCATTTTTATAAAATACGTCCTTTAGCCCTGATTGTGCCTAGTATCTGGCAGGAGATCACAGTCACTCATATCGACAACAATGTGAATAAATTCTTGAAGCAGATCGTTCAGACTAGGGATATTGCATTTGATCAAGCTGAACCTTTGATTTTAAGAGAGCTATTTCATCATGTTGATCCTAGCCAAAATAATGGACAGTACTTCCCTCTAAAGATAACGTAACGTTAACTTTGGAGATCCAAGAAATGGCCAAACGTTTTAATCCCAAATTTAAACAGCAAGCAATTGATTATGCACTTTCAAACTCACACGAGCCTACAGCTGCAATCGCCCAGAAATTAGGTGTGGGTTATTCAACTTTAGACAAATGGATTCGTGAAGCCAATCCAGTGGGTTCAAGCAAACGTCAACTTTCACCAGAACAACAGCGGATATTGGAATTAGAGAAAGAAGTCAAACAGCTTAGGGAAGTCAATGACATCTTAAAAAAAGCGCATGTGTACTTTCTGACAGATCATGCCAAGAAAAGTACACGGTAATTCAAGATCTGGATGTGAATGAAGTCACTGTATCTTCTGTCTGTAAATGCCTGGGTGTCAGCACTTCAGGCTATTATGCCTGGCGAAAGCGCCAGACCAATCTAGCGCAGAAATATAATGATTTAAAAGCCGTATATTGGCAGCATCATGCACGATTGGGTGCACCTTCATTGGTACATGACATGCATGATTTAGGTTACAGCATGAGCGAACGAACCGTTGGAAGAATGCTTAAAAAGCTTGGTTTACGTAGCAGGATTGCACGTAAATACAAGCATACGACTGATTCAAACCATCGTTTGCCTACAGCACCTAACTTGTTAGATCGTCAATTTACGGTCAATGAACCCAATAAGATCTGGACAACAGATATTACCTATATCCGTACTAAGCAAGGTTGGCTGTATTTATGTGTGATGCTGGATCTATTCAGCCGTCGTATTGTCGGTTGGCAAACCAGCTATCGAATAGACCGTCAATTGGTATGTGATGCGTTTCATTATGCAATGGCTCGTCAGGGGTATCCAATGGGTGTCATGGTACATTCGGACCAAGGCTCACAGTACTGTAGTCGTGATTTTAGGGCGCTATTATTGACGAATAACTGCGTTCAAAGTATGTCACGCAGGGGAAACTGCTGGGATAATGCAGTGACCGAAAGCTTCTTTCATACATTGAAAGTTCATGTGGTCCATGGCAGTGTATTTGCCACTCGAAAAGAAGCGAATGCTGTCTTGTTTGACTATATTGAGATTTATTACAATCGAATCAGAAGACATTCTGCAAACGGCTGTTTAAGCCCAGAAGCCTTTGAACAGAAATATTTCAAGAATTTAGAGGGATTTGTTGTCCACGATACTGTCTAGGATCAAAAACTAGATCACCTACCTGTATATCTTCGATTTTTTTCCAAATTCTCCGTGGTAAATTTAGATCCCTCTGTACACGCACTAGAGTACCCGCAATAAAACACCCAGTAAGTGCTGGTATTTCTTTCAATTTATCACCCATAAAAAATGTCCCCTATTATTTGTTAATGATAATGTATGACTGTTAATTTTTTATCGTTCAAATTCTATTCTATTTAACATAATCAATGTTATACGAAATACAGATGTTAGAACCCATTTAAAGTGTCTGTATTCTCACCAATAAAAATGTCTAGTTTATGATGATTTAACCATCATGGACTGGATATGAAATATAGATGCTGATCACTATGTCTGACAAAGAAATTCAACGTCTTGCGGTTCTGCAAGACGTTCGAGATCATCGTATTACCCAAGTCCGTGCTGCTGAAATCCTGAATCTTTCCCCCGTCAAATTACCCGGTTATTGCAGAAGCTCAATCAAGATGGTGTTTCAGGTCTGGCTCATGCCAGTCGTGGTCAACCTGGCCATCGTCGCCATGATGACTTGTTAAAAGCAAAGTGCCTTTCCATTATTTCTGAACATCTGCTGGGCTTTGGGCCCACCTTGGCGCATGAGAAGCTCAGCAGCATGTTTGAGCTGAATATTCCTGTGGAAACAGTTCGTCGCTGGATGACTGCCAATGAGCTCTGGATTCCGCGATCCAAGCGTCTGAAACGTCCATATCAGCCTAGATATAACCGTGATTGCTTCGGTGAACTGATCCAGATTGATGGCTCCTATCATGACTGGTTTGAAGGACGATCCGCCAAATGCTGTTTGCTGGTTTATATCGATGACGCCACTGGAAAGCTGTTGCATCTGCGCTTTTGTGAGGCTGAAACGACCTTCGACTATATGCTTTCCACGAGAGCCTACATTAAGCAATATGGCAAGCCTTTGGCCTTTTATAGCGATAAACACTCAGTATTCCGAGTGAATCAGAAATCGAGCCAAGACAGCAAGATCACGCAATTTGGGCGGATTCTGAATGAGTTAAACATCGATATTATTTTTGCCAACTCACCACAGGCCAAAGGACGTGTGGAACGTGCTAACAGGACACTTCAGGATCGTCTGATCAAAGAGATGCGTCTGGAAGGCATCAGTTCGATTGCTGAAGCCAATGCTTGGCTACCCTGCTTCATTGAGCAGTTCAATCAGAAGTTCGCCAAGTGTGCGCGTAACTCAAAGAATTTACATCGACCATTAACCGAATCTGATCTTGAACTGGATGATATTTTTACCTGGCAGGAACCACGTAAGGTCACCAAGAATCTAACCCTGACGTATGACAAATGTATTTATATGCTTGAACCGACTGAATTGAACCAGAAATTAGTTGGACAATACATTTCATTTCTGGAGTACCCGGATGGCACTGTTGCGATCATGTATGAAGGACGGAAGATCAACTACAGTATCTTCAATAAACTGACTGGACTGCAGCAGAATGAAGTGGTTGAGAATAAACGGTTAGGCGCAGTTCTGGCCCATATCCAACAACAGCATGAAGAGTTGGAAAAACAGAATAAACGTTCCCGTGCCAAGAAAAGTATGCCGAGTCGTAAAGCTCAGAAAGCTAGCAATGAACAAAGAAATTTAAATCCTGTTCTTGACTCTTGCAGTTAAAAACAGGACATTTTAAATGGTTTATCGCATAGACATTTTAATTGGTGAATAACAACAGCTTTTTAAATTGTGTTATAATTCAGTATGCTAACACCTAGTTTACAGCCCACTCACCCTCGAGTGGGCTTTTTTTATGATTTTTCACGTTCCACGCCTATTCTTTAATCAATGTTCCACGGTTTTATTTAATGTTGCTGAACAATCAATGGATACCAGTAAAGCCCTTTAGGTCTTCTGTTGCTTCAAATATAAAGTCTCTACGATCAAGGATTAGACAATCTTTATTGTGTCGTCTGACTGATCTTGTGGCTTTGCTAATATCATGGCAATCCCAAGATTTGGGATAATACTTTATTAAAGAACGGACAATCTTGTTTTTATATTCTGAGTTTTCTATAATCTTAATTATGTTACATAATCAAGATTGATAATAAAAATGACGCAAAATAAGCATGGTGGTGCACGCAAAGGTTCTGGCCGTCCTTTTGTCTATAACGAACCGACCAAGGTCATTCGGGTGCCAGAGTCTCGTGTATTGGAAATCAAGAAATACCTGAAAAAAAATGACACTCCAAAGTTTAACGATATTTCCTCTATTACATTGCTTGAGACAAAAACACATTATGAGATTCCTGTTGCTTTGCAAAAAGTTGCTGCAGGCTTCCCTTCCCCTGCTCAGGACTATATCGATAAGACCCTTGATCTAAACGAGTTTCTTATTCAAAACCAACAGGCAACCTTTATCGTTGAAGTGGAATCCTTATCCATGCGTGATGCAGGGATTGATCTGAATGACAAGCTAATCGTTGACCGTAGTATTGAAGCCAAGCATGGGGATATTGTTCTGGCATTGATAGACAATGATTTTACGATTAAACGTTTAATGATTGAGGGTAATCAATGCTGGTTGCAGGCGGCTAATCCTGATTTTGCTGATATCTATTTGAAAGATAATCAAACCATGCTGATTTGGGGTGTGGTTACCAGTGTGATCAAGAAGTTCAGATGAGCAGTTACGAGCGGATTTATGCCCTGATTGATATTAACAACTGTTATGTCAGTTGTGAGCGGGTATTTAATCCCAGTCTAAACAACAAACCTGTCATTGTTCTCAGCAATAACGATGGCTGTGCTGTGGCAAGAAGTAATGAAGCCAAAGCGCTGGGCATCAAAATGGGCGTTCCTCTCTTTCAAATACAAGATATTGTTCAGCAACATCAGGTCGTGGTGTTATCCAGTAACTATGCTTTATATGCTGAAATGTCCAAGCGTTTTCATTCAATTTTGGCTAGTTTTGTTGCGCCACCTGAACAGGAAATCTATTCAATTGATGAGTGTTTTTTAGACCTGACCAGTTATGCACAAAATTTTGACTTAACTCAGTATGCGCATCACATGAAACAACGATTGTTGGATTGGATTGGCTTGCCCGTCTCGATTGGTATCGGGCGTAGTAAAACTGAAGCCAAAATGGCCAACCATCTTGCCAAAAAAAGACAGGGTTTCAAGGGTGTGTGTAACTTACTCAATATGGATTTCCTAGATCAGGAAATGCTTTATTCAGACATTGAGGTCGGTGAAGTTTGGGGCGTTGGTCGTAAGTTAGTTAAAAAACTAAATGCCATGGGAATCTATTCGGTACTGGATTTAGTGATGCAAGATTCTCATCGCATGGCGAGCCTTTTTTCTGTGGTAATGCAAAGAACAGTATTGGAGCTGCAAGGTGTTTCTTGTATGCAGTTAGATGATGCCCCTCCCCCCAAACAGCAAATCATAGCAAGTCGTTCATTTGGTGAAAAAGTTACCGAGCAAGATGATCTCAAAGAGGCTATGGGCAAGTATGTACAGGATGCGGTCATACGTTTACGAGCAGACGCTTCCTTATGTGGATGTGTCATTGCTTTTGTGCAATCGAATCCTTTTGATTCAAAGGTTCCCTATTACAGTAAATCGTTGGCTTTTGAGTTTCCTGAACCGACGGATTGTGTTTTGGATCTGATTAAAACAGCTATGCAACTGCTGGAACACATTTATAAATCTGACGTGAAATATAAAAAGTGTGGTGTAATTCTGACGGATTTAATTGCTAAGCAGCGCTTTACTCCTGACCTGCTGACGGACCACAGCCAGCGTGAAAGTAATGAAAGCCTCATGCAGACTTTAGAAGCGGTACAGGCGAGATATGGGAAAACTAAATTAGCTGTTGGCAGCTGCTACTTGCCACAACGAAAGTGGTCCATGAATCGTACCCATTTGACCCAAAACTATTTCAGCTGGCAGGGATTATTAAAGATCAGCCATTAAATTAATTAGCCTCACCTATTTGGTTTAAGTCAGCTTAATGAAGAACTCGACACATAAGCCGACACAGGCTTGATCCTCAGTCAACCATTTAACAACGTAAGTATGTTGTTTGGGATCCATGTAACACCTCTCGAGGAAAAGGTGGTTAGTAATAAAACTCTGCTCAAGCAAATTTATTGGGTTAACTGTCAGTTTTCACCATCTCATGTCCTTTATTTCTAGAACATTCTAGACTTTTCTCGACCTAGAATTTTTATTCTTTAAAGGTGTCATTCAACGCCTGTTGCACAGCATCAATACGTAATTTGCAGGCTTTATAGGCAGTCATGGACTCTTCAACGATCGCCATAAGGTTATCAATATCCGGTTCTTCCTGAGATTCAAGAAATTCGGCATTTTTCTTGAGAATTTCATAACCTTTCTTGAAACTTAGTTCTTCATTGTTCATGTGCGTTTACCTGTGTCACGGTGGCATCAATGGTGCCATCCTTAAGTTCAATCTGTAATTGCTGGTCAGTAATCTGCTGTATGGAACGGATGGCTTTGCCTTGGCTACGGACAATTGCATAGCCCTTGGCCATCACATTACGTGGATTCTGTAGCAAGGTTTCCCTCATCAATGACTCTACCTGCTGTGAAGCTAGTTTAATCTGTTGTTGAGCAAGATACTTAGTATCACTCTTCAGCATATCAACTCTACGTTGGGCTTCATTGATCTGGTTCTGTGTCAGAGTTTTGATAGTTTTCAGATACTGATCACTCTGGCTCTGGTAGGTGATCAACTGGTGCTGTGACAGTAGCTTGATGGTCTGCAAAGCAGTACTAACTTCATTGACTCGCTCCACAATCAGGTTACGGATCCCTGCGATCACTTTACTCGGAGTATCAAAGGAACGGTGTGCAATTTCATCCAAAATAGTGTGGTCTTTCTCGTGGCCAATACCGACCCAGATAGGCACAGTTCTTTTACACAGCAGTGCGGCCAGATCATAATCATTCAGGTAAGCTAGGTCATTCACGGCTCCACCACCACGGATAATCACAATAAGGTCTGGTGCTATCAAGTAATCTTGAGCCCACTGTCTTAAGGCACGGCCCAAAACCTGAATGATGCTGGCAGAAGCAGTATTACCCTGAAAAGTTGCTGAATGATAAACGAAATGGCAGACACCAGCCTGAGCCAGGGCATCCGCATCTTTTTTAAAGTCACCTAACCCTGCAGCATTTTCCGGTGCAATGACCAAGACATTCTGAATATCAAAGGGTACCGGCAACTGTTTATTGTTATTGAGCAGGCCTTCCTCAGTCAGTCGCAGCAGAATCTGCTGATAGCGTTTGGCGATGTCTCCTAGAGTAAAGCTAGAGTCGATATCTTCGATATTGACCGAGAAGCCATATTGCGGATCAAATCTAGCTTTGACCTTGATCAGTACATTCAGGTCTTTCGACAGTTCAATACCACTTTCTCGTTCAAACTTTAGAACTATTTTTTGTGCCGTAAATTTCCAAATGGTGCCTTTACAACTAGCGATCACCTTATGGCTTTCTTCATCTTTCTCAGCCAACTCAAGATAATAGTGACCGCCTTTAATACTTAAATTACGGATCTCAGCCTTGACCCACACTGCCCCATCAAAAGTCAGATGGATGACTTCCTGTACAGTGGCAAGGTATTCACTAAGGCTGAGTTGTTGACGTTCTGACATGATGTAAAGGATAGCTAAAATATAAGGAGGTGAGATTTAACCTAATATTGATCAATTCTACTGCAAATCAGATGAGTTTATTGCAATTTTGAGAAATGTATAAGTTCTTCTTAGACACCTAGAGTGATCATTGAGATTTTTAGTTTAATTATACTTTTATATTAAAATAGATATATAATCAATAAAATCATTATATTTTACTATTTTAATAAAATTATGAAGCAATACTGTACACTGCAAATCTACCAAGACTATGAATGGCATGACTGTGCTTTGGTTGAGGTTACGGATGATCAAAATGCTGGATGGCAGGCAGCTACACGTACATCATATTTGTTCGAATATGCTATTTCATATATGGATCTAAGAGATGGTCATGCGCTTGCTTATGACTTACCAGTGAACGTTCAAAATAGATTGGAATCAACTTGGCCAGCATTTCTTATGGATCTATTACCTCAAGGATACGGCCGCAAAGAATTACTAATACAGCTTGATTTTTCTGAGAATGTTCAGGAACAAGCGGACTGGGCGCTTTTAAAAGCAGGCGCAGGAAATCCAATTGGGAATCTGCGAGTCAAAGAGGCTCATGAGTGGTTACAAAGTCATTTCCCAAAGCTGCAGAATCAGGGATTTAGCCTAAGCCAAATTATTGAACGTAAAGAGAAGTTTATTGAATCGCTCGCATCTTATGGACTTTTTATTGCTGGTTCATCTGGTATTCAGGGTGAGTGGCCAAAATTGTTGTTAACACAAGGTTATGATGATCTTTTCTATCTAGATCATACTCTTCCAGATGATCAAGTTAAGCAGCATTGGTTGGTTAAATTTAGCCGCGGCAGTGATCAAAATTTGAATAAAATCCTGATGAACGAAGCTTTGTATATGAAAGTCGCTCAGTACTTGCAACTACGTGTACACCGGGATCTTGAGCTACATGGCAAGACTTTGTTTATTCCAAGATTTGATCGCAAAGTAATTAATGGCAAAGTTGAAAGAATTGCTCAGGAAAGCCTTGCATCTCTAGGTGGGAAGGCGGGCTTTGGGGTTAGAATGACCCATAATCAAATATGTACCCTGCTTATGGAGGCTTGTACCGAACCAAAGCAGGAAGTATTTGAGTATTTGAAGCGTGATCTCGCAAATGTTGCCTTAGGCAATAAAGATAACCATACTCGCAATACAGCAATCCAACGCTTCAATAATGGTAAAATTCAGCTCACACCATTATTTGATTTTGCGCCAATGTGGTTACATCCTGATGGTATTGCACGTACTACTCGTTGGGAAAGAGATGATCATGGTGGTATGCCACTTTTGAGTTCTGTGATTGAGCAGATAGCTGAAAGCACTTCGATTGGTCCACAAGAAATTAAAACTTTATTAATTGAACAGTTACCAATTTATCGGGGATTGTTAGAAAAGATGCAGGCTCTTCAAGTAGCGGATGAAATTCTGGAAAATAGCCAATATCGAATAATCAATATTTGCCAGCAGTTGGAGGAGATCAGCCATGGATAAACGTTTTAAACCATTGACCCCTATTCAACAAATGGAAAAAAGACTATCTGTGCTTGAAACCATCAATAATCATCCAGACTGGTCTTTTTATCAAGTTGCTCGATTTATTCGAACAGAGCTACATTTAACACTGAATGATATGGCTAAAATTACTAAGATTGCGCCACAGACACTGCAAAAAATGGAGCAACCAGGGAGCAATCCTACTTTGAAATCCATGCAGAAATTACTCGATACTTTCGGTTTACAATTACAAATAAAAGTTAAATGATTTTTAATTCTGAGCCATCGGTTTTTCTAAAATCTTATCCGTTTAAGGATACAAAGAGGAAATAAACAGGCTCTAGGTTGTTTTATGATTATTTTTAGACAAACGACTCCAAAACCTTATGTAGCAAGGGTTTTGTCTCTACAGTAATTAATTTGTTTTTGAAAAAATGGAGTAGAGTGTTTGAAATATGAATAATCGAATTCGGTTTCTGTAAGCACAGTAATTTCATCTGCATGTGCTTTATATTCATCTATATTTTCGAGTAATTCATCCTCTGAGAATGGGAGTTTTTTTTGATTTTCAGTGTCGTTCATAGAGTCATATCCTGAGAAGTTATTTAGATCATCATAAACCAGACATTTTTAATGGTGAGAATACAGACACTTTAAATGGTTTCTAACACAAAAAAGGGAGCTTATAGCTCACTGCTGTCCCATAGTTTGATTTAAATAAAAAAACCTGAGTCTGAATCGTTAAAATATAAGTGCGAACCAACACTTTAACGACCAAGGACTCAGGTTTTGTCATATCAGAATACCGTATTTCATCAATTGATTAAACCCATACTCCGACAAGATTTTGAACGTCTTGTTCAAATACATCATGTCGGTCAGAAATTTAGAGCCGCTTCAAGATGGGATCAGTTCATTGCCATACTGATGTCTCAACTTTCCTGCAGACAAAGTCTGCGGGATATTCAATCTAATCTAGAGTGTCAACAAGAAAAGCTGAATGCTCTCGGAGCAAAGTCTATCACCCTCGCAGTACACTGGCTCGAATCAATCAGGAACAGCCTGCAGCCTTGTATGAACAGCTATTTTACACCTTGCTTAAATCTTATGAACACTCAAAAGTAGCTCATAAATTCCGCTTTAAGAATCCCTTATATTCCCTGGATGCCAGCCATATTGATCTGTCATTTTCCTTATGTGAATGGGCCAAAGTGCATGAATCCAAAGCCAGCATGAAACTTAGCGTTGGCTTAAATTACAGCAATACCATTCCTGAATTTGTGGCGCTTGGGGATGGCATTGAAAATGATATGGTACAAGGCAGAGCATTCAAATTTCCTGCTGGCAGTATTGTCGTATTTGACAAAGGATATATTGATTATCAATGGTTTGCCCAATTGACTCATCAAAAGGTCAGTTTTGTCACCCGATTGCGCCCAAAGACAGTTTATCAAGTGAAATCTAGCCGCAGCGTATTAGCATCTAAAGGTATTATTGCGGATGAATGGATTGAATTAAGTAGTGCTTATGCAAAGAAAAGAGGTGCTCCCAAATTATTAAGACGTATAGAATTTTATGATACCGATAAGAACAGGACGTTTGAGTTTCTGAGTAATAACTTTCATCTGGCAGCATTAACGATTGCTGCAATTTATAAAGACCGTTGGAAAGTGGAGCTGTTCTTTAAAGCACTTAAACAGAATTTAAAATTAAAGTCATTTCTAGGCCGAAGCCGTAATGCCATACAAACTCAAATTTGGATCGCGTTAATCGCCTATTTGCTGGTGAGTTTCGCTCAACATCTGGGGAAAGAAGGCTGGACAGTGCAGCGCTTACTCAGAATCATTCAAGTGAATTTGTTTGAAAGAAAAACGTTAAAAGCTTTATTCTCACCCGATAAAATCCCCATTAAACAAGAGGAAGCTTATTTAAGCTTCCTCTTGTGAAAAATTGTGGGACAGCAGTGGCTTATAGCTACCTTTTTTATCGTTACACATTAAATCCTATATGTTTTCCTGTTGGAAGCTCCACATCAATACGGAGCTTACCACCCATTGCCTCAACATACTTTTTCATGGTTGAAATCTTTAAATCATTACCACGATTTTCAATTGCTGAAAGTGATGGCTGTTTTATTCCCAAAGTTTCAGCAAGTTCTTTTTGGGAAATCTCTAACTCTTCTCGAATAAGATGGAGCTGAGTCTCTAACAGTAGCTCATCAGCCATTTTTTTAATACGTGCTTGGCTCTCTGGAGAGCGACTAACCAATAATTCCTGTAAGGTTTTAGCCATTAGATTGTTCTCCTAGGGTTGAGAGATGAAGTTCGTATTGCTGTTCTGCAATGTCCAGCATCTCTTTTATAGAAACGCTTTTTACCGCCTTTATCACCGATGCAAAGCACAATGGCCTGTCGTAATGGATCAAATGCAAAAAAGGCTCTAAGTGGTTTACCTCTATGCTGAACGCGTAGCTCTTTCATATTGGTAAATTTAGAGTCATACACGGTATCCACTAAAGGGCGACCTAAGCTAGGTCCCTGCTGCTGTAGAACGACCAAAGCTGCGAGGACTTTCTCTTGTGTTGATTCATCTTGCTGCTCAAGCCACTCATTAAACAGATCTGTTGTGATGACTGTCCACATATCACAACCAAAATATAGATTATAGTCTATATTTTATAGTGAACTTAGTCAGTTTTCAAATGGTAATAAAAAACCCCGACATCCTGTCGGGGTTTTTCGTGTTTGGTTGCAAGGTATAACTTCTGTCGTACCTAACCATCCTTGTGCTGATCTTTCTTATTCTTGTTGTTTGGAGCTTCCTGCTTTCCTTGACTACATCATAAGAAATAAAGCTTTGATCAGCTAGAAGCAGATTCCTTAAATTACTGTACGTCAAAGCGTACAAAAATGGCTTAAAAATAGCCCCAGAGTTATCCCCATAAATTGTGGATTTTTTTCAGGTTGAAAGCCTTATAGATTGTAGGTGATTTTCTGTTTTGAGTGTTTTTTGAGCAAAAATGTTGGCAAAAAATATCAAAACCGCTCATAAAAAAGCCGACTTGTTTCAAAATCGGCTTTTTGTGCATTTTTAGATTTTTCTGGTTTTATTAAGTATCTGATATTTATATTAATATACAAGTGTATTGCGTATAACCACCATTATGTTAAATAGAGGGAAAATCTATTTTTAAAGTGATAAAATTATTGCAGTTATTTTAAGAATAGCTGCTTTTGATACTTGATCATCTATCCTAATTAAAAACTGTTTTTTAATAATTTGGAATATAAATAAGATTTAGTTAAAATTAACATTATTCATATAAATTAACATTATGTATTACATTTACTAATAATTTAAAATAATTAGTAGAAAAAAATTATGTTTTAATTATTTCTTTGATTATATAAGTTGAGAGTAAAAAATGATTAATACGGAATTTTCAAAGTGTATTTCTGCATGTACAAACTGTTCACTTATTTGTACTGAATGTGCAACTTCTTGTTTAAAAGAAAAAGATTTAGAGATGATGCGTGAATGTATTCAACGTTGTCTAGAATGTGCAGATATTTGTCAGTTATGTGTGCGTATGCAACAACATAACTCACCTTTCCTCAAAGAGATTTGTGAGCTTTGTGCTAAGATCTGTGAATATTGTGCGGAAGAGTGTGAAAAACATTCACATGATCATTGTAAAAAATGTGCTGAGGCTTGCCGTCAGTGTGCAGAAGAATGTCGAAAAATTGCCATGTAAAATACTTCAATAATGTTAATTATATGCTCTAGACTAACATAATCATTCTGCTAGTCTAGAGCCTTTCCTAAAATTAACATAATACACCTTATACGAAGCCAAAAATGGGAGCTTTAAGCTCCCATTTTTAGTCTTTAATTCGCTTTTTCGCTTCGTCATAAACTATGCTATCAGCTCGTTTTCCGACGGTAATGAGCAGGATAACTACCTGATCATCTTTAACTTGATAGACAAGTCGGACACCAGCTTTTAATAATTTGATTTTATAGCAACCTGCAAGATCGCCTCTAAGCATATTCTTTGGAATATGTGGCTGCTCTATGACTTTGGCTAGTTTCTTTTTAAATTGATCTCGTATAGCAACAGGGAGTTTTCCCATTCTGCTGTAAAGTCCTTGTGACGTAAAAGCTTATAAGTCATCTAATGTGACTTCCTCAAACATCTCTTTAGGATCATTAATGCGCTTACGGACAAGAGCTAATAATTCTTCATCTTCTTCCGAAAGCAAAGCTTTTTTGACAGGCAGTTTCCCAGTCGTAGCAACATACTCAAGAATACTAGTGAAGAAATCAGTAGGTGCAATACCTTGCTCTTTAAGGATTGAATAAGATTTTTCTTTAAGGGCTTCATCGATCCTGAAGTTAACAGTAGCCATCATATTTCCCAAGTATTTAATGTACTAGGAATATTGTAATGCAAATTGCATTACAAGTCGACTTCGCATAACAGCCATTATGTTAAATAACTTTTAGAAGCTTTAGTACAAGCTTGACAGATTGTCTTATCATTATAAAATAACCTTATTCAAATCATCCTCCCAAGAGTAACGCCAATGAAGTAAGTCATTTTCTCATCATTATTTTTAAACTTTTGATGTGCAAAATAGATTCTACTTGTGGCTATATATTCTTGGTCTCTACTTTATATCCTAAATAATATATTGTTTTTTATAAGTTAATCTTCACTATTTTGCATATCCTCTACATGAGGAATTTTTTATGCAACATGCATGTATTGCTTCAAACTTAAATTTAGAATTTTCTACACAGAAAATGTTTGATCAGCTAAACATTACGCTTTTATCAGGACAGGTTTCTGCATTAATTGGACGTAATGGTTTAGGTAAATCCCTATTGTTCAGAATATTAGATCAAAGCCAAGCTTTAGATATTCATTATAGTGGTCAAGTTTCATGGAATATCCAACATGATTATTTGGCACAATTAGAACGCCTTAATGCTGAAAATATTGCACAAGCATTAGAGGTAGATCATTTACATCATGCTTTTCGGCGTATAGAGAACAATACAGCTAGTTTTGATGATTATGAGTTAGTTGAAAATACCTGGGATTTACCACAAAAATGGCAAAATATACTTGAAAATGCTGACTTACCTACGGATTTGAACTTTCCAACAGAAAAACTGAGTGAAGGACAAAAAACAAAGCTGGCTTTATGTCGTTTGTTTTTAAAAAAGGATCACTATCTACTTTTAGATGAACCAAGCAACCATTTAGACTCAACATCTAGACAATGGTTAATTGAGAGTATTTTGGCACACCCTAGTGGTGTATGCCTGATTAGTCATGATCGCCAATTACTCAATCAAGTCCAACATATTTATGCTTTAACTGAATTAGGCTTACAACACTACAAAGGTAATTATGAGCATTACATTCAACAGCATCAGCTACACATGGATGCATTAACTCAGTCTATTAATAATGAGAAAAAAGAATTAAAGCAGTTAAAACAACGGCAACATGATAGCTTAATGAAAGCGAATAAACGTCAATCTAAAGGCAATGAACTTCGTGATTCTAATTCTCAAGCAAAGATTTTTCTAGATTTCAAAAAGGAAAATGCTGGACAAAGCTTAGGTAAGCTACGTGCCCAACAAACTCGACAAACTGATGATTTGAAAAATAGTCTGATTAATAGGCAGACCATTGTAGAAAAAATCAAAGCTCAGAAGTTTGAATTCCACTTACAGAGTACGAAGCAAGGAGAGATTTTAAGAATTCATGATTTAAAGCTACCCCATACAGCAACAAATAAAATTAATTTTGCATTGAAAGCTGGCGAAAAAATCCATCTTAAAGGTGCTAATGGAATTGGTAAATCAACCTTATTGAAATTGATTTCTACCCATCAACGTGATGATATTTTCTTTAGTGGAACATGTTTGTATTTAGATCAAAACTTTAGTTTATTAAATAATGATTTATCCGTAATCGAAAACCTTGCACTTTATAACTCCAATCTTACTGAAGTTGAGTGGAGAAATTTGTTAGGTCAGTTACGTATTCGTCGTGAAAAAGCTTTATTAAAACTATCAGAACTGAGTGGTGGTGAAAAATTGAAAGTCGCATTATTAGCAATGAGTCACTATCCTGATGGTATTGATTTATTATTGCTTGATGAACCAGAAAATCATTTAGATATTGAGTCTAGAGAGCTTCTATCGCAGGCTATTAGCCAATATCAGGGCGCTGTAATTTTAGTTTCACATGATCATTTTTTTGTTGAACAGTGTGAAATATCTGAAGAGTATTTAATTGAGTAAAATGACATTTTCAAATATATAGATTTATTAGTTCTACTAAAATTAACATAATACACCTTATACGCAATACTTTTTAAATTGTGTTATAATTCAATGTGTTGATTTCAGTTTTATAGCCCACTCACCCTCGAATGGGCTTTTTTTATGATTGTTCACGTTCCACGCCTATTCTTTGATCAATGTTCCACGGTTTTATTTAATGTTGCTGAACAATCAATGGATACCAGTAAAGCCCTTTAGGTCTTCTGTTGCTTCAAATATAAAGTCTATCGATGACATTTTCATTTTTCAAATAGCGATAGACAGCCTGTCTGCTAATACCAAAAGCTTTAGCTAAATCGACTTTCGATGGATATTTCCCTTCTTTCCAGGCGTGTCGTAAAGCTTCAGCCTGCTCTTGATTTAACTTATGGACTCGACCTTTATATTTACCTTGAGCCGCTGCAATCTTAATCCCTTCTTTTTGGCGCTCTAAAATAATCTCTCGTTCAAATTGGGCAAAAGCCCCCATAAGTTGCTGAGTATTCTTATGTAAACCTACCAGTTATTCTTATTCAAATCCTGCCACTCATTTTGGATAGTAGTAGGCCATTGATTTTCTATTCAAATAATTCAAAACAAAATATCCAAATTTGAATCTTGAAGCACAATCTTAATCTGCTATAATTTGTACATCAAATTGATGTACTTGTTGGGTGGGATATGACTAACTTAGCAACGGAACGAATTAATATTCGTTCAACAGTAGATGCAAAAAATGTAATTGAACAAGCTGCGAATTTATTGGGACTCAGTGTAAGTTCCTTTATGCTTCAATCCTCATTTGAAAGAGCAAAAGAATTACTTAAATCTAATTATGAGTTAAAAGTAAATAATGCTGATCGAGATATGTTAATGAACATACTTGAGAACCCACGCCCTGCAAATGATGAGATGAAAAAATTAATGAGTTTATTAGATGAAAATTGAGGTTTTACAAGCCCATCATCAGAAAAAATCATTTAATTGCGGGCAAGATGATTTAAATAAATTCATAAAACAGTATGCATCCCAACATCAGAAATCAGGAACAAGTAAAACGTATGTTGCTATTGATGATGATCTACAAGTGAGAGGGTTTTATTGTTTATCCAGCACATCCATAGGATTTGATGTAGTTGATACTGTGCTTACTAAACGATTACCTCGTTATCCGCTCCCTTGTGTAGTTGTAGGTCGCTTTGCCGTTGATCAAACCGTTCAGGGGCGAGGAATTGGGAAAGTGCTTTTAGCCCATGCTCTTAAACAAGTTTCAACAGTTGCTCAAATTATTGGTGTTAATTTTGTTGTAATACATGCTAAAGATAAAAAAGCGATGGAGTTTTATCAGCGTTTCGGCTTTATTTCATTAACATCAAATCCATTAACATTAATATACCCAGTGAGTGAAATACCTAGTTTCAATTGAAAGTGGTCTACTAGCAATAGGAGTGACTGGTAAACTGCTTACAGGAATTAGTGGCTGATTTATCCAATAATCTGCAAGTTGCAACATCAAATTATCCATCGGGGTGGCCTGAGCCGTAAATGTAATATTCTCTTTCACAAACTGAATAGCCACTCCCCTTTTTACAAGCTGATCAACCTCAGTCACTAAATCTTTAAGACTCCTAGCGAAGCGATCCATAGAGTGCACAACAATCATGTCACCTTCACGGACATAGCTGAGCATTTCCTGAAATTTAGGACGGGCTGTATTTTTTCCTGAAGCTTTATCGACAAATAATCGGTCTACTTCAATTCCCTCAAGTTGGCGTCCAATATTTTGGTCAATAGAGCTGACTCTGACATATCCAACTTTATGACCTTTCATATTGTTATCTACTAGATGACTATTTCTGCTTATTGTAACTAATGAATCTTAATCTTAAAAGTTACATGTAACGTATGTATGAATTTCATTTAAATGAGACATGTATTTTACAGCTTTCACAGTGTAACTTTAGGGTATACTTTAAAGTTACACAAAACATCTATATGAAGACTAAAGTCCAAATTAGTGTTTATGTTGGTTCAATGTATTACATTTCGTATTTTCTATTTGTAACGTAATTTCAGTAAT
>NZ_VPAL01000011.1:0-89330 GCF_013419245.1 Acinetobacter sp. YH12095
TTGTGCTGGCGACCATAGCAAGAGTGAACCACCTGATCCCTTCCCGAACTCAGAAGTGAAACCTCTTCGCGCTGATGGTAGTGTGGGGTTACCCATGTGAGAGTAAGTCATCGCCAGCTCATTATTCTAAACACCCTCAACTAGCGTTGGGGGTGTTTTTTTATGTGGAAAAGAAAATATTAAGAAGAATAATCACATTTTATTGTGTTTAAAATAACAATAAACCCATAATTAATAAAATGTTTTAGACTAATGTTGAATTTTTATTTTTTGTGTTTTGTGTGAAAGTTACACAATCTACTTGAATGGCAAAAGTGGACATGGATGACTGATAAAAATGAAAGTCTTCACTGTAAAAATTGCTATTCAAGCTTACTGAAACACAAACTCACAGGAGGTGAGGAATGGCACATCAAGCAATTAACGTGAATGATGTCATCGATCACGCAAAATTCAAACCATTTCATTTCAATGTCGTGGCATGGTGTCTACTGATCATTTTATTTGATGGCTATGACTTGGCAATTAATGGGGTCGTTTTACCCTTATTGATGGATGAGTGGGGCTTGAGTGCTGTTCAGGCGGGGATGCTCGCGAGTACTGCATTGGCAGGTATGATGTTTGGTGCGATGATTTTTGGTTCTTTGGCCGATAAAATTGGTCGTAAGAAAGTCATCATGATCTGTATCGTTCTGTTTAGTGGTTTAACCTTTGCAGGTGGCTTTGCTTCTAATCCAACTGAGTTTGCAATTTTACGTTTCTTAGCGGGTTTAGGCATTGGTGGTGTAATGCCAAACCTTGTGGCCTTAACTTCTGAATATGCACCTAAAACCATGCGTAGCACCTTAGTGACTACTATGTTTAGTGGTTATGCTGTAGGTGGTGTAATGGCAGCCTTACTTGGCTCATGGTTTACCCCAAGTTTTGGCTGGGAAATCATGTTCTTTATTGCGGGTATCCCATTGTTTTTATTGCCTGTGATTTGGAAATTCTTGCCAGAATCTTTAACCTTTATTGTCAAAGAAAATAAGCAAGATCAAGCCCGTCCAATCGTAGCGCGTTTAGCACCAGATTTAAAAATTACCGAAGACACCACTTTTGAATTGTATCAGGTTGGTGTGCCTGAAGCTGCTAACGTGGTGAGCTTGTTCAAACGCGGTCGTGCAGTGAATACTTTATTGTTCTGGTTAGCGTTCTTTACTTGTCTATTAACCATGTATGCACTCAGCAGCTGGTTGCCAAAACTGATGATGGCGGCAGGCTATTCGATGGATAATAGCTTAATGTTCATGATGGTGATGAACGTGGGTGCAGTCGTTGGTATTGTGGGCGGTGGTATTTTAGCAGACCGTTTCCACTTAAAACCTGTATTGATGTTCTTGGGAATCATGGGTGCATTGGTGATGAGCCTCATGGGCTTCCAATCTAATCAATTCTTGCTTTACATCTTAGTGTTCTTGGCAGGCGCAGCATCTATTGGTTCACAAATGTTGCTGTATAGCTATGTGGCACAGTATTACCCACTGGCGGTACGCTCAACAGGTATTGGTTGGTCATCTGCAATTGGTCGTATGGGTGCCATTGTAGGTCCAATCTTAATTGGCGGCTTATTGGGTATGAATTTACCTGCACACTTCAACTTTATCGCAGTAGGTTTGCCAGTGCTGATCACTGCAATTGCGGTTGCTTTGATTATGAGTGAAGATGAAGCGGAGCAAATTAAGGCGGGCCAAGCGGTTGCAGCCAAAGCTTAACTTTGTAATGTGTTAAGTTCAAAAGTCCTCAACATTGTTTGGGGACTTTTTGATTATGGGGTGTGTAAATAGAAAGTGATGATAGATAAAGTTATATACTCAAGACACAGATAAAAAGAAACCCCATCATCCTGACGGGGTTTCTTTGTATTTCGTGTTTAGGTATAACTCCTGTCGTACCTCACGATCCTGGTGCTCAAACCTATTATTGTTGTTTTCTGTTTGGGAAACATCCTGTCTCCTTATGCTTTAAAGAATACCGTAAGCTCAAAATACTGCCTAGCCTCATTTTGCTTCAGTGCATGTAAGCAAAAACTGACAAAGTGATGAATGATACTGACGCTGTTTTTGAGCAAACGATAAAATACCGAGCTTATTTTTGTCCATAAACAGGCGTATACTGATTGCGTGATTGGAGTAAATATGTCTGATTTAGCTGCAGCATCTCATGTTCAGTATGGTACTAAGCCGTTTAAAGCCATTCTTTTTTCGTTGTTTCTAGCGGGTTTCGCTTCTTTTTCGACCTTGTACTGTGTGCAACCGATGATGCCAATTTTGGCCGATTTTTTTACGGTTACACCAACCCAAAGTAGTTTCCCGCTGTCATTTTCTACTGTGGCTTTGGCGATAGGTTTGCTTTTCACAGGTTTTATTTCAGATCGTTTTGGGCGTAAACCTATTATGGTTTTGGCTTTATTTTTAGCTGCCATTTTATTAATTCTGAGTGCCTTACTTCCAATCTGGTCATTCTTTTTAACCACACGAATTTTTATTGGCATTGCTGTGAGTGGTGTAGCTGCGGTCGCCATGACCTATATTGGTGAAGAAATTCGACAGCAAGATATTGGTTTTGCTATGGGGCTGTATATTTCGGGTACGGCCATTGGTGGCATGGGTGGACGTTTAATTGCTGGGGTCTTGGTCGATTTTATATCTTGGCAAGCGGCAACCCTAATTATTGGTGGTTTGAATTTACTAATTGCAATCACCTTTTATATGTTACTTCCTGCATCGAAAAATTTTACAGCGTATCCGATTCGCTTCTCGCGGTTTAGAGATGCTTTTGTTGCCAATTTGGCAGACCGTAAATTAAGAATCCTGTTTTTACAGGGCTTTTTGCTGATGGGCTGTTTCGTCAGTGTTTTCAATTACATCAGCTATTATTTACTAGCTAAACCATTTGAGCTTTCCCAAGTTTGGATTGGGGTGATTTCAATTGCCTATTTGGCGGGTATTTATAGTTCACCGCGTGCGGCAAGCTGGGGCAATCGTATTGGACGTGAACGTGTGTTGCCTATGGTGATTGTCCTAATGTTGATCGCATTATGGTTGATGTCGATTGCACATTTAGCCGTCGTATTGGCTGCATTGGTGCTATTTACCTTTGCTTTTTTTGCCGCACATTCTACTGCCAGTAGTTGGGTGTCGATTCAAGCACTGCAGTATCGTGCAGTGGGATCATCATTATATTTATTTAGTTACTACATGGGTTCGAGTTTGCTCGGTAGTGGTAGCGGTCTGATTTGGGAACAATGGGGCTGGTCAGGTCTGACATGGGTGATGACTGCGGTCTTGGGTGTGGCGCTTTATGGCGCGTGGCGCTTAAAGCTCAAACCAGTGGAGATACGATAAGCGTTCAGGATTATTGCTTTAGGCTTATCCCTTTATGCTTTTCTTATTCAGATACCAACTTAGGATATAAAAATAGTTTGCTGATTTTGTGTGTTTTTTAATCAAGCAAGATGAATGGAATTCATGCTAAAATAGTCGGCTTTCATCTTTGATCGACTTTTGATCTTCCACTTCCCAGCCGAGAATTGCAAGCCATGTCTACTGCTTATACTGCTCAGACCGCACCCAAAGCGTTGTTTGATTACGACAAATATTGGGCGTCATGTTTTGAGCCTGCGCCATTTTTGCCGATGTCACGCGAAGAAATGGATCAGCTTGGTTGGGATGCCTGTGATTTTATTCTAGTTTGTGGTGATGCTTATATTGATCATCCCTCTTTTGTATCGGGCGTGATTGGTCGTGTGCTTGAGGCGCAGGGCTTTCGTGTCGGGATCATCGCCCAACCAGACTGGACCAATGTGGAATCTTTTCGGGTACTAGGGAAGCCGACCATTGCTTGGGGTGTTACCGCGGGCAATATGGACTCGATGATCAACCGCTATACCGCAGACCGTAAAATCCGTTCTGATGATGCTTATTCGCCAGACAATCAGCCGAATAAACGTCCTGACCGTGCAGCTACGGTGTACTGTCAGCGTTGTCGTGAAGCCTTTCCAGATGTGCCTGTTTTACTTGGCGGGATTGAAGGCTCGTTGCGTCGTATTGCACATTATGACTATTGGTCTGACAAAGTTCGTCGCTCGATTTTAATGGATTCTAAAGCCGACTTATTGATGTACGGCAATGGCGAGCGTTCGATTATTGAAGTGATGCACCGTTTGGCCAAAGGTGAAAAAATCCACGAAATTACAGATGTACGTGGTACAGCATTTATTATCAATAAACATAACCGTGCGTCTAAATCCAAATTTGTTGAAATTGCATCTAATGATGTAGATAGCGTGGGCCGTGTAGATCCAATCATCAACCCTTATGTGATGACCGAAGATTTAGACGGTTGTGAGATTGAAAAAGATAAGGGCAACAACCTCGCGCAATATCAAAATTTCCAGAAAGATGTGGTCAGCAATCCAATTGTGCGTGAAGGTGATCAGCTAGATGCGGATACCCAGATTGTGCAATTGCACCCTGCTTCAAAAGCAATTAAACACAAATTACCCCCACGTGAATTGGCAGTGATTCGTTTGCCTTCTTTTGAGGAAGTGGTGAATGATCCTGTGCTGTATGCGCATGCTAACCGTATTTTGCATTTAGAAACTAACCCGGGCAATGCGCGTGCTTTGGTGCAAAAGCATGGTGAACGTGATGTGTGGTTGAATGCACCGCCTATTCCGTTGACTACGGAAGAAATGGACTATGTATTCGATTTACCGTATGCACGTTTGCCGCATCCATCTTATGGCAATGCACGTTTCCCTGCTTTTGATATGATCAAGTTTTCGGTCAATATCATGCGTGGTTGTTTTGGTGGCTGTACTTTCTGTTCGATTACCGAACACGAAGGACGAATTATCCAAAACCGTTCTGAAGAATCCATTTTGCGTGAAGTGGAAAAAATTCGGGATACTGCGCCTGGCTTTACTGGCATTATTTCAGACTTGGGTGGCCCGACTGCAAATATGTACCGTTTGCATTGTAAAGACCCTGAAATTGAAAAGAATTGTCGTAAACCCTCTTGTGTATTCCCGGGCGTATGTCAAAACTTACATACCGATCATGCACCTTTAACCCAGTTATATCGTAAAGCGCGTGAACTGAAAGGTATTAAAAAAATTCTGATTGGTTCAGGTTTACGTTATGACTTGGCAGTGTTGAACCCTGAATATGTACGTGAATTGGTGACGCATCATGTGGGCGGTTATTTAAAAATTGCACCTGAGCATACCGAAAAAGGCCCATTATCTAAGATGATGAAACCAGGTATTGGTACGTATGACCGTTTTAAACAAATGTTTGATCGTTTCAGTAAAGAGGCGGGCAAAGAGCAATATTTAATTCCGTACTTTATTGCCGCGCACCCAGGAACGACCGATTACGACATGATGAATTTGGCGTTGTGGCTGAAAAAGAATGGTTTCCGTGCCGATCAGGTACAGACTTTCTATCCATCGCCAATGGCGACCGCTTCGACCATGTATTACACAGGTAAAAACCCACTGGCCAAAGTGGCGCGTTATACCGAAAATGTGGATATTGTCAAAGGCGAAAAACGTCGTCGTTTGCATAAAGCTTTCTTACGTTACCATGATCCAAACAACTGGCCGTTGTTGCGTGAAGCCTTAAAAGAAATGGGACGTGCAGATTTAATCGGAAACTCTAAACAGCACCTGATTCCAACCTATCAGCCGCAAGGCACAGATGGACAGTATCAAACGGCACGTAAGAAAAACTCGACTGTCGCGGGTGATTCACAAAAACGTACGGGGCAAAGTGGTAATCGTGCTCAGAACAGTAATCGTCCGAAGAAAGGGCAGATATTGACTCAGCACACAGGTTTGCCGCCACGTGAAACAGGTGAAAAACGTCCATTTTCACACAAAAAATCTAAGCCAAAATCGAAAGCTTAGTACTTGAAGTTAAGATCCATCAAAAGGCGCTGCAGCGCCTTTTTTGTTTGCTTTTCATTTCATCGGAATTGTCCGACAATCGAATCTGTTAAGCATTGCTTTGTTATTTTTTTGCATGCTATACAGTATTCGTATCTAATGATAAAAACACGCTTAGATGCTACAGCACTTAGACAAAAGGCGGGCTTGTGAAACAAAATTTCTGTTTCTATGATGGTTTTGTCAATGTTTCATGTAGTTTCTTAAATGGAACGTTTAAATATAAAAGCGTGTTATATACTGATTTGATGAAAAAATCGGCATGAAGCCGAAACAACTATAAAAATGATTTTAAGGATTGAATAATGACCATTTATATTTTGATTGGGGTTTTGATACTGATTTTCTTTCTCTTGATGGCGGTTAAGGGCTTGGAAAATAGAGAAAAACCTCAGGACAGTGCACTAAAGCAACGTGCAATTTTTAACTTAAATGAACAGCTGACGTATACACGTTTGCAGGAAATTTTACCTCAACATATCATCTTGGCGCATGTGTCTTTTGATGCCTTGCTGACCACGAAATTTTCACGTACTCGACATAAATACCGCAATATGATTGCCGATTTTGTGGTGTTGGATGCCAATCATCAAGTTGTTGCAATTGTGGCTTTAGATGATTTGTTGATGTTGAAACGTAGCCGCAATGCACAATACCAAGATGAATTGCTGCGTTTGGCGGGTTATAAAGTGCTGCGTTATGAAGATGTGCCTGAATATCACGAATTACGCGAAGCTTTTGGGCAGTCATCGTCATCTTATGCAGATTTAGATGATTTGGATACTGCCTTAAAGAAGTATGATTTTTTAGCGCATTCTGTACGCCATAAAGTGAAGGTATTAGGCTAAACGCTTGCCGCTAAAATCACTAGATAGACAACATGAATCAGCATGTCGCCATGACATGCTGATTTTTTTGGGTATGTTCCTGATCCAATCACATCTGTTATACGTTGGGTTGCTCTTCAGGTTTGACTGCAACCACAGTCATCTCAACTAAAACGTCAGGATGATATAACTTGGCTTCTACGCAGGTACGCGGTAAAGTTTGTATATCTGCCACCCAAGCATCCCAAACTTGATTCATTGCGGCATAATCGCGCTCAATGTCTTTTAGAAAAATCATTACCGACATGATGTGGCTTTTATCTGTACCCGCATCTGCCAATAAACGATCAATCAGGGCAAGTGTTTGTTGGGTTTGCCCCTCAATATCTTGTTGTGTGTCTTCTGCCAGTTGCCCTGCCAAATGGACTAAATTTCCCGAAATTGCAATTTCAGAATAACGTTTTTGGATATGTAGACGTTGAACAGCCATTGGGTGTGATCCTCGCGCCAAGCGATTGGGTATAAAAAGCGTGAGGTATTATAGAGGCAGGCAAGCACGTGGAAAATATGCAGGCAGCAGTCTACTTAAAATAAAAAGTAGTTGAATGGAAAATACGAGGAAAAGAGAGACGGTGTATCAAAGCGGCGAAGTGCCAAGCGCAGAGTTGTCCTGTAATCTTCGGATTTGATCGTCACGCCAATCACAGGACAAGTATGCCAAAAGTAATGGTGATTTTTGACATCTCAGCGTATGTACGGATAAATACATCGCGCGCATAGATTACTCTAAAAAGCACAACTGTGAAGGGTAAATTGTCTTATTTTTATTCTTTTGGCTGAAATTTATACAAAAATAGCTTTAGTATTCATCGGCAAGTATTGGCTAGGTATGTTTTATGTAGAGCGGGAAGTTTACCGCTTTAAAATCCGTGATATTTACGAGTCGTGATATTTACAGTAAAGACAGTTGTGCTTGTTCATCGGCAGAGCTGAGTTGATACAGACCGACCCCAATTAAACGGAATTGATCCTGTGCGGGAATATGCATTTCGTGAAGCAAAAGTTGCAGGACTTTTTCAAGATCGTTTTTGCTCTCAAGTGGCTGTTTAAAACTTTTGCTATGTTGTAAGACCTGAAAATTTTTGAGTTTCAATTTGGCCGATACGCCACGTGCAACATATTGTTTTTTCACTAAACTATGCCAAACCTGATCAATCAAGCTAGACCAGTAAGCTGCACATTCGGCTAAGTTTAAGTCATCATCAAAGGTGATTTCTTTGGAAATTTGCTGGCGCTCACGTTCTGCCTGCACAGGACGTTCATCAATCCCTTGGGCAAATAAAAACAGGCGTTTTCCATATTTGCCAAAATGATGAATCAACAGGTTTTCTTCAATGTGTTGCAAATCGCCTAAGGTATTTAAATTCAAGCTTTTTAATTTTTCCTGCGTGACTTTACCTACGCCTGGAATTTTCTTTAAGGGTAAGTCCTGAATAAACTGCTGCACTTGACTGGGTTTAATCACGCAAATGCCATTGGGTTTATGCCAGTCCGAAGCAATTTTGGCTAAAAATTTATTCGGTGCGACACCTGCCGAGGCCGTTAAACCTGTACTTTGAAAAATATCTGCCCGAATCCGCATTGCGACTTCAGTTGCGCTTGGAATACCTTGTAAATTTTCGGTGACATCTAAATAAGCTTCATCTAAAGACAAGGGTTCAATAAGTGGTGTATAACGCTGAAAAATCTGATGAATTTGTGTGGAAACCTCACGATAGAGTGCAAAATTGGGTTCGAGTACCACCACCTGCGGGCAGCGTTTGCGGGCTTGTGCCATCGACATGGCAGAACGTAAACCAAACTCACGCGCAGGATAGGATGCCGCGGCAATCACAGCACGAGGATGATGCGAAGCAATCACCACAGGTAAATGCTGCAATTCAGGACGACTGCGCAGCTCAACAGAGGCATAAAAGGCATCCATATCAATATGAATGATTTTCCGCATGGCACAAACTAGATGAAGCGTTTAGATTTCAACAGTATCGCATGTTTAGGAAGTCGGTTGTAGCATCGGAGCAAGCGGATAGGGCGTGTTGCTATTCAGCAAAATCACCTGTGTCGATTGCTGTTCTGCATAGTCGATCAAACGCTGTAAACTCCGTGGGCTATGGTCGGCAATGCGGGGCAAAAACTCTAAAGGGCGCGCTAAAGGCTGGAAAAAATTATCCCAATGAATTGGAATCACGACACGAGGGCGCAACGTTCCCACAGTTTCATCTAAATAATGCTGTTGAAAAGCAACCGATTGTTTAGAGAGCTGTGCAATCCCTAAAAATAAAGTATCTACCTGCAAGTGTTGTAATTGTTTAGAAATCGCGCCTGTACTGGCTTTGACTAAAATGTTCTGTTCAGGATGCTGAATGTAATAATCAAAACTGCCGCCTTCTTTAAATTCATAAAAACGGGCAGGTAAGGACAATGGTTGTTGAATTTGTTCATCTAAATCATTATTCACAGCGGTGGCAGGGGTATGCTGTGATGGAATGGCCGTAATCTTAAACTTTCCAATCTGTATTGGTTGGGCAGGATTGACAAGGCTTAATCGAGATTCAGGAATTGCGGCACCACGGGCAATGTTCAAACTACTTTCTGAACCGATGATTTGACTGTGTTTGAGTTGCTGCGCCAAAAATGGCAAATCTAGCGTGTGATCATAATGCGAATGGGTGATCAAAATCGCACGTGTGCGTTGTAATTGATGCTGTTGAATCAACTTGTGCAATAAGGCTGGTTGGCTGTCTAACTTGTTCCACATGACTTGTGCAAGAGAGGGGCGACTAAAAAATCCATCAATCAGAATTTGGTTTTCACCATCATCAAACAATAGGGTAGATACGCCAAAATAATGTACTTTTAAGTTGGCATTTGCGGTTTTTGTTGAATATTGCCATGCGGAAAATTGTTCTAGTTTGCCTGCGGGTTGTAATAGGTAAAGCAGTGCGAATCCTGCACAAATGCTGAGCGTAAGAGCAGCCCAAAGCAATCCTTTCATAATTTTCATGACGGTACTTTTTTATTGTGATGCAGCTATCTTGTTATTTTTTCTGGTTCGGTTCAAGTCTTGTGGGTTGAATTGCGTTGTCTGTTAAAAAATGCTGCCATTGTTTGGTATTGCCATAAAAAACATTTAGGTCGACTGGGGTGTGAATACCTTTTATTTGACCCTGATTGGTATGTTGCCAAAATAACCATTTTGGCTGACCTGCCAGTTGTGGTTTACCCTGATATTCTCTGACCCAAAGTGGTGTTTGCTTAAAGCTTTCAGTTAATACCATATTGTAAAAGGCTTTAGATACATAAAAAATCGGTTGTTTTTCATAATGTTGATATAGCGCATCATGCATGATTTGAATTTCGCGCAGTAACTGTTCTTTGGTATAGGTATTGATGCAGTTGCTGTCATACTCCAAGTCAATTACAGGTGGCAAACTGTCGGATTTTTTTGGAACAGTCGCAATAAAGTTTTCTGCCTGAATTGCTCCATCACGGCATAAGCGATAAAAATGATAGGCGCCGACCAAAAAGCCATGTTCACGGGCTTTGAGCCAGTTATCCTGAAATTTACGGTCTTTAAAATCGCCCCCTTCGGTGGCTTTTAAATAGACAAAGGCATATTTTTGTGGGGAAATTTTTTGCCACTGAACATCGCCTTGATGATGTGACACGTCAAAGCCTTGAATTGGATATTCTTCGGCTGCCGCAGGTTGTTGGCGCAACACATCCAAATACAATAAAACCGCCAAAACAGCACTGCCAAGCACCGCAATGGTCATACGATAGTGCGGTGTAAAAGCTGAGTTTTTAGCTCGATTTGGTGGTTTGCGCATGTTGAAAAAGCTTCGCGGAGCAAAGTCATATCATAACGCGCAGTGCGGTGTAGCACCATGCGCTTTCGGTAATGGCGTTTTAAACAGCCGTGTGTTTGGGGATACTCCAAAACACTAAAAATGCCAAAATATTTAATACACCCAAACAAATTAAAGTGGCATGAAAGGCACTGACTAACTGTCCTGCGCCGTAATAGGCACTAAACATATTCACCAAAGTACCTGCCAATGCCACGCCAATACTCATCGACAGCATCATAATCATGGATAAAAAACTATTGCCGCTGCTGGCATCTTGTTGAGGTAAATCTTTGAGTGTAAAGGTATTCATACCCACAAACTGCAATGAATTAAGCACCCCAAATATAAAAAAATGCAAGGCACGTAACCAAGTCGCAGTTTCAGCAGTGGTCAGCGCAAAACTAGCAATACACGCCCCGACCAATAACGTATTGGTCAGTAAAAACTGCCGATAGCCAAAACGTTGAATTAAAGGCCGAATAATTGGTTTAGATACCAAAGAACCGAGCACAGTTGGAATCATCATCAAACCTGTGATAAATGGTTCAAAACCAAAAGTCACCTGCAGCATGATTGGCATGATAAAAGGCATGGCATTGCCCCCGAAGCGGGCAAAAAAGTTACCTAAAATACCAATCGCATATAAGCGATTTTTAAATAAATCGCTGCGAAATAAGGCATTTTGATGAGTATGGGCATGGCGGGCATAGCATGCTGCGGCAATACCGCCAGCCAAGATTAACGCTAAATTCCAAAGCAGATTATGTTGTGGGTTGGCAAAATTTTCGATGCCTAAAGATAAGCCCGCCATCGCCACAACTAATAGGATAAACCCGAGAAAATCAAAGTTTTTAACTTCAGTTTCAGTCACATTTGGCATGGCTTTGATACAAATCCAACAGCCCAAGATGCCCATAGGAATATTGATCAGGAAAATCCAGTGCCACGTGGCGACTTCGACCAACCAGCCACCCAGCGTTGGGCCAATTAAGGGGCCAATCAACCCTGCCAGACTCATCAGGCTCATGGCAGATAAAAACTGGGTGCGTGGAATAATTTTTAACATCGCCAAGCGCCCGACAGGCAAGAGCAATGCGCCACCAATACCTTGAATCACCCGATAAAACAGCAATTCATTCAGACTCGCTGCTGCAGCACAACCCAAAGAGGCAAGGGTGAAAATGATAATCGCTGCAAAATAGGTGTTGCGTACTCCAAAACGATCTGCCAGCCATCCACTTAATGGAATACACGCTGCCACCGAGAGCACATACGCCACCACAACACTGTGCATCCGCAGCGGGTCTTCCTGCAGGCTATTCGCCATTGCAGGGATTGCTGTATTCACAATGGTGGTGTCGAGCGCCTGCATAAAAAAGCCAATTGAAACTAGAAATACCAAAAGGCGGTATTCAGGATGCAGGGCTTGATGGGTCGGTGTTTGGTTCATAACTCGGCAAAATGGACATTTGGTCTAGTTTAAACCATTTTGCAATCTAGCGGACTGCATCTATAAAAACATGAAAAGTGTTAGAAAATTCAAGGAAATGCAATGAAATTGTCATCTATTTGTCACCGATTATTCACTTTGAGTTTGTAAGTTGGGTGCATTTAGAAAAATGATGAGTAATTTATGAAAACGCAAATTTCTGCATTAATGTTGGCTTTATTGTCTGTGGGGATGGTGGGATGTAATGATAATAATGATCCTATTCCTGTAAAAGAAGAAGTTGTTGAAGCAACACCTACAACAATTAGTTTGGAGCGTTTAGGGGAATACGATGCACAAGTTTTTGGTGCGAGTGCTGCGGAAATTTCTGCTTATGATGCTGAAAGTAAACGTTTATTTGTAGTCAATGCGAAAAATGGCGTGGTCGATGTACTGGATTTAAGCAACCCAAGTGCACCTGTTAAGCTGAACAGCTTGGATGCCAAGACTCATTTGGCGAATTCTGAAGTCAATAGTGTTGCGGTACATCAAGGTATTGTCGCTTTAGCTGTTCAGGCAACACCTAAAACTGATAAAGGCATCGTGGCATTTTTTAAAGCCAAAGACCTGAGCTTTATCAGCAAAGTTGAAGTCGGTGCATTGCCTGATATGTTGACTTTTACTCCAGATGGCAAAAAAGTCTTGGTTGCCAATGAAGGTGAGCCAAATGAAGGTTATAAGATTGATCCAGAAGGTTCAATCAGTATTATTAATCTAACTGACATCAACAAGCCTACTGTAAAAACTGCAGATTTTCAGGCATGGAATACACGTAAGCAGGAATTGCTTGATGCGGGCGTGCGTATTTTTGGGCCAAATGCGACTGTCGCACAAGATTTAGAGCCTGAATATATTACGGTGAGTGACGATGGTAAAACTGCTTGGGCAAGTCTACAAGAAAACAATGCTATTGCTGTAATTGATTTGATTCAAGACCAAGTGGTCGATATTTTCCCATTGGGTTATAAAAACTTTGGCTTAGCTGCAAATGCTTTAGATGCAGGTGATCGTGATTGTGTTGTTGGTAAGCAAGACTATAACGGTAAAACGATTACAGCCTGTGCTAAAAATGAGGGGATGATTAATATTCAAGCTTGGCCAGGCTTATATGGCATGTATATGCCAGATGCAATTGCGCAATATCAAGCCAATGGACAAAGCTACTTGGTCACTGCCAATGAAGGTGATGCGCGTGAATGGTTGGTTGATGAAGACTTATATTTTGGTACGGATGAAATAACTCAGGGTTATGCAGAAGAAATTCGTGTTAAACACTTATTCAATAATAAAGGCTTCAGTACCAATGGCGATTATGAAGCGCATTTACGTCTATTAAAGTCAGGGGTTAAAGGCGCAAAGCTTGATTCAAACGTATTTAAAGCATGTACCACTACAGATGCCAATGAAGTTTGTGCAGATAATTTAATTAAAGATTCACAATTGGGTCGTTTGACGATTACTTGGACGCAAGGTTACAAGAAAGATACAAATGGTGAGCCTGTGCTAGACATCGATGGTTTCATGACCTATGACAAACTATATGCTTATGGTGGCCGCTCGTTCAGTATTGTAGATCCTAAAACCAAAAAAATTGTTTGGGACTCAAAAAATGACTTTGAACGTAAAGCTGCTGAATTATTTCCAGAATACTTTAATACCAATCATGAAAAATTAAGTATAGATGATCGTAGTGACAATAAAGGCCCTGAGCCTGAAGGCATTGCTTTAGGTAAAATTGGTCAAAAAACTTTTGCCTTTATTGGGTTGGAGCGTATGGGTGGCATTATGGTGTACGACATTACCCAGCCGACACAAGCATCTTTTGTTGAGTATTTTAATGATCGTAAGTTTGGTGAAACCCGTACATCTTTCGATGCAGAAGGTAATGAGGTTACCGTTGAAAATTCAAATCTCGGCCCCGAAGGTTTGATCTTTATTGCAGCCAAAGACTCGCCTAACGGCAAGCCACTGTTGGTTGTAGGTAATGAAGTCAGCGGAACTACTGCTGTGTACCAAATCAAACTCAACTAACAGCATTGCAAAATTAGAAATCTATTAAAGAGGGCACTTTGGTGTTCTCTTTTTTGTGCTGTAAAAACCAATGAACAGTGAATTAAAAAAAGCGAGTCACCGACTCGCTTTCACTTTCATTTTTATTGCTATTTCATGTAGCTAAAAAAGTTCAACCCACAAAATGACGTGGAGAATCCAAATTCTTCAAGGCATTAATAATTTTATGGGAGTGGTTACACACGATCAGTTTAGCGCGGTGCTGTGGTGGTAAAAAACCTTCGTGTACCGCATGATCTAACTGCTGAATCAGCGCATCATAAAAGCCATTTACATTATATAAAATCATCGGTTTTTGGTGCTGATTCAATTGCCCCCAAGTGGCAATTTCCAAAATCTCTTCAAAAGTACCCAAGCCGCCTGGCAACGCCACAAAAGCACTGGCGCGATCTGCCATCATCGCTTTACGCTCATGCATGCTTTTGACTACGTGTAACTCGGTTAAATTACTGTGGGCAATTTCATAATCCAGCATAAATTCAGGAATTACTCCCACCGCTTGCCCACCATGTTGCACAACGGTGTCGGCAACCAAACCCATTAATCCAATACTCGCACCGCCGTAGACCATACCAAAGCCTTGCTCGGCCAGTTTTCTTGCCAGTTGTACTGCTTTTTCCTGATAAATCGGGTTATTGCCAGAGCGCGAACCACAGTACAGTGCCACCAAAGGTTGAGAGGTTTGAGGAGATGGATTATTGATATATTGGGTCATTCTTAATTCGCTATTCATTTATTTTCTTCACCATAGCATGTTCTTTTTGTTGGCTCTAGCTTAGTGCTCAAATATGACAAACCCGTCAGTATGCAGTGTTCAATTTGCAAAGATTTGTGAAAGTGCTGCATTGACGTGGATGATGTCGCAAAAAGGGGATGAATCTGAGCGCAAACTTTCCTATACTCAAAGCTTGTCTGACAACTATAGAATCGTCATGGACAGTGGCAGTAGTCGCACCGAACGAATATTTTTAAATTACATGCTGTGCCAACCAGAGCAAGCAAACTTATCTTTTCAGTGTCATCGCCGTGTGGCACGTTTGACCCATGATATTCAGGAGAAGAGCGCATGATCTTTGAATGGATGTCTGACCCCGCTGCGTGGGTTGGGTTATTGACCCTGATCGTGCTTGAAATTGTACTGGGCATTGATAATTTGGTGTTTATTGCCATTTTGGCAGAAAAGTTACCGCCAGAACAACGCAATACGGCACGGGTGGTGGGCTTGCTTCTCGCCTTGGGGATGCGCCTGATTTTACTCGCCTCTATCGCGTGGGTCGTCACTCTGACCCAACCACTGTTTCATATTTTTGAACATCCTTTCTCTGGACGTGACCTGATTTTACTGTTTGGTGGTGTGTTCCTGTTGTTTAAAGGCACCATGGAACTGCGCGAACGCATTGAAGGCAAACCAGCACTAAAAGAAGAAAACCCTGTGCACGCGACTTTCTGGATGGTGATTGTGCAGATTGTGGTGCTAGATGCGGTGTTCTCACTCGACAGCGTGATTACCGCTGTGGGCATGGTGCAGCATTTATCGGTCATGATGATTGCGGTGATTATCGCCATTGGCATTATGTTGTGGGCCTCTAAAGCGCTCATGGACTTTGTCAATAAGCATCCTACCGTGGTGATTCTATGCCTGTGCTTCCTGATGATGATTGGTTTCTCATTGGTGGTGGAAGGTTTTGGTTATCACATTCCAAAAGGCTATTTATATGCCGCCATCGGTTTCTCGGTGATGATTGAATTCCTGAACCAAACCATCCGCAGAAATCAGGAAAAAACCGTGACCACCACCGATTTGCGCTACCGTACTGCTTCGGCTGTGATGCGGATGTTAGGTGGCAAAAGTCAAAATACGGCAGAAAGCAGTCATATCAATGAAGATGTTTTAGCTACCCGCGCCTTTGCTGATGAAGTCTTTGATGCTGAAAATGGCGTCTATCACAGCGTGATGGTACAAGGAGTGTTGGGCTTATCTGAGCGTCCTGTAAAATCGGTGATGACACCACGTCCTGAACTGGAATGGATTGATTTAGACGAAGATGATGCCTCAATTCGCAGCCAATTATTAAGTATGACCCATTCACGAGTGATTGTGGCACGTGGTGAACTGGACAATATCTCAGGCATTGTCTTAACCCATAAAGTCATGAATCAATACATTGAAACAGGTGTACTGGACTTTGAAACACATTTGCGTGAACCCGTGATTGTGCATGAAAATGCCCAAGTTTTGATGGTGATGGAGCAATTGCGTCAAGCACCGCTGCAAATGGCGATTGTGCTGAATGAATATGGCTCGATTGAAGGCGTTGCCACACCTATTGATATTCTGGAAGCAATTGCAGGCGAATTCCCTGATGAAGATGCTCTCGAAGCCAGTGCTGAAAGTTTGGAAGATGGCACATTATTGCTAGATGGTTCCATTGATATTCGTCACGTATCTTTATTATTAGGTCGTGATTTGGTGGATGAAAGCGAGCAATATTCAACTTTATCAGGCTATATTTTATTCCATTTGGGGCGTTTGCCTGAAAACGGTGAAAAGCTGCTTTCCGATGGTTATGTTTTTGAAATTGTGACCATGGATGGACATAAAATTGAAAAAGTGCATTTGATTCAGCAGGAATCTTCAAGCGCATCATAAACTGAACGCCAAACTGCATTTCAGTCTTGTGCTTCCGCTAAAATAGCCTGCATTGTCAGGCTGTTTTGGGGCTGTTGCCATTGCAAATATAGACGAAGTGTCAACAGACCCTATTATTGATTTAAATTTCTGGAATTTTCTATGCATCACTTGGCATGTCCGTGCGGGCAAGGCGATTATCAATACTGCTGCCAACCTTTACACGTGGGGCAGGCACATGCAGAAACCGCGAGCCAACTCATGCGTTCACGCTATAGCGCTTTTGCCTTGCAACAAATTGATTATATTGTGCAAACTACTGCGCTAGGACAACAGGCAAGTTTGGATGTTGACGCAATTGCAGATTGGAGCAAGTCGAATCAATGGTTAAAGCTCGAAGTGCTGAATAGCAATGAAAAGCTAGATAAAAGCCATGCCCAAGTTGAATTTAAAGCCCATTACCACGATGCCAAGCAGGCGCAAATTCACCATGAAATTTCCCATTTTGTGCAACATCAGGCCCGTTGGTATTTTCTAGATCCGACCACAGGGCAACAGCCGACTATGAAACAGCCGTGTATTTGTGGTTCGGGTAAAAAACTTAAGCAATGTTGTGCGCAATTTTTATAACTTTATCTTGGTTTTTCGCTTATTATAACGCGCATCTATTGGCCTAGTGAAAGAAGGGCAAGTCCATGTTGTTGTTGGTCATTTACTTAATCGCGATTACCGCAGAAGCGATGACAGGCGCATTGTCTGCAGGGCGTCGTAGCATGGATTGGTTTGGTGTCACCTTAATTGCCTGTGTCACCGCATTGGGTGGTGGTTCGGTGCGAGATGTGTTATTAGGGCATTATCCACTGACTTGGGTCAAACATCCTGAATATTTGGTGCTGACCTGTATTGCAGCTTTTATCACCATTTTAATTGCCAAATGGATGCGTCATTTACGTTCCATTTTCTTGGTGCTCGATGCTTTAGGCTTAATTGGCTTCACTATTATTGGTTGTCAAATTGCTTTGGAAATGGGGCATGGCTTTGTGGTGTCTGCCGTTGCAGGCGTCTTAACAGGTGTGTCAGGTGGGATTCTGCGTGATATTCTGTGTAACGATGTGCCTTTAGTGTTCCGCCGTGAGCTATATGCCAGTATTTCTTTTGTGTCCGTGATTTGCTATTGGTTGTGTATCGAAATCGGTTTGTCGCTTGAATTGACCGTGATCTCAACACTTGTTTTTGGTTTTACTTTGCGTTTGATTGCGATTTATTTTGGCTTAGAAATGCCTAAATTTATTTATCAGGACGATGATGAACATTCAGCATCCTCTAAAGATGAAACCTAATTGGTTATAAGAATTGTATTGAATATCTAAATAGAAGCGAACCGATCACCAGATCGGTTTTTTAATGCTATCCACATCCTGTCAATTCATAGTATAAAAATACAACAGCAGTTGTGTTTTAGCCCATATCCTTTTAGCCAACTTAAAGAGTGTGTTATGGATTTAGTTTCGCGTGTGCAACGTCTACCCATTGGAAAATTCCACTATAGCCTACTGGTGGTGATTGGTTTGGGCTGGATGTTTGATGCCATGGATACAGGACTGATCTCCTTTATTTTGGCAAAAATGGCAGAAGACTGGAGCATGACCCCTGCCGAAAAAGGCATGGTGGTGTCAATTGGCTTTGTCGGAATGGCCATTGGCGCAGTCTTTTCAGGTGGTCTGGCCGATAAAATTGGACGTAAAACTGTATTTGCCACCACCTTGGTGATTTACAGTCTAGCTACTGCCGCTTGTGCCTTTGCGCCGAATTTAACTTGGTTACTGGTCTTTCGCTTTATTGTAGGTTTAGGTTTGGGCGGGCAGCTTCCCGTAGCGGTGACGTTGGTCAGTGAATACATTCCTGCGCATGTGCGTGGGCGCTTTATTGTATTGCTGGAAAGTTTTTGGGGCTTGGGGTGGTTATGTGCGGCATTGGTTTCTTATTTTGTGATTCCAAAATTTGATTGGCATACAGCATTTTTAATCGGTGGTTTGCCTGCCTTATATGCCTTGGTTATCTGGAAAAAAGTCCCTGAATCTATCCCATATCTGATCAATCGTGGTCGTATTGCCGAAGCACATGCACTGGTACAAAAGTTTGAGCGTCAATGTGGGGTAGAAGTCATTGAACAGATTGAAGTTCAGCCTGTTGCCGCTAAACAGCATATCTCTTTTACCCAACTGTGGTCGGGACCATTTGCACGTCGTAGTTTAATGCTGTGGCTGATTTGGTTTGGCATTGTCTATTCCTATTATGGCATTTTCACTTGGTTGCCTAGTCTGTTGGTGCAGCAAGGCTACAGCATCGTACAGTCATTTGAATATGTGTTGGGCATGATTTTGGCGCAATTACCCGGTTATATTGCAGCCGCTTGGCTGGTCGAAAAATTAGGCCGCAAAGCCACACTGGCAGGTTTTATTGGCATGTGTGCCGTATCGGCGTACTTCTTTGGTCAGGCGGATAGTGTGGCGATGATCATGTTCTGGGGTTGTTTGATGTCGTTCTTCAACTTGGGCGCTTGGGGGGTGCTATACACCTATACCCCAGAACAATACCCAACCAATATTCGTGCTTTTGGCTCAGGTTGGGCTTCGGCGATTGGACGCATGGGCGGTATTGTCGCCCCGATGGTGGTCACGCACATGATGGTTATGCAAAATGGCTTTAGTTATGTCTTTATGATGTTTACAGCGGTTTTATTGGCTGTTGCTGTGGTGATTGTGGTGTTGGGTGAAGAAACCAAAGGCAGAACTTTAGAGTCGATGGGTTTGTAAGCTTAAAATAAATCCATCTTCCAACTTGAAATGACAGTCAGCGTAAACCTGCTTGAGGGATTTACGCTTACTGGCTCCAAGGTTTAGCAGTCAGGACGAATTCCTGATTTAAAGCCAAGGAGATATTTTGCATGTTAAAACTATGCCGATCTTCAGGAAGTTGTAACAATAATGGTAAGCGTGTTATACCATTTTCACCATTGGCAAAAGCATAGTGACGGATTTTAGGGTCAATTCTGCTAATGAGATTCTTGGCTTCTAAATAAACACTTTGTTGGTTTGCCTGTTTTTGAATACTAATAATTCCAATATAACAGCGATCTTGAATATAAATTAGGCTCTTTTTTAGCTTCTCTATTTTCACCTGATTATTTTCAGATTTTTTCAGCAAACGTTTAAAAAATCCCGCTTTTTCATTTGTTTGAATTTCTCGTTCGAGACTACGTATTTGTTGTTGTATATTGCGGCTCTGTTCAATCGCAGCATTCACATGCTCTCTGATCTTTTGAACAGGGGCGATTACCGCATTTAAATGTCGTTGATAGTGATATTCATCTTCAAAGAGCACAAAAACTTCTGCGCGACGCTGCACCAATAAATGCAAATATGCAATCAAACGATATTTAAAGCTGCGGGCGTAGGGATTAAATTGCAACATGGGTTCTTGAGATAAAGCTTCAAACTGATGTAAGAGTTCAGTCATTAAACGTTTCAGATTTAAATAACAAAACTCTAATTCATCAGACTGTTGCACACTTTGTTTTAAACCTCTTGCAAATGGTTCAAGCACTTGCAAGCAAAGGTCTTTTTCTAAGCAATCTAAATGCTCTTTGACTAAATAATCTGTAGAAAAACCTTGAATATCCACCACTTTTTTCATTTGTGGTAAAAGTTGCTCTTGCTTATATAGGTGTAAAGATTCAATCAACTCCACAATATTCGGATTCATTTGACGTTGAATGCCGATAATTTGTGTCATTTGCTGTTTAAAATTTTCAATATAATCAATTTGATCTAACTTTTTCGGATCAAGAACTAAACCACTAATATAGAATTTATTTTCTACGCCAAAGTTTTCTTCTGTTAAAAAGCGTCGAATGGAATAAGCAGATACACGGCTGTCGTAGGAACTACTCACAATAAAATAGTAATCTGTAGCATCGATAATTTCAAAGTCACGAACATGCAGTTCATGAACAAAGTAATCCTGAAAAATTGATGGTTTTTGTTGTGCATATTCACTTGGTAAAATATAAGCAAACCAATTGCCCAAAATTTCACTTTTCATAAACACTTCAAAGATAAAACTACGAATTTGTGCTTGATCTAGATTGCGATGGTTAGTTGTAACGGTGAAGTCTAAATCACGAATAATTAAAGCAGCATCATATAAAAACGCTTTTTTGAGTAAAAGTTGGGCTTGAATATCCTGTGGCTCATGTAATTCAATTTGATTCATTTCATGAATCACCGTTTCTAGAAAATCGGCGATTTGAAAGTCGGTTTGGTATGTTTCTAAATAGTCAAAGCTACTTTGTACGTTTTTGGCGAGTTGTAATAATTCTGGATGCTGTGTGTACTGTGGAATGTCTTGCAGACGGATGTAACCATGAAATTCAAAGGTTTCTGTAAGATAATTCCAGTGAATATTTTTGGGTTTTAAGTATCGGTCTTCTATTTTTTCATGCAGTTCTTTAGGTGTAGCGGAAAGAATTGCGTTTAGCTGCTGCTGCCATTTATTATCAAGAATAGGATCAATTTGTTTTAACTTTACCCGAAGCTGATAAGGAATATAGGTCTGCATAGCGAAATCCAAAAGAACCGTTACAATAAATTTAAACTTTCAATAAAAAACTGCAGTGTGTTTTATATCACAAAAAACAGCATTTATATTGAAAAAACTAAAGGAATTTTTATGTAATAAGTATTGTTTCAAACATCTATAACGTGTCAATAGAGCCTCATAGAATGACTTGTTAGAATATTGCATTGCTGTTTTTATAAAATGAATATTTTTACGGCATAAGACACAAATTGTCGCAGAGCATCCTTACTAGCCCTTGTGCAGGATGCTGCTGCGGCATAGCATAAGCCGATTGATACAAAAACAAATGATTTAGGACGACAGGTTTTATGACAAGCCTTGCGCATCATGCAACAGAAAACCGTTCCGTAGCAGAATTTACTGAACGTGCATACCTTAACTATGCCATGTACGTGATTATGGATCGTGCATTACCCCATATCAGCGATGGTTTGAAACCTGTACAACGCCGTATTGTGTACGCCATGAGTGAGCTTGGACTCAAGCACAGCGGCAAACCGAAAAAATCGGCACGTACCGTGGGGGATGTATTGGGTAAATACCATCCGCATGGTGATTATGCTTGTTATGAAGCCATGGTGTTGATGGCGCAGCCGTTCAGTTATCGTTACCCATTTATTGAAGGGCAGGGCAACTGGGGGTCACCCGATGATCCTAAATCCTTTGCCGCCATGCGTTATACCGAAGCCAAACTATCGCAATATAGTGAAGTACTTTTGGCGGAATTGGGGCAAGGTACTTGTGATTGGCAAGATAACTTTGATGGCTCATTAAAAGAACCTGTCAATTTGCCTGCGCGTGTACCGAATATTTTGCTTAACGGCACCACAGGTATTGCCGTGGGAATGGCGACCGATATTCCACCGCATAACTTGCGTGAAGTGGTGAAAGGCACAATTGCCCTGATTCGTAACCCAAATTTAACCGACGAAAAAGTTGCAGAATATATTCCTGCACCAGATTTACCTACCAAAGCTGAAATTATTACCCCGCCTGAAGAATTGCTGAAAATGCAAAGTACAGGTCGTGGTAGTTACCGTATGCGTGCGGTGTACAGCATCGAAAAAAATGAAATCGTAATTACCGAATTGCCGTATCAGGTTTCGGGTTCAAAAATCATTACCCAAATTGCTGATCAGATGCAGGCGAAAAAACTGCCGTTGGTGAGCGATGTGCGTGATGAATCTGACCATCAAAACCCAACCCGTTTGGTGATTGTACTGCGTTCCAACCGTATTGATGCCGAAGCAGTGATGAGTCACTTATTTGCCACAACTGACTTGGAATCGAGCTATCGTGTCAATATGAACATGATTGGCGCAGATGGTCGTCCGCAGGTGAAATCGATTCGTCGTATTTTGCTGGAATGGATTGAGATTCGAAAAAATACCGTCACACGCCGTTTGCAATATCATCTCAATAAAATCGAAAAGCGATTGCACATTTTGGCAGGTTTGCTGATTGCCTATTTAGATATTGATACCGTGATTCGGATTATTCGTGAAGAAGATCATCCTAAAGCCGAGTTGATGGCGCATTTTGGTATTGATGAAATTCAGGCTGAAGCCATTTTGGAATTAAAGCTGCGTCATTTGGCTAAGCTTGAAGAAATGGAAATTCGTCGTGAACAAGAAGAATTAGAAGCACGCGCTGCCATTATTCGTGAACAATTGGCGAATCCTGAATCATTGAAAAATTTAATTATCAGTGAGTTGAAAGAAGACGCGAAAAAGTTTGGTGATGATCGTCGTTCACCAATTGTATTGCGTGCCGAAGCGACTGCGATTAATGAACAAGATATGCTACCTGCCGACCCTGTAACGGTGGTGTTGTCTGAAGCAGGCTGGATTCGTTGTGCCAAAGGGCATGAGGTCGATGCGGAAAATCTAAACTTCCGTGCAGGTGATCAATATCTCAGTCATGCGCAAGGCAAGTCTAATCAGCGCGTTTATATTTTAGATGATACGGGACGCAGTTATGCGTTGCCAATTAATAGCTTGCCTTCGGCACGTGGCTTGGGAGAACCATTAAGTTCAAAACTTGCCCCTGCCAGTGGCGTTGGCTTTAAACAATTGCTGATTGCCGATGATGAAGCTGAAATTTTAGCAGCCAGCAGTAAAGGTTACGGCTTTAAAACACAGGCCAAACAGCTAGATACCAATGCCAAAGCAGGTAAAGCATTCCTGTCTTTGCCCGAACAATCGACAGTGATGAACTTGCAAATGATTGAACACGCGAGTCATGTTGCACTGCTCAGTTCAGCAGGGCGTTTACTGGTGATTGAGCTGTCAGAATTGCCAATTTTGAATAAAGGTAAAGGTAATAAATTGATACAACTTGAGGAAAAAGATCAGTTGGTGTCTATGTTACCTTTAAGTTTAGATGAAGCAATTCAAGTATTTGCAGGACAGCAACAACTCAAACTCAAAGGTGACGATTTGCTGAAGTATGTGGCCAAGCGCGGCACGAAAGGTCAGCTCTTACCACGCGGTTACCAAAAAGCAAATAAACTGTTAATTCAAAGATAATACTAGCGTTTTTTAAGCAAAATACGTTATATATGGTTTGTATTCGTGAAAATGGATGCAATACGGGACATAAACAAGCAAACAACGACGTCCTGTATTGAGAAAAACAGTTTAAAACTAAGGATTATTGATTGGAGAAATTGGCATTATGGAAAAGATTTGGTTTGCTGAATACCAAAAGACAGGGATTCCAGAAACTGTAGAACTGCCTGCAGAAAATACGTCACTCGTAGACATTTTTGAACGTAATTTCCAAAAATTTGGTTCACGTGATGCCTTTATCTTTATGGATAAGGTTTTAAGCTTTAGTGAACTAGAAGAAGCTAGCCGTAAATTTGCAACTTATTTACAAAGTTTAGGTTTGGCACCGGGCTCGCGTGTTGCGGTGATGATGCCGAACGTACTTCAATATCCTGTGGTTGCACTGGGGGTGTTCCGCGCAGGTTTAGTATTGGTGAACGTGAACCCACTTTATACTTCACGTGAGTTAGAGCATCAATTAAATGACTCTGGTTCTGAAGTTTTAGTCATTATTGAAAACTTTGCATCCGTTTATCAGGCGATTATTGGTAAAACTCCTGTGAAGCATGTTGTTGTTGCTTCTGTGGGCGATATGCTAGGTGCATTAAAAGGCACGTTGGTGAATTTTGTTTTACGTTCAGTGCGTAAGCAAATTCCTGCATGGAACATTCCGGGTCACGTTAAATTTAACGCAGCAATGTCTAAAGTAAGCCCAAGCAACTACAAACGCCCAAGCTTAACTTTAAGTGATACGGCTGTGTTGCAATACACGGGTGGTACAACAGGTGTATCTAAGGGTGCAGAATTAACACACCGCAACCTTGTGGCAAACATGCTGCAATGTGATGGTATTTTCCAGAGTAAATTCGGTGCACAAGATGGTCAGCCAGATGACCGTATTTTCTGTGCATTGCCGCTGTATCACATCTTTGCATTCATGGTGTGTGCGCTTTACGGCATGTACAAAGGTCAGGCAAACGTCTTAATTCCAAACCCGCGTGACTTACCTGCGGTGATGAAAGAATTACGCAAATATCAACCAACTTTCTTCCCTGCGGTGAATACTTTATTCAATGCGCTCGTGAACAATGAAGAGTTTAAACAGCTTGATCACAGCAAATTGAAAATGGCGATGGGTGGTGGTATGGCCGTATTACCATCGACTGCTGAAGCATGGAAAAAAGTGACAGGCACCAACATTATTGAAGGTTATGGCTTGTCTGAAACTTCACCAGTTGCAACGGCAAACCCGCCTGCATCTGACGAATTTAGTGGTACCATTGGTATTCCATTGCCATTAACTGAAGTGGCTATTTTGGATGATGACGGCAATGAAGTTGCACTGGGTGAGCAAGGTGAAATTTCAATCCGTGGTCCACAAGTCATGAAAGGCTATTGGAACCGTCCAGATGAAACCGATAAAGTGATGATTAATGGTTTCTTCCGTACAGGTGACATTGGTGTCATGGATTCACGTGGCTATGTGAAAATTGTAGACCGTAAAAAAGACATGATTTTGGTATCAGGCTTTAACGTATATCCATCTGAAATTGAAGAAGTGATTGCGAAGCATCCGAAAGTATTGGAAGTGGCAGCCATTGGTGTACCAGATGAAAAATCAGGTGAAGTGCCAAAACTGTTTGTGGTGAAAAAAGATCCATCATTAACCACAGAAGAAGTATTAGCATTCGCTAAAGAGAACTTAACTGGCTATAAACGCCCGCGTTATGTGGAGTTTATGGATGAATTGCCAAAATCGAACGTAGGTAAAATCTTGCGTAAAGATTTGCGTAAAACAGCGTAATTCATGCTGCTTTGAACAAAAACGCCTCTGAAAACTCAGGGGCGTTTTTTATATGCTTATAAAAATAGATAGCTTCTTGTTCAATACAGACGAAGTGTCACCAGACCTTATTCTTTCATCAACCAACGGTCAAAGTAGCGACGCCCAACACCCACAATACCCAAGAAAATAAACATCGCACCAAATTGGCGACTAAAACCTGATTGATTAAAACTGCCATAACTTAAAATATTATCAATTAAGCAGTACACCACAATCACGATAATCCAGTGCCATAACGGTAAACGCTTAATCCCCACCGCATAAAACGCCACCCAAAGTACAACGAAGGTAAAAATGGTCGACCATACGTTCATGTTGGCGCAAATCACCATCAATAAAAATGCCACAATAGGCAACACAATTTTTAAAACACGATCCACTCGCAGTTGATGTTGGCGCTGCTTTTCAAGTACATCTAACATTTCCTTTTGATCTGGGCTGACCATAATGGATCCTTTATACAATTGCTTAAAACATGCTATTTAACAAAATTTATTCAAGAAATGCCATGTTATGATAAGTTCTCAATACAGTTTATGAGAAAAAATTGATGCAAAGCATAAGTGGAATTGTTTATCTAATTATAATTGCTTGCTTATTGCCGTATGTCTTTGCTGTTGTCGCAAAAATGGCAGGTGGTTTTAAACGTGAAGATAACCAAAATCCACGTGAATTTTTAGCCAAAACCACAGGTTTTGCTGCACGTGCTAACGCCGTACAGCAAAACAGTTTTGAAAGCCTGCCTTTATTTATTGCTGCAGTGCTCATGGCGGAATATATGGTCATCCCACAAGTGGTGGTGATGATGTTTGGTATTGCTTATATTGTGCTGCGCATTATTTATGGAATTTGTTATTTAGCCAATTGGGCGACGTTGCGTTCAATTGTTTGGATGCTGTCTTTACTTTGTCCAATTTGTATTTTGCTGATGGTGATTAAACTGACCTGATCAAGTCATGTCTGAAAATATGTATTTTTGCCTTGCAGATGTATAATCGCGCAGTAATTCAGGACAGAAAACCGTTATAATTGACGCGGTTTTAAAAAGATTTAACTTGTTTAAGAGTGATGCTATGAGCTACAGCAATATCCCTGCGGGTAAAGATGCACCAAATGACATCTATGTGATCATTGAAATTCCTGCCAATGCAGCGCCAATCAAATACGAAATTGACAAAGATTCTGATGCATTATTTGTAGACCGTTTCATGGGTACAGCAATGTTCTATCCAGCGAACTACGGTTATGTGCCAAATACACTTTCATTGGATGGTGATCCGCTAGACGTATTGGTTGTGACCCCGCACCCAGTAGAGCCAGGTTCTGTGATTCGTTGCCGCCCAGTGGGTAAATTGAACATGGAAGATGACGGTGGTATTGATGCGAAATTGGTTGCCGTTCCGCACGAAAAATTAACCCCAATTTATAAAGATGTTCAAGAATATACGGATCTTCCACCATTATTGATCAGCCAAATTGAACACTTCTTCCAGCACTATAAAGACTTAGAGCCAGGCAAATGGGTGAAGTTAAGTGGTTGGGAAGGTGCTGATGTTGCGAAACAAGAAGTATTGAACTCAATTGAAGGCTACAAAGCTGCAAATCCATAATTTGCGCGCAGTCTATTTAGCTTTCACATGAAAGCTAAAATATAAAAAACCTGCACAGAATATGTGCAGGTTTTTTATTGGGTTGGCTATTCCGAGAAATTAGAATAATTTCGCAGGAATATCTAACCAGATACGCCATTCATTAGTTGAGCCAATACCTTCGCTGTTATTCACTTTTTGGTTATTGTAGCTACTACTTGAACGCAAGTAAGAGTAGCGTAAGCGTAAGCTCGCATCTTTAAATGCACCAGATTGAACGGTGTATTTCACTTGGTTGAAAAATTCATGTTCTTCAGCTTGATCAATAATTTCAGTTCGATTGTTGCGATCCGCAACATCAATATCCCAACCGTAAACAAATGCACTTGTCCAGTTCAAGCCAGGTAAACCGTGGTTTTTAAAGTTGTAGTTATATTGCAAGCCAACTGATTTTTCATCATTGCCGTTGAAATCAGATAAGTATGAATTTGGTACATAAATACTTTGTAGACCATCTGCATTGTATGCATAGTCGTAACCTGTATTGCCAGCATTATCTTGATAAGCCAGCATTACATTGTGAGCATCTTTATTATAGGTTGCCGAAACTCCCCAAATAGTGTTTTCACGGTCTGCAAGGTTATCTGTAGTATGTGAACCTGTGGCTGCACCAGCTTCCCACTGTGTGTTATAAGCCACAGCATCTAAGGTTACATTTGCATCGTTAGGTACAGCAAAGTTGTAATTTGCATTGGCATAGTGGCGTTCTAATTTATCTTTAACATCTACCCCATAATAAGAGGCATTAACTTGGTCGTTAAATTTGTATTTTGCACCCCAGAAAATAGCACTATCCAAACCTTGTTGGTCTGAGCTGATGTCATTTGACCATTGGTTTTTAGTAAATTTACCACCAATTAACGTCAAGTCTTTAATTTCGTTACTTTCAATATAAAGACCAGTGTAGTATTCAGGTGTTAAGCGTGCTGTATTGCTTGCAATTACTGGTATTTCAGATACTTGCGTACCATATTTAGCTGTTGTATTTGATACGCGTGCTTTTACATAAGCACCACCACGTGCCCAGTGGTCATAAGCAGAACCATCGTTGTGGACTGGAATCATTTGGTTGCCAGTATTTTTGTTTTCACCTAGTTTGAATGAAGCATCACCAATGATACCTGCACCAAAACCAACAATACCTTTAGTAAAGCCAGAATCTAGATTGATAATTGCTGTTTGAGCTGCAGAGCTTGTGTCGTTTGTTAGTCCATCTTTTTTATCACGATTCAAATAACCTGTACGGAATAAAACCGAACCGTTTGCGTCTTCTACAAAGCCTTTAGATTCACTTTGTTCGCTAGCAAATGCAGTTGAAACAAGCGCTGCGTTGATCAGCAACGCAAGTGTTAATTTTTTAGATTGCAGCATTGGGAGATGGCCTCATGCAGTAAATGTGTAGTTGAAACGTAGGCGAATTGTATCGCTATTTATGCGCGAAAATATCACTTTTAAAGCACTTATGACACTAAAGTTAAGCATTTTTTCGATAAACTGTGGGGTCATTAAAAATATCGACTTTTCAAAAGTTGAATAATTATTTTAATTTCTAGTAAAAATAAAAACATAATTTTAAATGAGCTGAACAGCTAGAATGGATGACTTGGGAGCAATGCTTTAAGTTTTTTGTAAATTTTAGCCATAAAATCATCTTTGTTTAATATTTCAGCAGTTTAAGTTAATAGTTTATGGCGAAATAAGTAAGTAAAAACCTAAAATTTTATGTTTATTTCATCTTGTTAAGTATTTCTTCAAAAGTGCGGTTTTAAATTTAAGAATAGATAAGGTTGTATATTTTGGTTTTTATTTGAACTAAAAGTATAAAAAATAGAATGGTGTTGGTGGGGTAACTAATAGTTTTTAGCTATGAGGTGTTTCATGTGAAATACGGTGTTTTATTTGTGCTGTTTTTGATGAATTTGACCCAGTAAGCATTTCTCTTTTTGCTAAATTTTTAAGTGTAATAACTTCAGAAGATATTGCATCGGCCTGTCACAATGCTGCTGAAATCTCACATTGGCTATTCGGTTTAACAATTTGAATGATATGCATGTTCTTGGTGCAAAAAAATTATTCGTATTCAAACAATATTTTTCTAGGCCAAACATGCTGTTCGCCCTTAATGGGAAAGGGGCTGTAAGCATATGAGTAATGACTTTGTCCCAGTTTTTAGTATATGCAAAGATGTGCGAATAAATGTTATTGCACTTTTTTAGGCAGTTTAAATTTGAGTTCTAAGTCAGGTACATCAAAAATGTTGCAATGTATTCTGTATTTACACGGTAAATATGACTTATACATCTATGTAAAAAGAATGAACAAAAGTGAGTTGTAGACCATAGCGATGAAAATAAGAAATTTATTAATTTAAAAATAAATATAAATAACAATCATTTAGATGTGGTTGTGAGCCTATTCTGAGTATGGAAAATCTTGTTTTTTTGAATGTTGGCACACGGTTTGCAATCCTCCATGTGAGTTAAACAACAATAGACACAAGCATCTCATCAGATGCAGGGGGAAAATCATGAACATGGGATTTAAAACACTTTTTGCAGCAGCGATGATGGCAGCATCTGGTCTAAGCATGGCATCAGAATCAACTTCAGCATTGTCTTTTAGTGGTACTGCGGCAATGACCAGTGATTATCGTTTTCGTGGCATGACACAAACAATGAGTGATCCTGCGGTGCAAGCGGGTTTTGCGTTGAGCCATGATTCAGGCCTTTATGCTGGTGTGTGGGGTTCCAATGTCGATTTTGGTGGCACAGCGCATTTAGAACTTGACCCTTATTTGGGTTATGCCACTACTTTAGACAGTTTTGCCAGCAAGCCATTATTAGACGTGGGTTTTTGGTATTACGCCTACCCAAGTGAGAGCGATTTAAACTGGCTCGAAGCTTATGCAAAATTAGGTTTTAGTGATGTTTTGTTTAAAGATGCCAGCTTATTAACAGCCATTAACTACAGTAATGATTTCTTAGGTGGTGACACCGATGCTTGGTATTTCAATGCCACTTATACCGCACCCATTGGAAGTACCGGCTTTTCTGGGGTTGCTGGATTAGGTTACACCCAAGCAGATGACTTTGATTTTGGCGGTGGAAAAGACAGCTATGTAGATTGGAAAGTCGGTGTAAGCTATAACTTTGCTTCAGTTGAAGGTTTATCTGGTGAATTGGCTGCTGTAGGAACTGATATTGATACCGATGGTTTTTCGCATGCGGCAAAGCGTGGCGTTGAAACAGGAGCTGTATTTACTTTAACTAAAGCCTTCTAAAGATAGGGCTAGGACGATAAATAAAAGCTTCAGTTTGGAGTGAAACTTAAAACAATAAAAACAACTCGCCCATTGTCAGGCATGGCAATGGGCTTTTTTTCATCTCTTAGACTTTCAATCAGGCTTCATGGGCACGATAAGACAGCGCTTCACTCAAATGTGGACTTTGAATCTGTTCACTTTGGGCTAAATCTGCAATGGTGCGTGCCACCCGTAACACCCGATGATACGCACGCGCCGATAAGTTCAAACGCTGCTGCGCAATGGCTAAAATATTTTGGGCAGTATTATCTAAGTGTGCAAATAGTTCTAATTGTTTGGGACTGAGCGCCATGTTTAAACACTCTTGGCGTTGCAATTGTCGTGTATATGCTTGAATGACACGGCTTCGCACGGTTTCAGAATTTTCCACTGGTCGGGTATCCTGTAATTCATGTGCTTGCAGAGGTGGTACATCAATGTGTAAGTCGATACGATCCAACAACGGTCCTGAAATACGGTTTTGATAGCGTTTAATACTTTCTGCAGAACATTGGCAGCGCACATCCTGATTAAAAGCATAACCACAAGGACAGGGATTCATGGCGGCAATTAGTTGAAAGTTGGCTGGAAAGGTAATTTGCCGAGAAGCGCGGGAGATCACAATTTCTTTGGACTCTAAAGGTTGGCGCAGCACTTCTAACACTTTTTTATCAAATTCAGGTAATTCATCTAAAAATAAAACGCCTAAATGCGCCAAGGTAATTTCACCAGGTTTGGGATATGAGCCTCCACCGACCAAGGCTACAGCAGAAGCGGTATGATGTGGGGCGCGAAAAGGGCGCTGTCCAAACGTATGCGGGCTATCCGCCACAGAATAGATGCTGGCGACCTCTAAATTTTCCTGCATATTCAATGGCGGTAAAATACTGGAAAGTCGGGATGCCAGTAAGGTTTTACCTGTACCGGGTGGGCCTTTGAATAGCAATGAATGTCCACCAGCAGCTGCTATTTCCAAAGCACGTCGTGGGCGCAATTGTCCTTTAACATCGACTAAATCAAATGCGGAATGAGATAACTGTGGCTGGGCAATTGCGGTGACTTTATCTAAAGGCTGGCTTTGTGCCAAATGTTCGCAAACTTGTTTTAAATGTGTGGCGGCAAAGACTTCAAAGTCAGGCAATTGAGCAGCTTCTTGTGCATTTTGTTCAGGTAAAACCAAACAATGCTGTGCCTGTTGGCAGGCAATCGCAATACTGAGTGTGCCTGTGGTGGGGCGCAATTGACCATCTAAAGCCAATTCTCCAATAAACTCTAAACCTTCAGTGCTTTGTTCGGGCAATTGTCCCGAAGCAATTAAAATGCCTAAAGCAATGGCTAAGTCCAAACGCGAACCATCTTTGGGCAAGTCGGCAGGTGCTAAATTAATGGTCAGACGTTTGGTCGGAAATTGAAAACCACTATTAATAATGGCAGAGCGTACCCGATCTTTACTTTCACGCACGGCAGCTTCGGCTAGACCGACAATGGTTAAAGAAGGTAAACCTTGACTCAGATGGACTTCAACTTCAATTGCAGGGGCGTGCAAGCCGAGCAGCCCCCGCGTATACACTTTGGCAAAAGACATTTTTATGATGATCCGTTTTGGTGCGTTATTTTTATAATGTTTGTTTTTTGTTTTTATGCACTCAATTGGTGCTTATTTTTTGAGTTGAATTTTCTGTTCCAGTGCTTCAACCTGTTTTAACAATTCATTTAAACGTAAGTTGGCATTATTAAGCGCAGTACGTTGGCGGTCTAGCTCATCTTGCGAGACCAAATCCATTTTGGTGACCGCTTCATTGAGCAAAGCACGTAAATTATGTTCTAAATCTTTTTTAGGTTGTTCAACTTGTTCCAAAATGGCTTGTAATAAAGTTTCAATCATTGTTGTTTCCACAAAGATGGAGAAAATGGAGGCAGTGTAGCACTGGTCTTGAATAGACTATAGCATTTCAGACGAAATATGGATTTATTCGATGAGTAAAATCGTAAATCTTCTAGTAAATATGTCTATTTTTTGAAGATCACAACCATATAAATGTATAAAATAAGGTATAAAGAAAACTCATGTCACGGTTTCTAATTTCCCCCGACCTTAGAACTTTGGCATGGAATTTGAACATAAAACCTTACTGGTGAATTAAGCCGAAGGAAAACACACATGAAGCTCGTAACTGCAATTGTAAAACCCTTTAAATTAGATGATGTGCGTGAAGCATTATCTGAAATTGGTGTTCAAGGGATCACCGTAACAGAAGTCAAAGGCTTCGGTCGCCAAAAAGGTCACACCGAACTTTATCGTGGCGCTGAATACGTCGTTGACTTCTTGCCTAAAGTTAAAATTGAAATCGCAATTAGCGATGAAATGGTGGAATCGGTGATTGAGTCAATCACTCGTGTTGCTAGTACAGGCAAGATTGGTGATGGCAAAATCTTTGTTACTAACCTCGAACAAGTCATCCGTATTCGTACAGGTGAAACGGGTGCAGACGCTGTTTAAGAAAATGGCACGAAGTTTGCTGAGTACCTAATAACTCACAAAAACAAAGGTCGGGGGACACAAATGAAAAAAATGCTACTCGCGCTGAGTCTATCAGGCGCACTTCTTGGTGGTTCTGTTGCTTGGGCTGAAGAAGCCGTAACAGCCACCGCACCAACTTCAGATGTTGCAGTGCTTGAAACTGCCGAAACATCTCCTATCGAAACACCAAATGCAACAGAAGTTGCAGCTGTAGCAGAAGTCAGCACGCCCGAAGCTGCTGAACCAGAAGCTGTATTAGATACAGGCGATACCGCTTGGATTTTAGTTTCGACTGCTTTAGTTTTACTCATGACCATTCCTGGTTTGGCACTGTTTTATGGCGGTATGGTACGCAAGAAAAACGTACTCAATACTATGGCCTATAGCTTTGTAGCAGCAGCCGTGGTCAGTATTGCCTGGGTGGCAGTGGGCTATAGTTTGGCTTTTGGTGAAGGTAATGCCTTTATTGGTGGTCTAGACAAAGTCATGCTGGCGGGCATTGGTACCGATGCGCTCAGTGGCAGTATTCCTGAAATTCTATTTGTGATATTCCAAATGACCTTTGCCATTATTACTGTGGCAATTATCAGTGGTTCAATTGCAGAACGAATGAAGTTTGGTGCCTTTGTTGCCTTTATCGCGATCTGGGTGGTCGTGGTCTATGCACCAATTACCCACTGGGTATGGGGTGGTGGTTGGTTAGGCAATGATGGTGCACTTGATTTTGCTGGTGGTACTGTTGTTCATATTAACTCGGGTGTTGCAGGTTTGGTTGCTGCATACATGTTGGGCAAACGTATGGGCTTGGGCCGTGAATCTATGGCTCCGCATAACCTGACTTTGACTGTACTGGGTGCCAGTTTACTCTGGGTGGGCTGGTTTGGTTTCAACGGTGGTTCTGCTTTAGGCGCGAATGGTGCAGCGGGTTATGCCTTAGTTGTGACTCAAGTGGCAGCCGCAGCCGCAGCAATCGCATGGCTTGTTGTTGAAAAACTGGTACGTGGTAAAGGTTCGGTATTAGGTGCTGCATCGGGTGCTGTTGCAGGTTTGGTGGTGATTACTCCAGCAGCAGGTTTTGTGACTGTTGGTGGTGCATTAGCGATGGGTTTAATTGGTGGTGTGGTCTGTTTCTGGGGGATTACTGCCTTAAAACGCGCCCTGAAAGCCGATGACTCTTTAGATGCCTTTGGACTACATGGTGTAGGTGGTATTGTTGGTGCAATTTTAACCGCCTTTTTTGCCAGCGAGTTTATTATGGGCGATGCTGCACCAAGCAACCTAATGAGCCAAGTTTGGGTGCAAGTTGAAGGTGTGTTAGCGACCATTGCTTACTCTGCTGTACTGACTTTCATCATCTTAAAAGTAATTGATCTAACAATCGGTATTCGTGTGGCTGCAGAAGATGAGCGTATGGGACTTGACTTAAGCCAACATGGTGAGCGTGTCGAATAATCCACACAGCACATAATCAATATATTGTGTAAAACAGCCCTTTGGGGCTGTTTTTTTTCTATATATTGCGTAAAACTCTACAAAGTTGAGAAATTTTGCTACACTGCATTTTCATTCAAATTTGTGCAATTTAACCGCTATGCATTGTCCATTTTGCAACGCTGCAGACAGTAAAGTGATTGACTCACGTTTGGCGGCAGAAGGCTGTCAAATTCGCCGACGTCGCGAGTGTATTGGCTGTGGTGAACGCTTCACCACTTTTGAAAGTTATGAAGTCGTCATGCCACGTGTGATTAAATCGGATGGGAAAAGTGAGCCCTTCGATGAGGCCAAGCTGCGTCGTTCATTGATGCATGCTTTACAAAAGCGTCCTGTGACCCAAGAGCAAATAGAAACGGTACTCAGCGACATTCAATTACAAATTCGCCGTTTGGGTGAGCGTGATGTGAAATCACGTACCATTGGTGAAATTGTGATGCAGGCTTTATTTGCATTGGATCACGTGGCGTATGTGCGTTTTGCTTCAGTGTATCAGGACTTTCAGGATGTCGAAGCGTTTCGCCGTCAAATTGAACAAATGCAGTTACGTGAGCAATAAATTCTCATGTCAGCAAAAAGCACACAACATCTGAATATGACTGAATTCACTTCCAATTTACCTCCCAATGATCTTTTTTGGATGCGTCGTGCGATTGAGTTGGCACGTTTGGGGCAATACAGCACCAAACCTAATCCAAATGTCGGCTGTGTGATAGTTAAAGATGCACAATTATTGGGCGAAGGGCATCATCCGCGTGCAGGACAACCGCATGCTGAAGTGTTTGCTTTGCGTCAAGCGGGTGAACAGGCACGTGGTGCAACTGCCTATGTAACTTTGGAGCCGTGTGCGCACTATGGACGCACGCCACCTTGTGCCAAAGCGTTGGTCGATGCAGGCGTGGTCAAAGTGGTAGTCGCTTGTCCAGATCCAAATCCATTGGTGGCAGGTAAGGGCGTTCAAATTTTAAAAGATGCGGGTATTCAGGTTGATGTCGGTGTGGCAGAAGCCGAAGCGCGTCAGTTAAATTTAGGCTTTTTAAAAGCCATGGCTACGGGCGTGCCCTATGTGCGTTTAAAAGTAGCTTCGAGTTTAGATGGTCGCACGGCAATGGCTTCAGGTGAGTCCAAGTGGATCACAGGCACGGCTGCCCGTGCCGATGTGCAGCATTGGCGGGCAATTTCTGCTGCAGTATTAACGGGGATCGACACGGTACTGGCCGATGACTGTCTGCTTAATGTACGCCATTTAGAGGGTGTAGATGACATCCACAGCGTAGTACAACCTAAACGGATTATTTTAGATCGCCAAGGTCGTTTGCCTTTGAGCGCACAAATTTTGCAGCAGCCTGAAACGGTGATGGTGATGGGACCGTATCGTGCAGAGTTGGCTGCTTTGGGCGTGTTACAATTGGAACCGCAACCTTTAGCCACCTTACTTGCCCAATTGGTACAGCAACATCAAATTTATGATGTATTGGTTGAAGCGGGAGCAACCTTATCGACCGCTTTCTTACAGGAAGGTTGGGTCGATGAAGTGATCAGCTATGTGGCACCTACATTGTTAGGGCGCTCGGCTCGTGCCATGTTTAATGCAGAATTTGAACAGATGGCAGAGCAACTTCGATTTAAACTTTGCGATGTCACTCAATTGGGTGATGACGTGCGCCTTAGGTTAATTCCTTCTCAAGAGACACTATGAGTTCAGAGTCAACGGTTTATCACAAACGTCGCCATGCGGCACGCACCACTGATGAATACTTATTCCATCAGTTAGTGCCTTATTTGGGCAATAAACGCCGTTTACTGCATCTGATTTTAGAAGCACTTGAACAGACAGGAACGCTGCATCCTAAAAATGGTCGTGCGCCAATTTTTGCCGATTTTTTTGCAGGTTCAGGAGTGGTATCACGTTTGGCGCGCCAAAATGGTTATCGGGTGATTGCCAATGACTGGGAACCGTACAGCCATGCCTTAAACCATGCGATTTTGGCCTGCACTGAAGCACCTGCGTTTAAAGAATTAGGTGGCTATCAAAAAGCCATTGATTATTTGAACCGTTTGCCTGAAGTCAAAGGCTGGGTGACGCATAACTTGTGCCCGCGCAATGACGAAATTTATGACCCAAGTCGTGACCGTTTATTCTTTAAACGTCGTAACGGTATGCGCATAGATGCGATTCGTCAGCAAATTGCTACGTGGCAAGCGCAGGGTGCCATTGATGATGTTGAGATGTCGGCATTGTTGGCGCCGTTGTTGTACTCTGCCAGTTTTGTCAGTAATACCAGTGGGGTGTTTAAAAGCTTCCACCACGGCTGGGGTGGCAAAACTCAAACTGCACTCGAACGAATAGAATCATTATTGTGGCTCACGCCAAGTCGTTTTTGTGACATTGGTGAACCAAATAAACCTGCTGCAGAAATGTGGTGTGTCGATGCACAGCATCTTGCCCATCAAATGAGTGGTTTTGAGGTGGATGTGGCTTATTTAGACCCACCGTATAATCAACATGCTTATAGCAGTAACTATCATGTCTTAAATGCCTTAACCTTGTGGGATCAGGTCGATTTACCAACCCCAGACACCAAAGGCTTTAAAAGTGGTATTGACCGTGCATGGCGCAAAGAACGTCCAAGTCCATACAACTCATCTAAGTACGCCAAAGAGGCGTATGAAACCTTATTGGACACCATTAATGCACGTTTTATTCTGACCAGTTATTCTACCGATGGTAATATTAGTGCCACAGACTTGTTGCAAGCCAATTTAAAACGCGGTCGAGTGACGTTATTGACGCAAGATGTTCCGCGTTATCGCGTGAGTAAACAGCGTCAGTCCGAGCGTGCGCGCGTGCTGGAATTTATTGTGATTACCGATACGCATGCCAAGTCAGGCCCACCTATTCGCCAGTTGTTAGGGCAACTTTACCATTTTGCAGAATTGGGTGGTGTAGATACCTCAGGTGTGAGTACCCAATTGGCGTTGTGGTAAATCCACAAATCCTCAGTGAATGAGAGAAAAGATTATGTTTACAGGCATTATTGAAAGTTTAGGTAAAGTAGAAAGCCTGCAAAGTGTGGGCGGTGATGTACGTTTGCGTATTCAGACCGATTTGGATATGTCGGATGTGCATTTGGGGGATTCAATTGCCACCAATGGTATTTGCCTGACTGTGATCGAGTGGGGCGACAATTGGTATGCCGCAGATGTGTCCCGTGAAAGTTTGAACCGTACCACTTTAGGCACATGGAAAGTGGGTCAGCCTGTCAATGTCGAAAAAGCCATGTTGCCGACCACACGTTTTGGTGGACATATCGTAAGTGGCCATGTTGATGCAGTCGGTGAAATTACGCTGGTACGTGAAGATGCACGTTCAATTTACTATGAAGTGACTGCACCTGCAGAAATTGCCAAATATTTGGCAGAAAAAGGTTCGGTGACCGTCGATGGCATCAGCCTGACCATTAACCATTTACGCGGCAGTGTTATCAGTCTGAATTTAATTCCACACACGGCAGAGCGTACCAATATTGGCACATGGAAAGTTGGCAGCAAGGTCAATTTAGAAGTGGATGTCTTGGCGCGTTATATTGAGCGTTTGCTCTTGGGTGATAAAGCTGCAGAAACTACGCAGCAATCTAAAATTAGCATGGAATTCTTGGCTGAAAATGGCTTTTTAAAATAAGCACAGAGCCGAATGAAATTTAAACAGTCTGATTGAAAAATTAGACTGTTTTTTTGTTTTTAGGGATAATTAAAAAGATAAAGATATTTTTTTCATCATAAACACCCCTTTGGTTTAATGTAGATGATTGATTTTTTAATGAATTTGGAACACTGGCTGCCATTATTACTCGATAATTATGGTCTGTGGATCTATGCCATTTTGTTTCTGATTATTTTTGCAGAAACAGGTTCTGTGTTCATGTTCTTTTTACCAGGCGATAGTTTGCTGATCGCAATTGGTGCCTTGTGTTCCACCACCGATGTGGTGCATTTGCACTATATGGGGATTTTACTTTTTGTCGCTGCGGTCTTGGGATATAGCGTCAACTATTACACTGGACGAATTCTAGGGGTGAAGTATTTTCATCAACATTCACGTTATTTCAAACCTGAATATATTGTCAAAACCAACCATTATTTTATGAAACATGGTGGCAAAACTATTTTAATGGCGCGTTTTATACCGTTTGTACGCTCATTTGCACCATTTGCTGCAGGGTCAGGGCACATGCCTTTGGCGACCTTTAGTTTTTATAATGTGGTGGGTGCTGCCGTATGGATTTTTTCTTTAATGGCAATAGGTTATGGCTTGGGTAATATTTTGTCTTGGTTGGGTGATTGGATTTAAATTCCTCATTTTTTCTATTTTCTTCTTCTAAATCCACCGCGATAACTAAAAAAGTGGATTGATGGCCACAAAAAAAGCCCACCGTGTGGACTTTTGATATTGTTCAGTTTTAGTGTTTGGTGACAATTAATTCTGTGCCACCCAAGCGCGGGCTAAAAGTATCGTTACTTTGAATTGAAAACTCACCCTTTTCCGCTTCTTTAGACAAGTACATGCTTAATGATTGGAAATCTGCACGACTGATCCATAAATCCTGAGCACGAATACTCCACTGTTCGCCCGCATTAAGATGGTCGATTTTGCCTGAAATTTTCGTCAAGATATCCATTTGAAACCCATGATTGCAAAAGTCATTAAAGGAGATGAAAGTTGAAAATTCAACTTTTTCTGGATGACTATCATGTGACAAAATTATTTCATTTTGATGACATTGGGCTTAAGACTTTGGGCTAATTGGGGATAAAAAGTAAAATTATTCTTTAGAAAAATTTGAATTTTTTAAGATATAGTCAATTTCTTCTTGGGCTGCAGCATGTAGTCGCGCACGAAAGATCGTTACCGCCTGCTCAATTTGAGTTTCGGCTTCTAGCTCTAAACGCAAACGTACACTTTCAAGTTCAGAAACAATTTGATCATCACTTACCGCAGTTGCGGCTTGATTAAAAGTCACTGCAGGTAATTCAGGATTTTGCTCATAACGTGCAGTATAGTTTGAAATTTCCTGATCCAGACTTTGACGCATCAACTCAAGTGCTTGAGTTTGTTCTGCAAAGCGTTGCGCTTCATCTTGCTGTAGCTGTGCAGCATAAGCGGCTTGTTCTGCACGTTGCTGTTCTAATTTGAGTTCGAGTGCCAATTGGCGACGTTGCCGTGCTTCTTCAATCAAACGTGCTTTCAGGTCAGCATAGGCTTGTTCAATTTTTTCCTGTGATTGTTGCTGAGCGCGCTGATCTTCTGCAATCCAGTTGTGTAATTGCGTTTCAGGTTGCAAGACCTCACAAATTCGATGCAGATCATCCATAAATGTCTGGCGCACAGCCTGAGGCGCGGTTAACCAGCGCTGTTTAAAATCTGAGCCGACATTTAAAGTCACCGCATCTCTCCTTATTTTGAGCAGTATTTTTAAAAAAACGTTTTAAAATTAAAGCTTAAACGTCTGTGGTTCTATGCCCAAACGTCGATATTGTTTAAATTTTTCACGTCCAAGCACTTTAGCTGCTTCGTGATTTTCAATAATCTCAATAATGTGACTAAATTTTGCATAGGCTTCAAGTGCCTGACTGTTAAAATTAAACATAATCCAGTCCGATTGCTGCGGTAATTCGGCAGAAATACATACGCTGGCCTGTGTTTGGTTAATGCCATGCGGAATAAAACTGCTGGCATCAAAACTCCACAGACGCTCATCCAATATTTGCTGTAACTCTGGATCAGGGCAATGCAGCCAAATGCGTGCCTGCTGCCGCAAAATTTTGCGGCATAAACGGCAAGTGCTTTCCACTTGCCGTTCAGGACTTTTTTCAAACAAATAAAAGCTAACTTTAGCCATTATTGCTTGCACGTTGTGCGAGGAACTGCATCAATAACGGTACAGGACGACCTGTTGCGCCTTTATTGCTGCCTGAATTCCATGCAGTGCCTGCAATGTCTAGATGCGCCCAGCGATAGTCACGGGTAAAGCGTTGCAAGAAGCATGCTGCAGTAACTGAACCTGCTTTAGGCCCACCAATATTGCCAATATCGGCAAATGGTGAATCCAGTTGTTCTTGGTAATCGTCAATCACGGGCATACGCCATACACGGTCAAATGCAGTGTGTCCCGCAGCATCCAATTCCGCCGCAAGTTCATCATCTGGGGTAAACATGCCTGTCAGTACCGAACCCAATGCAACTACGCAAGCGCCTGTTAACGTCGCAATATCAATTACCAAAGCAGGATTGAAGCGTTTTACATAGGTCAGGGTATCGCACAGCACCAAACGACCTTCGGCATCGGTATTTAAAATTTCGATGGTTTGACCGCTCATACTGGTCACAATATCACCTGGGCGAGTCGCTTTGCCTGAAGGCATGTTTTCTGCTGCAGCAATCGTACCGACAACATGAATTGGCAAACGTGCTTCGCACAGTGCGCGCATGGTGCCCAAGACTGAAGCAGAACCACACATATCAAATTTCATTTCGTCCATGCCTAAGCCAGGTTTGAGAGAAATGCCGCCAGTATCGAAAGTAATCCCTTTGCCGACCAATACCACAGGTGCTTCGTCACGCTGCGCTTGGTATTCAAGGCTAATGATGCGCCCAGGACGGTCTGAACCCTGACTGACTGCAAGGAATGCACCCATGCCCAATTCGGCCATTTCTGCTTCATCTAAAATGGTGACTTTGAGCAGATCTGGGTATTCTGCCGCAAGTGCTTGAGCTTGTTCTGCCAAATATTCAGGGAAACAAATATTGCCCGGGCGGTTGCCCAAGTCGCGAGCCATGTTTTGACCTGATTGCATGGCTTCAATTAACTGCAACTGATCTGCAGTCAGTGAGCTGTCCTTGGCAATTAAGTTGATTTGTTCAAGCTGAAACTCATTCTTTTTGCTTTTGTATTCATCAAAAGCATAGGCTGCTTGGGTCAGGCTGAGTGCAAATACATAATGTAGCTCGCTAGGCAGAGCAGACAAATCAATGCTGATCTGTTTAAATTTTTTTTGTGAAGATTTGATAATGCTTTGTGCAATTTTTGCCAGCTTTGCGGCTGGTAATTCTTCGGTTTTACCCAAACCGATCAGGTTGCTATTGGCGCATTCAACAACGCTAGCCACCAAACTTAAACTTTCATTAAAGCCTGCTTTAAATTGTGTCGTTTGAATAATGCTGTCTAAATCCTTGATTTGATAAGCAGCAGTTGCCTGTGGCACCTGTTCTGCAGCCACTAAAATTGACAAAGATTCACTCGCGCTGTGTTCTTGGAATGCGGGACTTAAGCTAAATTTAATCACTGGATTTTATGCCTATCTAAATGTGCAAACTATGCAACCATTGAAACATTTTTATGCGTTGAGTTTCAATGTATAACAAGGCGATAGGTTTTATATTTTCAACATTCAGGTAAACTAACGCGAATTGGATTCCCTCACATTTTGGAAGAAATAATTTGATTATTCGGCGTTATTTGGTCAAGCAAGTTGTGTCGACATCCTTGGTTGTGATTGCCTTACTGACTTTGATCATGATGGGTGGTCGCTTGATCAAGTATTTTGGCGTGGCGGCACAAGGGCGTTTGGATGCGAGTATTTTATTCAGCATCATTGGCTATCGCTTGCCTGAATTTTTGACGCTGATCTTACCTTTGGGTTTCTTTATTGGCTTGATGTTGGTATTTGGTCGTTTATATGTCGACCATGAAATGGCAGTGCTCAACAGCAGTGGCGTGAGTCGGCATCAATTGGCACGTTTATTGGTGCCAATGACGCTGGTATTTCTAATTGTCCAAGGCTTTTTAATGCTGTGGGCATCACCGTGGGGACTGCGTCAGTTTGAAGCATTGACCACCAGTCAGGCAGTACGCACAGGTTTTGATTTGGTGCGACCCAAAGAATTTATTTCTTCAGGGCCATATACCATTTACGCAGGCGATCTGTCCGAAGATCGTAAAAACCTGAAAGATATTTTCTTTTATCAACGTGCAGAAAAAGCAGGTCGTCCTGATGTCATGATTCTGGCAAAAGAAGCGACACGGGTAGAGCTGGAAAATGATCCTGCCAATGTGGTGGATTTGGTCGAAGGGCGTCGTTATGAAATATTTCCGGGCACAGCCAAATATTCACAGGCAGAATTCCAAAGTTATCGTTTACGTTTAGAGAATGACAAAGAAGCTAAATTTGAAAGTGCCGAAGTAGAAGCCTTAACCACCTCGCAACTTTGGAAAAACCGTGCAGACCCTGTGGTCGCAAGTGAACTGGGATGGCGTATTTTTGTGCCTTTTGCGATTGTGGTGGCGTTGTTTTTAGCCGTGGCATTGTCAGAAGTTAGTCCGCGTCAGGGGCGTTATTTAAAACTGTTTCCTGCCTTGTTAATTTTCGCCAGTTTGATTGTGGCGCTCATGGCGGTTAAAACCCGTATCAGCAAACAAGAAATGGGCATGATTGCTTATCCGTTGGTGTTGTTGGCTTATGCGATTGCGGCAGCCTTGTTCTCACGTAAACAAAAACTAGCACCTAAAATTAAGCAGCAAATTCAGCGAGTGAGGTCTTAAGATGTTGGCACGTCGTATAGTTGCAAAACACGTCACCAAGACCACTGCACTGGCTATGTTTGGTGCAACGGCAATTTTGTCTGGTTTGCAGGTGTTGTTTAGCTATTTAGGCGAATTGGGTTCACTCAATGAAAACTATAGTGCATGGCAGGCATTGCTGTATGTATTGTGGGGTGCGCCAAATTATCTCTATGAAATTTTGCCGATTTCTGCCTTGATTGGCGCAGTGTTAGGCTTGGGTACGTTGGCATCCAACAGCGAATTGATTGTGATGCGTTCTGCAGGGATTAGCCTGTGGCGTATTGTGGGATGGGTGATTCGTTCCGCCATGGTATTGGTACTGCTGTCTTTTGTGCTCAGTGAATGGGTGATTCCATACACCAATGAACAAGCCAAAAGTGTTAAAAGTCACCGTAGCGTCGCTGAGCTGGGTGAAGTTCGTGGCTATTGGTCGCGCGAAGGCAATCGTTTTATTTATATTGACTACGCCAATGCCCAAGGGCAGCTCAAAAATGTACAAGTGGTCGATTTTGATGATAACTATCGCTTGCGTGGTACATTGTCTGCAGATCAGGGACAGTTTGTTAAAGACGGTAGTTGGTTGCTCAATCAAACTGAACAGATGGATATTTTGCAGGCGGGCAACGCGACTTTAGCTAAAAACAGCGAACAGGCTTTGGCTTTAGCATTGCAACCGAAATATGTGCACATGGTCACCATCGACCCTGAAGATTTATCCCCAAGTCAATTGGTCAGTTTCATGAGTTATATGCATGAATACAGCCAAGTACCCAAAACCTACCAACTGGCGTTCTGGCAAAAACTTGGTGCACCCTTTGCGCTGATTGCTTTGGTGGTGATTGCTTGCTCCTTTATTTTTGGGCCGTTACGTCAGCAATCTATGGGTTTCCGTTTGGTGATTGCTTTATTTGTCGGCTTAACCTTCTTTTATTTACAGGATTTCTTGGGCTATGCCAGCTTGGTCTATGCACCATCGCCTGCGTGGTTCGTATTTATTCCTATTATTCTGATGTTTGTCATCGGCGGTTACTTACTGCATCGTGCGCGTTAAGTGCGGGCCGATGCTGCTGCTTTTTCCGTATGATTGGGTAAACCTATCTGAATCAGTGGCGGAAACCATCTTCTGAACATAGAGTCTTGACGCAAAATTCGTTAAGATAGCATGATTAATTTGTAGACGAAAAAGAGTATTGATTATGGCGGATGCAACTGCTGGCAAAATCCCTCACGTATTGGTGATTATGGATGGTGTGGGTCATCGCGAAGCGGTCGAAGACAACGCGTTTTTAGCAGCGAAACGACCAAATTTGACTGCTATGCAGGAAAAGCATCCGCATGGTTTGATCTCTGGTTCAGGTGAAGATGTGGGCTTGCCAGATGGTCAAATGGGTAACTCTGAAGTTGGTCACATGAACTTGGGTGCAGGACGTGTGTTGTACCAAGACTTTACCCGTATTACCAAAGACATTCGTACAGGCGCTTTCTTTGAACATGAAGTGTTGGTCGATGCGGTAGAAAAAGCCAAAGCAGCCAACGGTGCAGTGCATCTGCTTGGTTTATTGTCTGAAGGCGGTGTGCATTCGCATGAAGATCATATCGTGGCGATGGCAGAATTGGCATTAAAACGTGGTGCAAAAGTTTATCTACATGCCTTTTTAGATGGCCGTGATACGCCACCAAAAAGCGCGCAGCCTTCTTTGGAAAAACTGGACGCATTATTTGCACAATATCCAAATCAGGGACGCATTGCCAGCCTGATTGGTCGCTACTATGCGATGGATCGTGACAACCGTTGGGATCGTGTAGAACAAGCCTATCGTCTACTTACCGAAGGTGAGGCAGTACGCACTGCGGCAACTGCGGTTGAAGGCTTGGCAGCGGCTTATGCGGCAGATGAAAGCGACGAGTTTGTTAAAGCCACCCGTATTGGTGAAATTGCCAAAATTCAAGATGGCGACAGCGTGGTGTTTATGAACTTCCGTGCTGACCGTGCACGTGAATTGACCAAAGCCTTTGTGGAACAGGATTTTGCTGGTTTTGAACGTAAAGTTGTGCCGCAATTGTCTAAATTTGTGATGCTGACCCGTTATCAAGCCAGCATTGCTGCGCCAGTGGCGTACATGCCAGAAGATTTGAAAAACTCGATTGGTGAATATTTATCAGACTTGGGCAAAACACAATTGCGTATTGCTGAAACTGAAAAATACGCACACGTGACGTTCTTCTTTAGTGGTGGTCGTGAAGATGAATATCCGGGTGAAAAACGTATCCTGATTCCATCGCCAAACGTAGCAACCTACGACTTAAAACCTGAAATGAGCGCTTATGAAGTGACTGATGAACTGGTTGCAGCCATTAATTCAGGTGAATATGATTTGTTGGTGGTGAACTATGCCAATGGCGATATGGTCGGTCATACTGGTGTGTTTGATGCAGCTGTCAAAGCAGTGGAAGCAGTAGATACCTGTTTGGGTCGTGTCTATGAAGCGGTGATGGCGAAACAAGGTCACATGATTATTACCGCGGACCATGGTAACGTCGAGCAAATGCAAGACTATGACAGTGGCCAGGTACATACTCAGCACACTACTGAATTGGTACCATTCATTTATGTCGGCCCAACTCAGGCCACCATTTTAGAAGGTGGTGTGTTAGCAGATGTTGCACCAACTTTATTGAATTTGATGCAATTGCCAGTGCCAGCAGATATGCAAGGTCGCAACTTAATTCGCCTACAGGCATAATCCTCGATACAGGTAGGTGATGGAATGACGGCTCACAAAATTTATACGGTTGTGTTGGCAAGCGTGTTGTGTGCCAGTCATTTGAGTGTTTGGGCTGCGCCAGATTTGGAGTTGGATGGCCCTACACTACAACAGGACTATGTCGATGTGCCTGTAGAGTCGATACAGGAATTTGTGCAAATCTATGGCATTGTCAAAGACAACTATGTGACTGAAAAAAGTGATGATGCCTTGTTTCAGCAAGCCATTCGTGGCTTGGTGAGCGGTTTAGATCGTTATTCACGCTATTTAACTGCTGAAGAGTATAAACAACTTTTACAATATACCGAAGGCGACTTGGCCTCGGTTGATTTTACTTTGCGCTATGACGCTGCCCAGCAACATTGGGTCATTCAAAATTTAAGTGCCAATGCCGACTCGGCTAAACAAGGGCTGAAGAATGGCGACAGCCTATTTAAAATTGATAACCAAGAACTGAAAAAGCTGAGTGCAGATCAGGTCAATAACCTGCTCACAGGCTCAGTGGGATCGACTGTAAGCGTACAACGTGCAGCCAATCAGCCTGAAATTATGTTGGTACGCAACAAAAAAGTAGAAACCGATATTCAGGCGCAGATGCTTTCTAATCAGGTCTTGTTGTTAAAAGTACGTGTGTTTCAGCAAGACACCGCCAATGAAATTAAACGCTTAATTGAAGAACATAGCACGCCACGCTTAAAAGCCGTATTGATTGATCTGCGTAATAACCCAGGAGGCTTACTGTCTGCTGCGGTGGAATCTGCCGATTTATTTTTAAATCAGGGTGTGATTGTATCGACCAAAAGTCGTTCTGAAGGCGATCAACAATTTCAGGCGTTACCTAGCTTTGAATTTCAAAATTTAAAAGTCGGAGTACTGATTAATCATCGCTCTGCATCTGCGGCAGAAGTCTTTACCGGTGCTTTAAAAGACCATTCACGCGCTTGGGTGATGGGCGAAAAAAGTTATGGCAAGGGGGTGGTGCAAAAGCTGTTCCCACTTAGCGATGGTGCTGCCTTACAAATGACGGTTTCGCATTATTACACCCCACGCGAGCAAATGATTGAAGGGGTTGGGATTCAGCCGAATCAGCAATATATTCAAAGTCCTGAAATGAAAGAAGAGGCTTATCTTGAGCATGTGGCAGATTTACTGCTGAGCCGCCGTTAAGTCTCATCTGAGTAACACGTATTTTTAGACAGTCTTCATTGTTTAGCGTTTACTCATCTTCAGTATCTAATCCAAACTTTTTCAGACGATAGCGCAAAGAACGGAAAGACATGCCCAATTTTTTTGCTGCCAACGTACGGTTCCAGTGGGTCAGGTGCAGCGCATTCAGTAAAATGTCTTTTTCTACTTTTTCCAAGTAGGCTTCTAAACCTTCTTCAGGCAGTTTGCGTCCTGTCAGCAATACATCTGTCACGATCTGCTGTGGTGTTTCTGCTGTAGGTTGTGATTCAGTGGTTGCTGTATTGCTCATACTGAATTGGCGCAAGGGTGCGGTTTGTAAGTGTTTGAGATCAATAACATCATCATCACTCAGGGTAATGGCACGTTCAATAATATTGCGTAACTCACGCACATTACCTGGATAGTACTGTTCTAATAAAAATTGCTGGGCACGAGGTGTCAGTTGTTTGGCAGGAATGTCCCATTCTTGTGCAACTTTTTGAATGAAGTGGTCTGCCAATAACAGAATATCTTGTCCACGTTCACGCAAGGCAGGCAAGACCAAATCCATCACGTGAATACGGAAGAATAAATCCTGACGGAAACGTCCTTGCTGAACCAAACTTTCTAAGTCCTGATGACTGGCGCTGATCACTCGAAAATCGACATCAATTTCACTATCTGAACCCACAGGACGGATGCGCTTTTCCTGAACGGCACGCAGCAGTTTGACTTGCATGCTCAGTGGCAGTTCGGCAATTTCATCTAAAAATAAGCTGCCACCATGTGCAGATTGAATCAGACCTTGTTTGTCTTGAGTCGCTCCTGTAAAGCTACCTTTTTTGTGTCCAAATAGCTCGCTTTCCATGAGTTCGGTGGGGATTGCACCACAGTTAATTGCAATAAATGGTCCTTCGTTGCGATTACTTAAACGGTGAACCAAATTGGCGACAACTTCTTTCCCCGTACCTGATTCGCCTGTAATAAATACAGGCGCTTGCGAGCGCGCAATTTTTTTGATGGTGCTGCGCAATTGCTGAATAGGCAAAGACTGCCCAATCAACATTTTATATTCAAGCTGATCTTGGCTGTGATGATCGGTGGTGTCGAAAGGTTTATTCAGTGCTTTTTCAAGGAGTTGCTGTAAATGTATTTGATTGACAGGCTTGCTGACAAAGTCAAATGCACCTGCTTTTAAAGCAGCAATCGCAATATCCATATTGCCGTAGGCGGTCAATACGGCAACAGGTACATTCGGATATTGTTCGGAAATCCATTCAACCAGTTGCAAGCCATTGCCATCGGGCAGGTTTAAGTCGGTTAAGCAAGCATCGTACTGATGTTCTGCCAATAATTGCTTGGCTTGTGCTAAACGATACGCGACATGGGTTTGAATCCCCATACGTGCCAAAGTCATCTGCATGAGGGTACAAAGGTCTTCTTCGTCATCGACCAATAAAACCAAAGGTTGAACAGCGTGCATATTTTCCCCAAAACCACACAAAATTAAATCAAAACCACAGCAACAAGATTGATCCAATATCAATCGCGTTTATTCAATGGCACGTAGACATTTCATCCTGAAACATGCGCCTTGTTCTTGTTCTACATAGCTCAGCTTGGCTTGATTCGCCTCGCAAAAACTATGCGATAGATACAATCCTAAACCAGTTCCATTGATTTCGGTACTGAAAAATGGCTGGAACAGATAGAGGAGATCTTGACTGGCGACACCTGCACCAAAATCCCGCACATCAATATAAATATAAGTTGCTTGCGGATAGACCGTAATCTCAATAGGTTGTTGTGCAGTATTGTGCCGAATGGCGTTACGAATCAGGTTAATCAGCACTTGGCGAAACTGCGATTCATCAAACTGGATGCTCAGTGGTTCGGTCAGTGTAAGTTGAATTTGACTCGCTGCATCAGGTAAATCTTCCTGAATGAATTGCGGCAAAAATTGATTGAGCTGAATCGCGACAGGCGTGGTTTGCTTATTTTTGACCATGCTCAGCGTGTCATGAATAATTTTATCAATCCGTGTCGCTTGTTTGCTGATCATGTCGGACAGCAATTGCTGTTGTATAGCATCACTGCCTGTAAATAAATTGTTGGCTTGTACAATGGCTGCCAAAGGGTTGCGAATTTCGTGCGCAATACTGGCAGAGAGTTGTCCCAAGGCGGCTAATTTGAGTTGCTGGACTTGCTGATTGATTTTACGTCCATCTTGCAGCGCCAATAACGTCAGCGTTTGATGCGGCACTTTGAGTTTTTGTACCTGAATATGCACATGAAAATGACTCAGTTGCGACTCGAATTGAAATTTTTCTCCATCTTGCAATTGATCAAATTTGAACAGATCAAATAAATCGGGCTGAATTTTACACAATGGATAGGTCGCGTGCGCATATTTAGGATGAATCCCCAACAGATGACAGGCTGCAGGGTTGCTGAGGACGACATAGCAATTTTCATCTAAAACCAAATAGCCCATTTCGGTTTGTTCTAAAATATAACGGTTGATATTTTGTAGGCGGTTTAATTCCAAAGATTGCGAAAAATTTAGATTTTCTAAAATTTGGAAACGCCGTACTGCAATACGTCCACTGCCATAAACCACCCAAAATAAAAATGCCAATAGCGCACTTTGTCCAATATTATTTAGCGATGAAAAGTCCAGCAAACTCCCAACAAAGTGTTGGTAAATCACCATAATCATCGCGATGAGGGTAATGGCTAAGGCTTTACGCTTTTGCAGCAAGAGTGATGCTGCAAAAATCGTGATCGCAAACAGCAGACTTAAATATAAATTAGGGCCATCGCTGGCAAAAGTCAGGCTACTGAGCGCGATAATATCGACTGCAAAAAACAGGGTCAGTTGTTGCGTGCTTTTAAAAGGAATATATTTATAGCTGATCAGTTGCAGGCAGCTAAAAATAAAATAGCAGACCAAGGTGTATAGATATAAACCCGGGTGCTGATATTGTGTGCCAAGCTGCTGAAAGGTGAGTAGGGTAATCAGCAGCAAACAAAAGGCAATCAGCAGTCGGTAAGTACCATACCACATGCCAAGATGATACTGATTTAACTCAGAATGTTGTTTTAAATCTGGCATATCGTAAAGGTCTTATTTGTGCATCAACAGCGTTGAAAATTTAGGGTTTAATCAGTCCATAACGAATGGCAAGGTGAGTCAGTTTGACATCACTATCAATATTTAATTTTTCAAAAATACGGTAACGATAGGTATTTACGGTTTTTACACTGACAAACAACTTATCGGCAATTTCCTGTGCGCTAATACAATTCACCACCATCATCGCCACTTGCATTTCACGTTCTGAAAGACTATCAAAAGGCGATTGTTGTGTGTCAGATAAGTATGAACTTGCCAGTTGTTCGGCAATGTCGGCACTGAAGTATTTACCGCCCTGCATGACTTTTTTAATGGCACGTACCATTTCACTGACAGGTGCGCCTTTGGTGATATAGCCTTTTGCACCTGCTTTCAGCAATAAAGAAGGGTAGGGTTCTTCTGCCAAACCACTCACCGCCAAGACCTTAGTGTCTGGTGCAGTTTGCAATAGACGACGTGTGGTTTCTACGCCTCCAATCCCAGGCATGTTCACATCTAACAACACCACATTGGGATGATGCTGACGCACTAAGGTAATCGCTTCTTCACCCGATTCAGCTTGTCCAATCACCTGCACATCGGCATGGTCTTCGAGCATACGGCAAATCCCAGTACGTACCAATTCATGATCGTCGACTACTAAAACTGTGATCACCTACACTCTCCCTTTGAAAAAATCATCTTTTTTGTTACATAAAGCAAAATTAGCTTGCAATGAAACGACAAAATTAGCAATGCTATTCTTAATCTAGAATGAAAAGTTCTGCACAATATGGTGTCAAAAACGATTCATTGTTGTATTTTTAAATGTAAGGCATATTTGAGGTAATACGCAAATGTATCTTACCTCCCTGAGTTGAGTAAGCAGTCGTGAAAAATTCTAAGAAGTCGTTCATGCATGTGCTGGTCGCATCTATGATGTTCAGCCTAAGTTCTGTCAGTTTTGCTGAACTTGTCATCAATCCTTCCTCTGGGAGCGACGGTCAGGCGACCTTAAGTTGGTCTTCGGAGCAAGCCGATCAATTCTTAAATGGTGATCTGGAAAGTACCAGTGCGAGCGCTCAGGCTGCGCCAGAGAGCTATGTTGCTGAACCTACTCCGCCAGGTTCAACGAAAATTACCACTACAGTGCGTAGTAGCAATGGTGTTGCACCTGCTTCCACTGCGCCTAAAACAGTCCGTATTTTAGATACCTCTGCTTATAGCAACCAACCATCAGTTAATGCACGTGCGGCTTTGGTGATGGATGCGCAAACAGGTGAAGTGCTGTATAGCAAAAATACCAATGTGGCATTACCTATTGCATCTGTGACCAAGGTGATGACTGCCGTGGTGACTTCTGATGCACGTTTGAATATGTCTGAACAAATCACTTTGCAATCGATTGATTTTGCAGGTGCAGCAGGTAAAAACTCAAGCTCAACTTTGCGTGTGGGCGACAAGTTAAACCGTGCCGAAGCGTTACTGTTTGCATTAATGAAATCTGAAAATCCTGCAGCAGCAGCGTTGGCACGTACTTATCCAGGTGGGAAAAATGCCTTTGTAGCCGCAATGAATGCTAAAGCGCGTGAATTGGGCATGCATTCTACCCGTTTTACCGAAGCAACAGGCTTAGACCCACGTAATGTATCTTCTGCGCGTGATTTGGGTATTTTGGTCAGCACCGCTTCGCAATATGGTTTGATTCGCCAATTCTCAACCACGCCAACCTATGACTTTAACTTGGGTTATCGTGTTTTAAAATCTAACAATACCAATGCACTGGTACGTAATGGTGGTTGGAATATTAATCTGTCTAAAACAGGCTATATCAATGAAGCAGGGCGTTGTGTGGTGATGCATACCACTTTGAATAACCGTCCTGCAGTGGTGGTGCTTTTGGGTGCAGATACTTCACAAGCACGTACCAATGATGCAACTCGCTTAATGAGTTGGGCAAGCCAGTTACCTAAACGTATTTAAGAGCACATTCAGCTTGGAGCGTTGAGTTATCAATCGTATGACTCAACTTCCGTTAAAGTTGCATGATTCCAAATACAAAAAAACCTGCTAATGCAGGTTTTTTTGATCACGATTCAAAACTTACATGTTTGAAAGGATAGAGTCTTTTACTTGTTGCATTGTGGCATCAATAGAGAGCATCACCGCATCTGCACATTGTTTCATTGCAGTGTCAGGATCTTTCAGACCGTTACCTGTTACGGTACATACAATCACAGAACCTTCTTTGATTTTACCTGCTTTGATGTCGCGCATTGCACCACCAATAGACGCAGCAGATGCAGGCTCAACAAATACGCCTTCATACATTGAAAGCATGCGCTGTGCTTCTAAAATTTCAGCATCAGTTAGCTCATCAAACCAACCTTCTGAATCGCGTACAACGGCTTTGGCATGGTTCCAGCTTTGTGGGTTACCAATACGAATTGCAGTTGCAACAGTTTCAGGGTTTTCTACAGGCGCACCACGTAAGAATGGTGCAGCGCCAGACGCTTGATAACCCACCATGATTGGGCGGCCTTCAGGGTTTGGACCTGTGAATTTGTCCGTTGCTGCGTCATAGACCACTTGCTCGAATTGATCGGCAGATTGGTTGGCAACCGCTTCGGTATAACCCATCCAGTGTGCAGTAATGTTGCCTGCGTTACCTACAGGTAAGCAGTGGTAATCTGGTGCACGACCTAACTCATCTACAATTTCATACGCAATGGTCTTTTGACCTTGTAGGCGGTAAGGGTTGATCGAGTTCACAATGGTCACAGGTGCTTGGTCAGCAACTTCTTTAACTAGACGCATACCATCGTCAAAGTTACCGCGGATTTGCATGGTGATGGCACCGTACATCATCGCTTGTGCCATTTTACCCATGGCAATTTTGCCTTCAGGAATTAAAACGAATGCTTTGATGCCTGCACGTGCAGCATAGGCAGCAGCAGCAGCAGAAGTATTACCTGTAGATGCACAGATAATGGCTTTTGAACCTTCTTCAACTGCTTTAGTAACTGCCATGGTCATACCACGGTCTTTAAATGAACCTGTCGGGTTTAAGCCTTCATACTTCACATAAATTTCAACATCTTTACCAATAATGCGTGGAATATTCTCAAGCTTAATCAGTGGCGTGTTTCCTTCGCCTAGAGAGATTGCACGTGTGGTTGCAGACACTGGTAAACGGTCACGATAACGGTCAACTAAACCAGTATAACGATTGGCATTCGACATGATGATGTTCCAATTGTGTGTAGAGCTTGGCAAGGGGAAATACTCCCCTCCACCCGATTAATTATCAAGCGATTCTAAACGAATTCGTACAATTTCGCCATGAATGGTTGGCAATGCTTGAATTTGTTGTAACGCTTCATCCATTTTTGATTCTAGGACTGGGTCAGTCAGAATCACGATAGGAATAAGGTCTTTTAAGCGTGATTGCTGCATGATGGCATCAATACTGATTCCCGCACGGCTTAAAATGGTGGTTACATCGGCAAGTACGCCAGTTTGGTCTTCGGCATTAATGCGAATGTAGTAACCCGTGGTCATTTCTTCACGGCTTAAAATTGGCAAGTCGGTTAAGGCTTCAAATGCCAATTGTGGAATTGTACCTGCGCCATCTTCGGTATAAGAAATGTCACGGACAATATCAACGACATCGGCAACTACCGCAGAGGCTGTTGGGCCTGCACCTGCACCTGCGCCATAATAGAGCGTTGGACCAACCGCATTGGCTTGTACCAAGACCGCGTTTTTCACGCCATTAACATTGGCAATCAATTCTTCTTCAGGAATTAAAGTTGGGTGAACACGCAGTTCAATACCTTTATCGGTACGACGGGCAATACCCAAGTGTTTGATGCGGAAACCGAGTTCTTCGGCATATTTCACATCTTGCGCGGTCACTTTGCCAATACCTTCGGTAAAGACTTTGTCAAACTGTAGCGGAATACCAAATGCACATGAAGCCAAAATAGTCAGTTTGTGAGCAGCATCAATACCTTCGACGTCAAAAGTCGGATCGGCTTCGGCATAGCCTAATTCTTGTGCTTCTTTCAGTACATCTTCAAATGCACGACCTTTTTCACGCATTTCACTTAAAATGAAGTTGCCTGTACCGTTGATGATGCCTGCCAACCATTCAATTTTGTTGGCAGCCAAACCTTCACGGATGACTTTAATAATTGGAATACCACCTGCAACCGCAGCTTCATAGGCAATTTGTACGGCATTGTCTTCAGCTGCTTTAAATAGCTCATTGCCGTGTTCTGCAAGTAGGGCTTTGTTGGCTGTCACTACTTGTTTGCCGTGCTTCATGGCTTCCATGATCACGTCATAAGCAGGGTGAATACCGCCCATCACTTCAACCACCACGTCTACATCGGGTTGACGGACAATGTCCATCAAGTCGGAGCTTTGCTTGACCGATTCAGGCAAGTTTAGGTCAGGACGCGGACGACGTGTTCCCACATAAGTGATTTCAATTTCACGACCGGTGCGACGTCTAATCTCAGCAGCATTTTCTTTTAATAGTTTAAGGGCACCACCACCCACAGTACCAAGACCGAGGATTGCCAGACGAACTGGTTTCACGTCACACTCCATATTTTAATAACTTTAAGCAAGCCTAGATCATAGCTAAAAAAACGCGCTGACTCTAGGGCAGATCTCACTTATCTTCACAGTATAAAAAAAAGTAAAATAACGCATAAAAAATCGTTATTTATATTGGCTTCATAGATGCTACGTCTTGGTGTATTGGGATGATGCAGCATCCACAGATCCGCTATTTTTATTTGTCTAAGCGCTTGATCAATTCAGCGGTAGACAGATAGCCGCCTAAATATACGCCTTCGGCATTATAAATCGCAGGTGTGCCATTGACGCCCATATTTAAGCCCAATTGATACTGAGCACGAACAGGGTTTTTACAGTTGGCAGGTGCAATTTGTGCGCCATTCATGACCTGATTAAAGGCAGCGTGACGATCTTCGCTACACCAAATTGCTTCCATAGCAGGCATGTGCTGTTCACCACGCGGCCAAGCAATGTAACGGACTTCAATGCCTTTACCATTCATTTCATCCATTTGCTCATGTAGACGATGGCAATATGGACAGCTGACATCGGTAAATACATAAATGACGTGTTTGGTTTTGCCTTTGGCAGGGAATACCAATAAATCTTCCTGTTTTAATTCAGCAAAAATTTTCTTGTTCACGCCTGCTTGCAGGTTTTCACTGACGTTATGTAGTTCTTTGTCACCTAAACGGATCACATCGCCCTGAATAATGTATTTGCCATCACTGGTGGCATAGACCGATGACATGCCTTCAAGACTCACCCAAAATAAATTTGGAACTTCAGTGGCTTTAATGTCGGTAATTTTGGCGTTGATACCTGCAGTTTTAAAATGTTGCTGCAAGGTTGTACTTAAACGCTGTTGTGCATTGCGTTCAATTAGGGTTGATGCTTCACCCGTTGCAGGCGCACTGGCGGTGAGTGTGGTTTGCTTTTTATCTTCATTGTTTGCATTTGAACATGCGGTGATTGCAAAAGCACTTGCCAGTGAACAGGCAATCAAAAGTGTCGAGCGGGTAAATGTCATAAACAACCCTTTCTTGTTGGCATAAAAAATAGAGCGTTAGCATAACAAAAAATATTCGTGATCGTTAGGGTCTGTTGCCATTTCATAAATGGCTTACGTTCATAGATGAAGTGTCAACAGACCCTATGCTTCTACGTCGTTTTTGTTTTTTTAAGCCCGTGGATGATGTTGGGCATGCAATTGCTGCATACGGATTTGTGCAACGTGGGTATAAATTTGTGTAGTGGATAAATCGCTGTGCCCGAGCAGCATTTGTACCACACGTAAATCTGCCCCATGATTGAGTAAGTGTGTGGCAAAGGCATGTCTTAACGTGTGTGGCGATAACTCGGCTTGAATGCCTGCTTGCAGGGCATAGCGTTTAATGGCATACCAAAAATTTTGTCGGCTCATAATGCCGCCATGCACCGTTAAAAATAGATAATCGGTGGCACTTTTATACAGTTGCGGACGCGACTCGGTTAAATATTTTTCTATCCATTCACAAGCGACTTGTCCCATAGGCACCAAACGCTCTTTATTGCCTTTACCTACAATTCGTAAATAGCCTTGTTTTAGGTTGATTAATTCTAAACGTAAATTCAGCAATTCCGTCACTCGTAAACCGCAAGCATATAAGACTTCAAGCATGGCACGATCCCGTAATCCGAGTGCAGTGTTGATGTCGGGGGCGTGAATTAAAGCTTCAACATCGGCTTCAGATAAATCTTTGGGTAAGGCACGACCTAATTTTGGGGTTTTATGCGCAGCAACAGGGTTGTCAGAGCGCAGTTTGTGCTCTCTTAAAAATTTATAAAAAGAACGTAGTGCAGACAGGCAGCGTGCAATAGAGCGGGGGCTTTTTTGTTGTTTGGTGAGTTCGATGAGTACATCTGAAATATCGTCATGATTCCATTCAGGCATGGGTTTGCTGACATAGTCACTGCATTGAATTAAATCGGACAGATAGGCATTGCGGGTATGCGGGCTGACACTTTGCGCGATTAAATCGTTGCGATAGCCTTCCAAAAAGCTCAAAGCTTCTGGAATTTGTATTGCAGCAGGAATACGAGGTTTTTTGTTCAGCATAGGAATCACAGACGAAATCACAAAATTAATTGAGAAATTCGATAATAAGCAGCGTTATTTTCTACTCTAATCCAATTCAGCAGGGCTGTCGATGTGATATAAAGCATTTAAATGTAAGTCGACCTTATTTGTTAATTGTTCTCATTTGCATGTTATAATGTGCAAAATGGTATAGGAATTTCACGGTGCGTTTGTCAGAACTTAAAGCAAAACAAACAGCCATCATCCGTCAGGTATTACGTACTGCCGATGGTGGAACATCCCTTAGTGACTTAGTGGCAAACCGCTTAGAAACACTGGGTTTTGTGCCGGGTACGCAGGTGCAGGTGATTACCAAAGGTATTTTTGGTGGTGATCCAATCTTGATTCAAGTGGGATTTACCCGTTTTGCTTTGCGCAAAGTAGAAGCTGAACGCATTGAAATTGAACAAGGGGTGTCCGCATGAGCGATGCCTTACGTATCGCACTTGTAGGGAATCCAAACTGCGGTAAAACATCTTTATTTAACCATTTGACAGGGACACGTCAAAAAGTTGGCAACTACGCAGGCGTGACCGTAGAGCGTAAAGTCGGGCAATTCACCTTGCCTTCGGGACAGGCGGTGCGGGTGTTGGATTTGCCTGGAACTTATAGTTTAGAAGCCACCAGTCCCGACGAAGCCATTACTCGAGATGTGGTACAAGGCAAAATAGCCGAAGAAGGTCAGCAAGATGCCTTTCTTTGTGTCGTGGATGCCACCAACCTGAAATTGCATTTGGGCTTGGTTTTGGAAATGATTGCACTGGGTCGTCCGATTTTGTTGGTACTCAACATGATGGATGAGGCGCGTCGTCGTGGCATGCAAATCAACACGCAAAAATTGTCTGAGCGTTTGGGTGTACCTGTGGTGGAAACCGTGGCAGTGCGTGATTCAGGTATTCAAAACTTAATGCATGCCTTAGATCAGGGCAAATTTGCTGTTCCGCAGACAGAATTGACAGGCTTAACAGGCAGTCAGCATCAACGGATTCAAACCATTTTGCATGATGTGGTGCACTTTGTAGATCAAGAAGACAAACGCTCCGACTTCCTCGATAAAATTTTTTTACATCCTGTATTCGGTTTAGTCAGCCTTGCGGTGATGATGTTTGTTGTCTTCCAAGCGGTATTTGCTTGGGCTGCACCGTTTATGGATGGCATCGAAAGTTTATTTGGCTGGCTAGGCGAAGTGATTGGCGAAAACATTAGCCATCCCTTGCTAAACAGCTTGATTGTGGATGGCATTATTGCGGGCGCAGGCGGTGTAGTGGTGTTCTTGCCGCAAATTTTAATTCTGTTCCTGTTTATTTTAATTTTGGAAGAATCGGGCTATTTGCCACGTGCCGCATTCTTGCTCGATAAGCTGATGTTTAGCGCAGGTTTGAGTGGTCGTGCCTTTATTCCATTGCTGTCTAGTTTTGCCTGTGCAGTGCCAGGCATTATGGCAACGCGTAGTATTGCTGACCCACGTGATCGTTTAACCACGATTATGGTTGCACCGTTAATGACCTGTTCTGCGCGCTTGCCTGTATATGCCTTACTCATCGCGGCATTCATTCCCAATCAAACTGTATGGGGTATGTTTAATTTACAAGGTCTGGTCTTATTTGGTCTGTATATGGCGGGCATTGTGAGTGCCTTGGGCGTATCTTTTGTGCTTAAATTTTTACAAAAAGATAAATCTGAGCATGTCTTGTTGATGGAGTTGCCTAGCTACCGTTTTCCAGACCTAAAAAGTGTTTGGATTGGTTTGCTAGATCGCGCCAAAATTTTCTTAAAGCGTGTCGGTGGCATTATTTTTGCACTGTCGATTTTATTGTGGTTCTTGTGTACGTTCCCGCAGCCGCCTGAAGGCGCGACCATGCCTGCAATTGACTATAGTTTTGCAGGGATGCTGGGGCATGTATTACAGCCAATTTTTGCTCCTGTGGGCTTTAACTGGCAGATCGTGATTGCCTTGATTCCTGCGATGGCAGCGCGTGAAGTGGTGGTGGCTGCATTAGGCACAGTCTATGCCTTATCTGCAGTGGATGAAGATGCCATGTCCCAAGGTTTGGCTGCTTTAATTAGTGGTGGTGGTGAACTGGGCTGGTCATTGGCAACGGGTTTATCGTTATTGGTGTGGTTTATTTATGCACCGCATTGTTTGGCAACTTTAGCAACGGTAAAACGCGAAACAGGATCATGGCGTACGGTCAGTATTATGACCTGCTATCTATTTGGTTTGGCTTATTTCATGTCATTCCTGACTTATCAAACGGCATCGTATTTGTTGGGTTAAGGCACATGCCTGACCTACAGGAGTAGATGAACATGGTTGAAATTTTAATTGTTGCTGCATTGGTACTGTGGAGTGCTGTAGTAGTCTTTAAAAAAGTCTTTCCCAAGACTTCTGGCGCAGTTTTTCTAAAACTCTCCAATTTCTGTACTGAAAAAGGCTGGCATGGCTTGGCCAAATGGCTAAAACCTGCAGCCGCGGCAGGCTGTGGCGGCAGTTGTGGTTGTGATTCTCAAGCTCAACCCGCAGAAAAGAAAGTTGAAGTTCAAGCGGTGAAGTGGAAATAGGCTTGTTTATTCACTTTAGCAATATTCTTTTTAAAAACCGTCTGCAATATGACGGTTTTTTTACGCACTGACACAAAAAAACTGCAGGAACTGCAAACAGAAAAAGCATTCAAAACAGCAAAGTGCTACTATTTTGTCTGTTTCAAAATTAGCGCACAAAATGGGGCAAAAATGTTAATACAACGTGGTGGATTAAAAGTCGTTGCAGGACTTGGTATTTCTGGTGTTGCAGCCGTTAATTTTTTACATCATCAGGGTTACCGCGTTGCTGTGACAGATTCTCGCCCCACACCTCCAGGGCATGACCAAATTCCTGCCGAAGTAGAAACCCGTTTTGGTCAGTTTGATCAGGATTTATTGCTGTCTGCGGAAGAAATTGTGATTAGCCCAGGTTTAGATCCAAAACTCCCTGAAATTCAGGCTGCGATGGCGCAGGGCATTCCTGTGGTGAGTGAAATTCAGATTTTACGTCGTGCGACCGACAAACCTATTGTGGCAATTACAGGGTCTAATGCGAAAAGTACCGTTACCACACTGATTGGTTTAATGGCAGAGCAGGCAGGTAAAAAAGTCGCGGTAGGTGGAAATTTGGGACGCCCTGCGCTGGATTTGATTAAAGATGATCCTGAACTGTATATTTTAGAACTCTCCAGTTTTCAGCTAGAAACCACCTCGAATTTAAATGCAGAAGTGGCGGTAGTGCTGAACATGAGTGAAGACCATTTAGACCGTCATGGCGATATGTTCGGTTATCACACCGCCAAACATCGTATTTTTCAGGGTGTGAAAAAAGTGGTGTTTAACCGTGATGATGCTTTAAGTCGTCCGTTAGTGCCAGATCAAACCCCTATGCAAAGTTTTGGCTTAAATGCGCCTGACCTAAACCAATACGGCTTATTAAAAGATGATGATGGCAGCATGTGGTTGGCACGTGGGCGTGAGCGTTTATTAAAAAGCACCGAGATGTATATTCAAGGCACACACAATATTGCTAATGCATTAGCGTGTTTGGCATTGGGTGAAGCCATTGGTTTATCTATGCACAGCATGCTGGAAACGCTGAAAACCTTTAAAGGTTTGGAGCATCGTTGTGAATTCGTCAAAGAATTATATGGGGTGCGTTATTATAATGACTCCAAAGGAACCAACATCGGTGCAACTTTGGCAGCTTTAGATGGCTTGGGTGCAGCAATTCAGGCACAAGGCGGTAAGGTTGCGATTATTTTAGGTGGGCAAGGCAAAGGGCAGGACTTCACTGCGCTACGCCAATCATTGCAACAATATGCCAAACTGGCAGTGTTGATTGGTGAGGATGCTACGAAAATTGAAACAGCAGTTGCGGGAACAACCCAACTCTTAACTGCAGATACCTTGCAACAAGCAGTTGAAATCTGCCAACAACATACACAAGCGCATGATGTGGTGTTATTGTCACCTGCATGTGCAAGTTTTGATATGTTCTCGGGCTATCCAGAACGTGGTCACAAGTTCGTTGCTTATGTCAACGCACTGGTATAACAACAATAAGGTGTGAGATATGGCTGGCTTTGCTCAGACAACAATCAATAAACTCAATCAGGTCTATGAGCGCTGGTTACCCAAACTGCCAGCGGAAGTGAATGTACGCAATGTACTGATTTTTAGCGTACTGGCGCTGTTATGTATTGGTTCAATCATGGTGGCATCGGCTTCTATGCCTTATGCCGAGCGCATGCATGAAAATGCCTTTCACTATGTATTGCGTCATGGCATTTCTATTGTGGTGGCATTAATCGCTGCCGTGATTGCCTATAGAGTGCCGTTGAATACCTGGTTTAACAACACCTTCTTTCTGTGGATTGTGACCATTGCCTTGTTGGCTGCAGTGTTGCTGGTGGGTACTGAAGTCAATGGTTCTAAACGCTGGATTCGGGTCGCAGGTTTTACCCTGCAAGCTTCCGAAGTCGCTAAAGTGATGATGGCCATTTTTACCGCTGACTATGTGGTGCGCCGTGCCGAAGAAGTGCGTAATAACATTAAAGGTCTGATTCGTCTTGCAGTGATTATGGCAGTCACGGTAGGTTTGGTGATTGCAGAGCCTGACTTGGGGGCGACCGTGGTGATTGCCTTGACCATGTTAGGGGTCTTCTTTTTAGCTGGTGCGCCATTAATTCAGTTTGGTATTGCCTTTGGCGCGATTATTGCCGCCTTTGTGTTTTTGGTGGTATTTGAGCCTTATCGTTTTGAGCGTTTAATGTCGTTCTCAAACCCGTGGAATGACCCTTTGGGTGTCGGTTATCAGTTGTCTAACGCCTTAATGGCATTTGGACGCGGTGAATGGGCAGGCGTAGGCTTGGGGCATAGTATCCAGAAAATGTCCTATTTACCTGAAGCACATACGGACTTTATGTTGGCTGTCTTAGGTGAAGAGTTTGGCTTTTTAGGCATTTTTGTGGTGTTGAGCTTGTCTTTTGCTATACTGATTGCCTGCATTAAAATTGGTCATCGCGCCCTGAAAAACCAGTACTTACGTGCAGGATATTTGGCTTATGGCATCAGCATTATCTTCTTATTACAGATTATGGTGAATGCAGGCATGAATATGGGTATGTTGCCTACCAAAGGTTTGACTCTACCTTTTATTAGTTATGGTGGTTCATCGTTAATTATGTGTGCAGTGATGGTGAGTTTGATTCTGAAAATTGAAGCCAGCACGCATGAGATTAACCCTAGCCGTGAAGAATCCAGCTTCTAGAATTTATCCTTCTATTTCGCTTCTGGCTGAGCATGGTGCAAGACCATGCTTGGCATGACTGTTCTGCAGTGTAAGCACTTGACTGTAGTATTTTTTTGTTTAGACATAGGAAACAAGGGAATAAAAAATAAGGAAAAATATTGTCGTTGCTGTCTGAGTTCATAGCTACTGCGAGTGCGGCAAACGGGGCAGCTAAATTGACTTTTCTCGACCACTTTGGTTTTCGGTCCAACACCAAAAATAAAAAACATGACACAACCTCAAATGATCCATTTCAATTTGAGCATAACTGAATTTTAAATTTTATAAATAATAGCCGTGTAAAGCTGTGCCTGCAGGAATACGTGAAAGATCCCATTGCTGAATGGCTTGCGTAAGCATGCGTGCAGGGGTGTCTAATTCGACAGTGGCTTGATTTAAGGCAGTTAAAGCGGCTTGTAGCAGCTTCGGTGCTTGGGCTAAATCTAAAGCTTGTGCCAAGTTCTGTTTAGACAGTTTTTGCCCTTGTGCATTCATGGCTAAAGGCAGGTGCGTGTAGCTGAGTTTAGGGTAGCCTAACAGTTGCCCCAAATAGATTTGCCGTGCGGTGTTGTCGAGTAAATCTGCGCCGCGAACCACATGGGTAATGCCTTGCAAATAATCATCCACCACCACTGCCAGTTGATAATTGATAATGCCATCACGCCGTTTTAGGACAAAATCGCCCAAGTCCTGCGCAAGGTTGGAACATTGTTTGTCTTGCAGGCGGTCTTGAAAGCAAATCTCTTGGTCTGTGACTTTGACTCGAATCGCTTGATTGGCAAAATCTAAACCTAAATTGCGGCAAGTCCCTGCATAAATATGATTGGAGCCAAGCATTTTGCGGGTGCATTGACAGGCATAGACCAAGTCGCGTTGCTGCAATTGTTGCAACACGGCTGCATAGAGATCGAGGCGATCTTTCTGGAAAATAATTTCGGCATCCGGCTCAAATTGAAAGGCATCAATACAACGCAAGATATGATTTTCACTGCCAGGGTAAATGCGTGGGATGTCAGTATCTTCAATACGTACCAGCCAAGTGCCGTGCTGGGCTTTGGCATCGCAATAACTGGCCACTGCGGTAATGAGTGAGCCAAAATGCAAAGGGCCGGTTGGCGATGGCGCAAACCGACCTATATAGCGAGTGAGCGAAACATCGTTTCGCTGCTGCTCAAGCTCCGAACTGTGTTCGGCTAGGTAATTCTCAACAGTCACGATTAACCGTTGTTTTGCTTCTCTTTGATCTCTGCCAAAGTTTTGCAATCAATACATAACGTTGCAGTTGGACGCGCTTCTAAGCGACGTAAACCGATTTCGATACCGCAAGTTTCACAGAAACCATAGTCATCGTTTTTAATCGCTTCAATAGATTGTTCAATTTTACGAATCAATTTACGTTCACGGTCACGAGTACGCAATTCAATTGCAAACTCTTCTTCTTGAGTCGCACGGTCGTTGACATCTGGCAAGGCTGTATTTTCGTCTTGCATGGTGTTTAAAGTGCGGTCAACTTCTGACATTAACTCTTCTTTCCACGCCATGAGAATTTGACGGAAATGCTCGAGCTGTCCTTCAGACATGTATTCTTCATTTTTTTTAGGCTGATAAGGTGCAATACCAAATAAGCTAGCTGTAGAACCGCCCTCTAAAGCCTTTGGCTTTGCCTTACGCACGCGTTTTGTAGCTTTTTCTTCTACAAGATCTGTTTGTTCGTCCAAGACTTGATTTTGGTTGTCATTCGCCATGTAGGGCATTCCTCATCATATGCGCACGATTGGTACGCGAAAAATATGGTGATATGCAAGTGTTTTTATCCACTCCCAAAGAACAATATTCGATCTTCGGGGGACGTCATCATATAGACTTTTTTTGATTATGGATAGTCTTTGATGTTTGGATGTGTTATCGCATTTTTCGTTGAAGGCATAAAGTAAAGCAAAAGAAATAAAATGAAAAGTTAATAACCTGAAATTTCAAAATTTATTTGTTGCACGATATGCTCAACCCGATGCACCTGAGTGCTAAAACTGCCATCTGCATTCAAATGTAACACACGGTAACCCGGGGCTTCTGTACCTAAAGCAAAGTGTTGGCTGTGTGGTTTGAACTGCACGCAGGTCGATGGAGTTGAGTAAAACTGAATCCCTTGCCATTCATTGAGCGAGTCCTGATGCACATGACCGCACAGCACCAGTTTGACTTGACTGTGCCGCGCCAACACATCAATTAAATCTTCAGTGTTTTTTAACTTGTGCTGATCAATCCAGTGTGAATGCATATCAAAAGGATGATGATGACAGGCAATGATCACATACTGATGCGCATGTTGTTGCAGAACCTGATCTAATTGTTGTAACTGTGCTGCATCCATCCAGCCATCGACACGGTTTTTGACGGCTGTATTCAGCAAGATCACGCACCAGTTACCCAGTTCAATCGCATGGACCTGATTACATTGCAGATAAAAAGGGAATACCTCGGCATCATCATGATTGCCAGGAATTTGATAATGCGGAATATTTAAGGCCTGCATAAATTTTAAATAGCGCTGATAGGTTTCAGCAACAGGCACTTGTGCTAAATCGCCAGTATGAAAAATTGCATCGGCCTGCGGGTATTGTTGTGTAATATCCTGCATGACCGCATGAAAACTGTGTTCAGGATTCATGTGCACAAACTCTAAATCATCCTGATCCATGAGATGTGTATCTGAAATTTGTACAATGGTCCAGCGCTCTGGCTGGTGTGTATTTGGGAATAAAGTCATGCCTGACCCCTTAGACATCCTTTACGGTTTTAATCTGTTGTTGTAACCATTGCAATGCCATAATGACAGGTGCGTTCTTTAGCCGACCATTGGTCAGTAAGTCAGGAATGTCCTGATAATCAATAATATGTAATTGGATGTTTTCTCCCTCATCTGGCATTCCAAAAACGCCACCTTCCTGTGGTAGCGTGGTATTCGCACTATATAAGTGGAACAACTCTGCACATGCCCCTGCAGAAGGGTAAAAACTAAATAAATGTTGTAATTGTTGCAGCTCGCAGCCTGACTCTTCTAAGGCTTCACGACGAATGCAGCTTTCAGGCGATTCATTGCCATCTAGTACCCCTGCAATCACTTCCAATTGCCAAGGCGAGTCGCTGTCGTCAATTGCACCAATGCGGAACTGTTCAATCAGTGCAAATTTTTGTTGTGCGGCATCATAAATGAGTACCCCAGCCGCTTCAGGGCGCTGAATAAGTTCACGCTGAAGGACTGGGGTATAGGTGGTTTGATTAAACAAGCGATGGCTCAGGCTGACTTTCTCAACCTGAATAAACCCGCGATACAGGTATTCACGCTGGTGAATCTGTGCATCGTGTTGACCATAAGTTGCTTGTTGAATAATCTTCATAAACTCTCATCAGGATGAGCAAAGCATAATTTCATCCTAACTGAGATTTGATTGAATACAAACGCTTTTTAAACAATTTATAGCTTATGGTACAATTTTTGACCATGTTCCTGATAAGCGGTTTTCATGGCTTTGAGACCTGATTCTACCTCTGCATCTGCTTGCTCTGTCTTGTTCGCAGCATTTTGATTTTGTGCATAATCTCTCACATTTTGGGTGATTTTCATGGAGCAGAACTTCGGTCCACACATTGAACAGAAGTGTGCAGACTTATGCGCTTCTTTTGGCATGGTTTCATCATGCATGCTGCGAGCGGTATCTGGATCAAGGCTCAGGTTGAACTGATCTTCCCAGCGGAATTCAAAACGTGCTTTAGACAGCGCATTGTCACGGGCTTGTGCACCTGGGTGACCTTTGGCAAGGTCGGCCGCGTGGGCTGCAATCTTATAGGTGATGATGCCATCTTTGACGTCTTTTTTGTTTGGTAAGCCCAAATGCTCTTTAGGTGTCACATAGCACAGCATTGCTGTACCGTACCAGCCAATCATCGCTGCACCAATGGCAGAGGTTATGTGGTCGTAGCCTGGGGCAATATCAGTAGTTAATGGGCCAAGTGTATAGAATGGTGCTTCTTTACAGACTTCAAGTTGCAAGTCCATATTTTCTTTGACCATGTGCATTGGCACGTGTCCTGGGCCTTCAATCATCACTTGCACATCATGTTCCCAAGCACGGTGGGTCAATTCGCCCAAAGTACGCAGCTCACTAAACTGTGCTTCATCGTTGGCATCTTGAATACAACCTGGACGTAAACCATCACCCAAGCTGAACGATACGTCATAAGCCTTCATGATTTCACAGATTTCATCAAAATGTGTGTACAGGAAGTTTTCTTCGTGGTGTGCCAAACACCACTGAGCCATGATTGAACCACCACGTGACACAATGCCTGTTAAGCGGTTAGCCGTGAGGGGTACATAACGCAACAACACCCCTGCGTGAATGGTGAAGTAATCCACCCCTTGCTCTGCCTGTTCAATCAGGGTGTCTTTAAAAATTTCCCAAGTCAGGTCTTCGGCAATGCCATTGACTTTTTCTAAGGCCTGATAAATAGGAACAGTACCAATTGGCACAGGTGAGTTACGGATAATCCATTCACGGGTTTCATGGATGTTCTTACCTGTCGATAAGTCCATGATGGTGTCTGCCCCCCAGCGGGTTGCCCAAGTCATTTTCGCAACTTCTTCATCAATACTGGAACCCAGTGCCGAGTTACCAATATTGGCATTGATTTTCACCAAGAAGTTACGACCAATAATCATTGGCTCACATTCTGGGTGGTTAATGTTGGCAGGAATAATTGCACGACCTTCAGCCACTTCCTGACGTACAAATTCAGGCGTGATTTCAGTTAGATTTTTAGCTCCAAAGTTTTGCCCCGAATGCTGACGCATATCGACACCTTCGCGTTGGCGTTGGTTTTCACGAATGGCGATATATTCCATTTCAGGGGTGATGATGCCTTGTTTGGCATAGTGCATTTGGGTGACGTTTTTACCAACTTTGGCACGACGTGGCTTTTGAATATGGGCAAAACGAATCTCTGCAGTGCGAATATCGCGTAAACGCTCTTGACCAAATGCCGAGCTGAGGGTTTCTAGTTTTTCGGTGTCTTGGCGCTCTTCAATCCAACTGTCGCGGATGTTCGGCAAGCCTTTATTCAGATCAATTTCTACATTTGGATCGGTATACACACCAGAAGTGTCATACACCATGAGCGGCGGATTGTGCTCACCGCCTAAACCTGTTGGAGTGTCAGTCAGTTCAATTTCACGCATTGGCACCTGAATGTCTGGGCGTGAGCCTTGGATATAGACTTTTTTCGATGCAGGTAAAATGCGGGTTAAATCTTTGGCATCTTGCTCGTGTTGAGCAGAAATATCAGCAGGGGATAGATTCGTTAATTGGTTCATTGCAATGATCCTGAAGAATGAAATCAACGAATCAAGCACGACCAAAAACAAGGGCAAACTGATCTGTTTTGAACAAGGGAACAATTTGGGTGCTATGTTTTTAGATGGGCTTGATTCCTACGCAGGTTTTAACCTGATCAGGTTCAACGGTACTTGGGTTTAAATCTGTGTTGCAGACCTTTGGGCAAACAACAAAGAATGGACACAATCTCAGCGAGGAATTACTCGCGCTCCGTCAAGCTGTATAAATAGTAGCACGTTGTTGGTATAAAAGCAGGCTTCGCGCGGCTTTTATTCTTTGATGCCTAATGACAAGTATTTGAGCTTTAAGCGACTTTGGATAATTAGCGAGTAATACAAACGGCATCACTAAAACAATCGCGTTTTGCATGGATGGAGATGTTCTTTAAATTTAAATATTGATGCAACTGTGCATGTACTAAAGCATCATCGCCATATTCACGCTGTTCACGTGCAGTGGGCTGTGCTGCAATTTCAGTGAGTCGTTGTTCACTGCTCATGTGTAAAAAGGCAAGGAATTTACGCGCTTGCTGTGCTAAGGGAGATTTTTGCAACTTTGCCAGTTTTTTAATTTCAAATAATACGGCAGGTTGGATACTGTATTCATCGACATAATCCTGAGAAACAGGACTGTTGGCTGTGCCTTTAAACAGCAGCAAGGCATACACTTCGGCTAGGTAACGTGCATCCCGTATAAAGTGACTTTTAGGATAACGCTGCACGTAATCTTCCCAAAATAAGGCGCGTTCTGCCAAATCGGCAGCATCAAGGGTGAGTCCACCATCACGCAAGCTGTGCTGCATATTGTCATTGGCCATTCTTTCAATAAAAATCTGCTCGGCATCGGGCATGTAAGGCGCAAAAATAATGGCTAAGTATTGTGGGCTACGACGATAAACCAACTGTGCTTCACCTGCATCGTATAGCTCTAAATAGGCTTGTCCCTTATGTTTCAATAAATATTGATCACGCAAGGCAAAGTTTTCAAAATGACTTTGCTGAATGGTCGGATGCTGCGCCATATCAAAAGCATGTTGATCAAAAGCGGCTTGTTCTGCAGCGCTGCGTTCTACATGCAAAAAGCGTTGATACATTTGGGTCGAAAGATTGAGTAAATTTAATTGCTCATTTAAAGGTAGCAACGGTAGGCAAACTTTTAAATCCTGATTAATTTGTTCTAGCGCAAACGTGGTGCGGGTATTGTCAATTTGCTGCATATTGTGCTGAATGTTTTCACACATTTGGGTCAAATCTACAGGTTCGCTGGCACTGGCCTGTACCTTTGGTGGTTCAGCTACGGGAGGCGTATCTGAATTTTGGCAGGCGAGCAAACACAGACAACTGCCAAGCAGTAGGGCAAGTTTACTGGTGCGAAGAAATTTAACCATTACAGCAATTCAACATGAGTATTCATTCATCATCTAGTGCCTTCATTTAGGCACTATGGATTCCAAAAATTCAAAATGAGTCATTCATACCAAAATTCTAAATTTAAAATATCCGCTGTGAGACACACGGTTTTAGAAGCTTGGGTCGAAGGACGAGGGGAGAGCTTGCATTGTAAAGTCAAAGCCGCGGAGTAAATTGTAGTATTCTGCTAGAGTTTGGTTACATGCCTGTGAGTAAGTGCCACTTTATGCAGCGATTGTTAGCACGTGTATGGCTTTGCTTAAGTATTGCAATGAATTGAAATAATATGAAAAATTATCAAAATTAATGAAAGTCATACGAAAAAAATGCAAATTCGCTTTAGTATGGGCAGTGTAAAATACATTGCAGTAGGATTGGCGAAATTACAGAGTGGGTTGATCGAAAAATAATGAAAAAAATGATGTTAGTGACATGCTTATGTTGGATGAGTTCAAGCGCTTTTGCTTTGGATTTAATGCAAGCCTATCAGCGTGCTCAAAATAGCGATCCGACTTGGCGCGCACAGCAATTACAATATCAGGCCGATCAATTAAATTTAGGGCTTGCGCAAGGCAATTTACTGCCAACTGTGACTCTGTCGGGCAATATCACCCGTAAAAGTCAGGAAATGAGTCGAGTCAATATTGCTGACTTTCCGACTGATTCTTTAAGCAGTTCATCTTCAACTTCACGTCAAGTCGCGTTAACAGCACGTCAGCCTTTATTTCGTTGGGATGCTTGGCAAGCCCTGAAACAAGTCAAAACCTCGTTAAGCCTGAGTGAAGTCACCTTACGTTTACAACAACAGCAACATATTTTGAATGTATCAGAAGCGTATTTTAATGTGCTGAGACAGCAGTCTTTAACAACAGCATATTTACAAGAAGAAAAAGCTTTGTTGGAACAGCTCAATATGATGAATGCCAAACTGCGTGAAGGTTTGGTGGCTAAAAGTGAAGTCAGTGAAGCCAATGCGCAATATCAAAATGCACGAGCGAACAGGATTGGAACACATGTGCAGTTGGTTTTGGCACAAGAGCAGTTGGCACAATTGATTGGGCCATATCAAGAAAGTTTGGCAGTTTTGCGAGATGACTTTCAATTTCAAAAACCTGTGCCTGAAAGTTTAGAGGCATGGTCGCAATTGGCACAAACTCAAAATTTGGCTATTCAACAGGCACGTTTGCAGCGACAATATGCCGAAGATGCACGTCGGGTTGAACAAGCAGCACGTTATCCGCAGGTAGAAGCTGTGGGCAGTTATGGTTATGCCAAACAAAGTCCTGAAAGTATCATGTCGCCCGATGGTCAGTTCGACCAGGTCGGGATTGAAATGAACTGGAATGTGTTTAGCGGTGGGCGGGTCAATAAAAATGTGCAAAAAGCAGTGGTTTTGGTACAGAAATCTGAAGCCGAGCTAGATGCAGCAATCCGTAAAGCCAATACCGATGTGAAACAGGCATATTTACAAGTCGAAACTGATCAAGCCAAATTGCAGGCGCGACAGGCTGCAATGAATTCAGCAGATTTAGTGGCACGAGCATCCAAAGCGCAATATCAGGAAGGTTTAAAAACCATGGTGGATGTACTGTTGGCACAGCGTAACGCCTTTTCTGCCAAGCAGGATTATCTCAATGCACAGTATGACTATTTGAAGCATGTGTTACAGTTGAAAGCAGCCGTTGGGCAATTGACTGAACAAGATGTGCAGGAAATGAATGCTTGGTTGATTCGGAAAGCCATATAGGGTCTGTTGACATTTCATAAATGGCTTGCGCTGTAGGCTAAAACTGAGCAGATCAGGCATGAAACGCAGGGAATAGCGAGACTATTGCCAAGTTTCATAACGCAATCTGAGAAAGTTTTAGCCACATGAGCAAGAACAAAGCGTTGCTTTGTTTGCTGCGCAGGGGGGCGAGCATATTTTTGCTACTATTGCTTTATGAGTCAGTCATTTAGAATGACTAAATTTCCTGTCCCATGCCTTATATCAGCTAAAAAATATGCGTTGCCGCAAACATAGACGAAATGTCAACAGACCCAAGTCATTTTGTCATCTGAATGGCTTATGCTGTTTAAAGACAGAAACGATCAGACTTGAGAGTTTGGTGAGAAAATGTCATAAAAACGTCATCATTGCTGTGCTTTAATATTCAATCATTGCGTCAGTCTATCCTTTTGTTGTGGAGTGTATTCCTTGAGTACGAATAATCCTGTGTTAAGTCACCATATTTCTTCTCAGTTCAATGAAGATTTGCAGGATGTAAATACCAAATTTATGGCCATGGGTGGTTTGGTAGAGCAGCAGGTTGCCAACTCGATTCACGCACTCTTGGATACCGATGCAGCCTTGGCGGTAGAAGTTCAGTTCCAAGACAACGTTGTCAATCGCATGGAAACCGAAATTGATGAAGCCTTAACTTTGATTTTGGCGCGTCGTCATCCAGCCGCAATTGATTTGCGTATGGTGATTGCCATGTCTAAAGCCAATACTGACTTAGAGCGTATTGGTGATGAAGCTGCAAAAATTGCCCGTATTGCCCAAAACTTATGTGAAGAAGGTGGTTCGCCACGCGGCTATATGGAAACACGTCATATTGGTAACCAAGTGCGCGTCATGATTCACGATGCACTGGATGCTTTTGCGCGTTTAGATGTCGATCAAGCACTGCGTGTTTTACTTGCCGATGCCGATATTGACCGTGAATATCAATCTGCAACACGTACTCTTATGACGTATATGATTGAAGATCCGCGTCATATTTCACGTGTGATTAATGTGATGTGGGTGTTACGTTCATTAGAGCGTATTGGTGACCACGCACGAAATATTTCAGAACAAGTGATTTATATGGTCAAAGGTTTTGACGTACGTCATACCAGCGTCAAAGAAATTGAAGAAAAAGTACAGGAACGCTAAGTTCAGCTTTTTTTTGAATATTCAGCCTCATCTAATGATGGGGCTTTTTTTTATGGCTTGAATGAGTCTTTTTGATTTTTGCTGATCTTTAAGATTTTGAAATAACCTGAATTTTGGATAAAAAAAATCTCAGACTTTGGGGGAAATCTGAGATTGAAATCGGGGATATTTATTATAGTGAGAGATAATTGCTTATCTCCTTGAAAATAAGTATAGGGAAATCACACTCAAGAATCATGTGGTTTATTGTAGTGGAATGTAGCGTTTTATATGCAAATGTATTTTTAAATTACATTATTTTTAGTGTGATTATTTTTTAAACTATTCTTTTTGAAATCAATAATTAATCTATTGTTAAGTGTTTTGTTGTGACTATAAAATATACGCTTCAATCGAGAAATAAAAATAGGAAATTAGCTTAACTTTTTGAATCTATTTTCATTTATTTAAAGTACTGTTGTTGTAATTCATCATAAATAAGATCATAAAAAAAGAGCCTTCGTAAAGACTCTTTTAATGATAATGCGAACAAGGTTTGAATTTTCTAAAATGAAAAACAGTACTTGGATTAGTTTTGAGGTTTTAAGCCTTCTGCGACTTCCAAGCTGGCATCATTGTTGAGAAACTTCTCGCGTTGTTCTTCCAAAAACTTTTTCGCTTCAGGTTCAAACACATTTAAACGCTTTTCATTAATGAGCGTGGTTTGGTGTTTTAGCCATTCCTGCCAAGCCTGTTTAGATACCGTTTCAAGTAATTCTTGACCTTTGGCACCCGGAAAAGGAGCGAAATCCATCGCTTCCATATCGGTTTGATATTTACGACAAAATACTTGTTTAGACATCTCTCACTTCCTGATTATGCGTAAAGTTGAGCAAGACGTGTTTGGGCACGTTCAATTGCCGCTGCAACTTGTGCAGGCGCAGTACCACCAATATGATCACGTGCATTTATAGAGGCTTCAAGAGTCAGTGCTTTTTCAAATACATCAGCTTGAATTAAATCTGAGAATTGCTGTAATTGTTCTAGGCTAAGCTCAGACAAGTCTTTGCCTTCTTGTACGCCCAATGCTACGGCTTTACCTACAATTTCATGTGCATCGCGGAATGCCACGCCATTTTTTACTAAGTAATCTGCAAGGTCGGTTGCGGTAGAGAAACCACGCAATGCTGCTTCACGCATTTCTGCAATATTTGGTACTAAGGCAGGAATCATGTCGGCAAATGCCATGAGTGAGCCACGTACCGTATCAATTGCATCAAATAAAGGTTCTTTGTCTTCTTGGTTGTCTTTGTTGTAAGCCAAAGGCTGACCTTTCATCAGGGTTAATAGGCTCATTAAATCGCCATAGACACGACCTGTTTTGCCGCGCACCAATTCAGGTACGTCTGGGTTTTTCTTCTGCGGCATAATGGATGAGCCTGTGCAGAAACGGTCTGGAATATTCACAAACTTAAATTGTGCCGATGTCCATAAAATCAGCTCTTCAGACATGCGTGACAAGTGCATCATAATTAACGATGCAGCGGCATTAAATTCGATCCCAAAATCACGGTCTGATACTGCATCTAGCGAGTTTTCAGATACAGCTTCAAAACCAAGTAGTTCTGCGGTATAAGCTCGGTCAATTGGGTAAGTCGTGCCTGCTAATGCAGCAGAACCCAATGGCATGCGGTTGACACGTTTACGACAGTCAATTAAACGCTCTGAGTCACGTACTAACATTTCAAACCACGCCATCAGATGGTGACCAAAGGTCACAGGCTGTGCGGTTTGCAAGTGAGTAAAACCAGGCATAATAGTGTCAGTATTTTTTGCAGCCAGTGTCAAAATACCGTGTTGTAGTTTTTTTAATAATTCTAAAATGGCATCAATTTCATCACGGACATAGAGACGAATATCGGTTGCCACTTGGTCATTACGGCTACGACCTGTGTGTAGTTTTTTACCTGTAATGCCAATACGCTGCGTTAAGCGTGATTCAATATTCATGTGCACATCTTCAAGATCAATGCGCCATTCAAATTGACCTGCTTCAATTTCGGCCTGAATGGTGTTTAAGCCCTGAACAATGTCATCACGCTCTTCGCTGGTGAGTACACCCACTTTTGCCAACATGGTGGCATGTGCAATTGAGCCTGCAATATCTTGTTTATAAAAGCGTTGGTCAAATTGAACAGATGCTGTAAATTCAGCAACAAAAGCATCAGTCGCTTCAGAGAAACGACCGCCCCACATACCCGAAGTTTGGGCTTGTGACGGATTTGAGGAATTAGAAGATGTGGTCATATCGGCTCAATAAAGTAAAAAGCGGTGATTTGGACAAGAGTATAACAAATTCAGATTCACTTGCCGAAGAACAAGCCAATCAAACTTATGCTGATACGCAGGCAGAACAAAATTATGTGTATTTTTTTACGAAAATAGGGCGTTGGCAATATCTAATTGAACTATTTATTGGCAGTAATGCTTTGGCAATGGTCTTGGCTTTGGCTGAAGCACAGGGCTGGCAAGGTTTAAGTTTTACTCGGGTGCTGCAATATATTTTGTATATCAACTGGGTGGTATTGTGTTTTGCGGCTTTGGTTGAATTTTTTCAGGCACGTTTTTTACGCATGGGCTTGGCGCTATCGTTTATGGTGAGTTTTATCTTGCTGCAAACCATCGTATTGGTCACGACACTCAGTTTAAATACCTTATTGCATTTTGGGCAAAATTTTCATTTACAGCAGTTTAGTCTGGCTGAACTCATGCATGGGATTGGACTGCATTTGAGTTATGGTGTGATTTTGGGTGCGTTTTGTTTTCGTTATATCTATGTCCGAGAACAAGCTATTCAGCAGCGGCATAGCGAATTGCAAGCGCGGGTGCATGCCATGCAGGCGCGTATTCATCCACACTTTTTGTTTAACAGCTTAAATAATGTGATCAGTCTAATTGCAATTGATCCCGATAAAGCCGAGCAGATGCTGCTGAATTTATCACGTTTATTCCGTGCCAGTTTGCAGGAATTAAAACTGGTGAGCCTGAAAGATGAGATTGAACTTTGCCAGCGATATTTAGAGATTGAACAAATTCGTTTGGGTGATCGGTTGGCGGTAGAATGGAAAATTGAACAACCGCAACTGCTCAGTCAGGTACAAATTCCGTTATTAACTTTACAACCCTTGCTAGAAAATAGTATTTTTCATGGAGTTGAAAAAGTTTTAGCAAAGAGTACGATAAGTATATTGATCGAAATATTGCAAAACCAAGTCAATATTGTCATTACAAATCCGTATGTCAGCGATAAAATAAATTTAAGATCTGGACATGGGATTGCACTGCAAAACGTGGAACAGCGCTTAAAAGCGTATTATGGGCGCAGTGTTACTTTCAAAAATTATGCGGGGAATGGTATGTACACGACGGTGTTGCAATATCGCTATAAATAAAAAAACTTGTGATTGTTCTGATTTTTCTTAACTTGATAAAAATAAAGTATTCAACTGAAAAGGAGGGGAAATGGACATCCTAATTTGTGATGATGAGCCTCTGGCAAGAGAGCGATTATCACGTTTGGTCACTCAACTGGGGCATCATGTGGTGGCAACGGCAGCTCATGGGCAACAGGCGATTGAACTGGCGGATGAACATCAGCCGGATGTCATATTATTAGATATTCAAATGCCGGGAATGGATGGTTTAAGTTGCGCTCAACATTTGCGTGAGCTTGACCCAATGCCAGCCATTGTGTTTTGTACCGCCTACGATGAACATGCACTCGAGGCATTTAAGTCCAATGCGGAAGGCTATTTGTTAAAACCTATTATGCAACAGGAATTGCAACAGGTTTTAGATCATTTAACAAAACTCACGCAAGCGCAGATGAGTCATTTAAAACAAAAAGAAAATATGGACGAATTAAAAATAAAACGTCACCAAATTGCTGCGAAAACTTATCGTGGTGTAGAGTTGGTGCCTATAGAAAATATCTACTATTTTTTAGCTGATCAGAAATATGTCACTGTGCGTCATAAAAATGGCAGTGTCCTGATTGATGAAACGCTGAAAGATTTAGAAACCGAGTTTGGTGATCAGTTTATTCGGATTCACCGAAATGCCTTGGTCTCGATTCAGTTTTTGGAGGGGCTAGAAGTGGTCAATTCAGGACAGTATCAGGTACGTTGCCGTGAGCTAGATGAGCGTTTGGCTGTTAGCCGACGACATTTGCCTTTATTGCGAGAACGCATCCAAAAACTCTAATTTGTCAGCATCATCGCAGATGAATACGCAACAGATTGATAAATCGGTAAAGAAATAGACTTGCATTTTTAGGGGATCAGGTTAAGTTTAGATGAACTTATTTATCTTGCTTAGCCACTATGATGAAAACCCTGAAAATTGCAACTCGACAAAGCCCGCTTGCGTTATGGCAGGCTGAACACATTCGTGCCCGCTTAGAGGCGATGCATGCCGATTTAACTGTTGAGTTGGTGACCTTTGTCACGCAGGGCGATAAAATTTTAGATACCCCATTGGCAAAAATTGGGGGGAAGGGCTTATTTGTCAAAGAATTAGAAGCTGCCTTAATGGATGGGCGTGCCGATTTAGCCGTACATTCTATGAAAGATGTACCCATGGCATTGCCTGAAGGTCTGAGCTTGGCGGTCATTTGTGAGCGTGAAGACCCACTCGATGCCTTTGTGTCGAATCACTATGCCAGTTTTGCAGATTTACCACAGGGCGCTAAAGTTGGAACCTCAAGCTTGCGCCGTAAATGCCAAATTTTAAAAGCACGTCCAGATTTAGAGATTATTGATTTACGTGGCAATGTGGGTACGCGCTTGTCTAAGCTAGATGATGGTCAGTATGACGCGATTATTTTAGCCAGTGCAGGATTAAAGCGTTTGGGCTTGGCAGAGCGTATTCGTCATACCATTCAGCCTGATGTGAGCTTACCTGCCGTTGGGCAAGGGGCTTTGGGTCTGGAATGTCGTAGCCAAGATCAGGCGGTGTTGGATTTAATTTTGCCGTTAATGCATGCCGAAACCAATGTCTGTGTACGTGCCGAACGTGCTTTTAATGCCTACTTGGAAGGCGGTTGTCAGGTGCCAATTGCAGGCTACGCAACTTTGCAGAATGGTCAGTTGCAGATTGAAGGTCGTGTTGGTAGTGTCGATGGGCAAACCATTCTTAAAGCTGTGCAATTTGGCGCACCTGAACAGGCTGAAATGCTAGGTGAAGAATTGGCAAAAGCTTTATTGGCACAGGGTGCGGGCGAATTACTCAAAGCCCTGTATCAATAATTCATATTGCACCAGAAGCCCATGCTCTTCATTAATACCCGACCTCAAGATCGTGCAGAGGCCTTAACTCAGGCTTTGCAACAACAGCATATTGAGGTCATTGATTTGCCCTTGTTGCAGCTTTCTGCACAGCCGTGGTCGGAGCAACTGGCTAATTTATATGCCCAGTTGCCTCACACGCATATTATTGTGGTGGTTAGTCCGACTGCTGTCGATATTGGGATGCAATATTTAGCCCGAAGCCAAATATCATTGCAGGATTTGCAGCATATACGTTGGGTGGCTGTGGGCGAAAAAACTGCAGAAGTTTTAAGTGGATATGGTCTTTACAGTGAAGTCCCACAGGTTGAAACTTCCGAAGGGATGCTGAGTTTGCCGTGTTTGCAAAATTTGAAAGTCGGCACACAAATTGCCTTTTGGCGTGGTGTGGGCGGTCGGCAATTTATGATGCAAACACTACTTGATCAGGGGATGCAGATCCATAATTTTGTGTTGTATCGACGGGAGTGTCCTGCCAGTTCTATTGAAAAAATGCAGGCAGTACGCGCGCGTTTAATACAATCTTCAGAATTTATCATGATGATTAGCAGTGAAGCCAGTTGGTTAAACTGGCTGAGCTTGATTCAGCAGGATTTCGATCTACTGAACAAAGGTTATTATTGGGTATTGGGTGATCGTTTAGAGAAAATTTTGCTCGATTATCAAACGCAGCATCATACAAAATATAACGTATTCAAGTTGACCCATTTAAAAACAGAATTAATATTGCAGCAAATGATGCGTATGCAAGGAAAACTATGAAAAAACTGGTTGTGATAGTGGTGTTGATCGCTTTGGTCTGGATCGTCAAATTAAGTTTTGATGTGATGCAAATTTCAGCGCAACAACAGCAACTCAGTCAAAGTTTGCATCTTGCAGAAAAAACCAATGCCAATTTAAATGATCAGTTGGTGGCTTTGCAGCGCCGTAATTACACCCAAGATGCACCAGAACAGCCCGCAGTATCCAGCGCTGTGCAGCAAGAAGATGCGATTCAACCAGTAGATATGGTGGCGCAGCAATTGGATTTGGTGGAATTTTCCTTACAGCAACAGCAATTTCACTATGCGACTGAAAAACTGGCAAATTTAGATCGTGAGTTGAACGAATATGCTTTAGCCCCTGCTTTGAAACAAAGTTTGCACCAAGTCATTCAGCAAGATCAGAAACAAATCCAACAATTCATAACAACACGTGATGCGCAATATCAACAAGTAAGTCAGTTGTTGCAACAGTTAGATCAACAATTAAAACAGCAAGCTCAACAGCCTGAGCTGAACCCTGCCGATGTCGATGATCGTTTTTTTTGGCAAAAATGGCTGAGTATTGAATCTGCCAAGCAACCTGCGACACAGTTGATGCAGCGTCAGATTATTTTAAAAGAAGCGCAATTGCGTCTATTGCTGGCTCGACAAGTCTTTATGCAAGGTCAATATGTGCAATATCAACAAGAAGTGAATGACATTATTCAGTTATTACAACAATTGCCTGATCAGAAAGCACAACAATTGGTTCAGCAATTAGAAAAAATTAAAAACTTAAATATCGTTCCAACGCCGAGTTTAAAAACACGTGCTTTATTGGGGGCGGTATAAATGAAACAGATTTTACTCGCCTATGTGGTGGTCAGTATTGTACTGGTCGCTTTGCTGAGCGTACTGAGTTATGGGCATGGTTCAGGCTATGTTTATGTGTATTGGCGCGAATGGCAATTGCAAACCAATATTTGGTTGTTGTTGTTCTTTTTCTTGTCGATTAGTGTTTCGCTACAAATTTTATGGTTGTTGTTAAAGCGCTATTTTAGCCGTGAACAGCGTAAGGTTGAAACAGTATTTAACTTTAAAAATCTGCATCCATATGAGCAATTGGCGGTCATTTGGTTGCTAGATGCTGCAGAAGATCAACACCAGTTTATTCGACAGGTGTTTGCCCAGTCAGGTTTGCTCAAAGGAGTGATGGAAGCACGTATGCACTCCATCCAACAGCAATATCCGCAAGCGTTGGCTGCCTTAAATCAAAGCAGTGCCATGGCGTTTGAGTTGGCAGAAATACAGCGTATTGAAATTTATTTGGCGCAGCAACAACCTGAACAAGCTTTGACGCATTTAGAGTTTTTGAATCAGCACGAATTATCGCCGTGGTTATTTAAAGTCAAAACGGCTTATCAAAAGCGTCTAATTGCCTTGTGGGGCGAATTTGCCACGCAATATCCTTGGCATTATTTACGTTCGACCAAATACGGGCATTTAGATGCAGACACCAAGCAAAAGTGGCTGACTGAGTTATTAACCCAATTTGAGCAGGCTGATGCAGAAAATTTACAGGCTTTGCAGCAGCGTTATAGTGATTTAAGTGAGCAGATTTTCAGTCAGTCTTATGCCATTCAGGTGTTGTGGTTGAAGTTATTGTCGCGTCTGCCTGATATGACGCAACAGCATGAACAGTTAGCTGTACATTTGTTGAGTGAACAATTTAATCAGGAAGTGTTTTATTTATGGTTCCAGCAACAGTTGTTAAAACAACAGCCTGATTATGTGAAAATTGAACAACAAATAAATATCTGGGAACAGAAATACCCTGCATTACCTGTATTTAGTTTTGCCAAATGGCATATTTTTACAGCAACAGCACGCTATTCAGAGGCAGAGCAATTACTTGCTTTATATCCTGAACATGTATTAATGAGTTATTTAAGGGTTAAATCTAATTTAAAAGATCAGCCTGAATTATTAAAACAGTTAAATTTAATCTTTGAAAATAATTCTAATTTTGTCGAAATTAAAATTTAAAGGTGAATTGTGTTAACACTATCAGATTATCCTATTATTTTTGAGCAACGTGTCGCATGGGGTGATATGGATGCTTTTGGGCATGTCAATAATGTGGTGTATTACCGTTATATTGAAAGTGCACGTTTATGTTATTTTGATCAATTGAAAATTTTACAGCAAGATGTTTTGACTGTGATTGCCTCAAATCAGTGCAAATATATACGTCCTGTGGTTTATCCTGATATTTTAAAAATTGGCGTTCGGGTAGAAGAATTGCGTAATAGTGCCATGCGTATGCATTATTTAATCCACAGTGAAGCACAGCAAATGGTGGTGGCAGAGGCAGATGCGGTGATTGTATGTGTAGATCGCGTCAATATGCAAAAAACCTTAATCCCTGAAAATGTACGCGCGGGTATTCATAAAATAGAAAAAACCGTACAGCATATTCTTGATTAAATCTTAATAATCAGTTCATAATATATCCGACTGTTATTTATATGTAGAGTAGTAGATTTTTTATTGACGCTTCGGTTTGATAAAAATAGAATGAATCTGCTTAATTTAATAACTGAATATAAAAAGCATAGTTTTTGGAGTAAGTATGATGCCTGATATTAGCAATTTGTCTGTAGAACAGTTAAAGCGTTTACAAGCTGAAGCGGAAGCATTAATTGCCACGAAAAAAGATCAAGCAATTGAAGATGCCTATAATCAAATTTTAGCGATTGCAGACAATTTGGGTTTAAGCATTGAGCAGATTTTGGAAGTTGGCGAAAGCAAGCGTAAGAAAAGCCCACGTAAAACTGTAGCGCCACGTTATCGTAGCAAAATCAATTCTACAGATACTTGGACTGGTCGTGGTAAAAAACCACGCTGGTTAGTCGCTGAATTAGAAAAAGGCGCAAAACTTGAAGATTTTCTAATCTAAGCTTCATCAATTTGTCATTGATTTGACTTAGAGTTCAAAAACCAAGCAATACGGCTTGGTTTTTTTATCTGTATCAATTGGCGACGCCGAAAAAGTGTGCATAATGTGTGAGTGTTATAAAAAGTCATTCATAGAAAAATTAGTAAGGTTGGTCGTGGTGGCATGATAAAGAAACCCAAATACATCACGTGGTGGATTTTCGCCCTCATTGCATTTTTGTTTTTTGTGTTATTACAAATTCCAGCAGCGTGGTTAATTTCAAAATTTTATAAAAATAATCAGACCTTACATAATGTGAGTGGCAATATCTGGAAGGGGCAAGCCGATTGGCATAAGGGACAGTTACGTGGTTCTTTAAGTTGGAGTACACGTCCTTTAGATTTGGTTTTATTGCGTGTCGCTGCCGATGTTGAAGTGCATAGTGGCAATACTAAACTCGAAGGCATTGTTGGCTATCGTTTTGGTAGCGTCTTGGTGCAATCTTTAGATGGGCAAGTTGCGCCAGAAACCTTAAAAAGTATTGTGGATTGGCAGTGGCCAAGTAATGCGATTCAACTCAAAGACATTCATTTGAATTTTAAAAAACAGCAAGGCTTCACCAAAGCCAAAGGACAACTGCAGTGGGCGGGTGGTGAATTGCTGTATCGTTTTGCTCAGCGCCAAGACCGTATGAATATCCCCGCGTTAAAAGGCAGCTTGTCCGATGAAAATGGCAAACTGTTATTTGATATTCGCGATCAACGTGAACAAAAAATGCTGAATATTGCGCTTGATCAAAGCTTGATGCTAGATGTGCAACTCACGCAACGCTTATTGATGAATATCGCCTCTTATGAAGGCAAAGCGGGCTTAGATACCTATGTGATCAGCACTCGCCAACCTCTATTAAAAGGAGGTTTCTAATGCGTACACTCTCTGAACGATTAGGGAATTTGCACTGGAAGCAGTTTGATCGTGCTGCGCCAGTATTTTTAGCTTTTTTGATTTTGTATCTGTGTTGGAAACTGGCGAGTTTATTTTGGTGGGTTGTTGCACCGCCTCAAGTCATGCAAATTGATCGGGTAGAGTTGGGTTCACAGCAACCACAAATCCCGAATATTACCTCCTTTGCATTGTTTCAAGAACTTGGGCGCAGCAACACTGCCGATGATCAATTAAATATGACTTTGCAAGGTGTAGTGGTTGGGCAGCCGAGTCAGTTTTCTTCTGCGGTCATTAAAGTGAATGAGGTGGCAGAGCGTTACCGTGTGGGTGATGTGATTGATTTGAGTCAGTACCAATTGGCAGAAGTCTACTGGGATCGGGTGATTTTACGTCATAGCAGTGGCGCGACGCGTGAAGTATTGTTTAAAGGTATTGAAAATGGTTTAAATCAACCTATCGCACCTTTAATTCCAAGTGGTAATCAAGCTCCTGTAACTGCACCTACGCAGTCCGCACAACCGAATAATGCCATTGGACAGGCAGTGCAGCGCATACAGGAAGATCGCGAACAATACTTAAAAGAGATGGGTGTTGAAGCAAATACGGGCAATGGTTATGAAGTGACTACACGTACGCCAGCCGCTTTAAGAAATAAACTGGGTTTACAGCCAGGTGACCGTATTTTGTCTTTAAATGGGCAAAACGTCGGGCAAGGACAAAGCGATGCACAATTGCTTGAACAGGCACGTCGTGAAGGTCAAGTGAAATTAGAAATAAAACGTGGTGATCAAGTGATGACCATACAACAAAATTTTTAAATGGATCGGCATCGTAACTACATGCAGAGACATATTTAGGGTTAGGAAACACAGTAGATTATGGCTTTATTGAATTATGAGCGTCCATTTTGGGCATTACTGGCTGCTGCACCGCTTGTTGCAATGGTGAGTACTGCAAGTCATGCGCAAACCTGGAAAATTAATTTACGTGATGCGGACTTAACTGCATTTATTAATGAAGTGGCCGATATTACGGGCAAGAACTTTGCAGTCGATCCGCGTGTGCGTGGCAATGTCACGGTGATTTCCAACAAAGCCCTGAATAAAAATGAAGTCTATGACCTGTTTTTAGGCGTATTGAATGTGAATGGTGTGGTGGCAATACCATCAGGCAATACCATTCGCCTTGTACCTGACAGCAATGTAAAAAGCTCAGGCATTCCCTATGATGGTCGTCAAAATGCGCGTGGTGACCAAATTGTAACGCGAGTGATTTGGCTAGAAAATACCAATGCCAATGACCTGATTCCTGCTTTACGTCCGCTCATGCCTCAGTTTGCGCATTTGTCTGCGGTCGGGGGCACCAATGCTCTAATCGTGTCTGATCGTGCCAGTAACATTTATCAGTTAGAAAGCATTATTCGTAACCTAGATGGTACGGGGCAAAATGACATTGAAGCGATTAGCCTGCAATCCAGTCAAGCCGAAGAAGTCATTGGCTTGCTTGAGTCGATGAGTTCGACAGGGGCAGCGAAAGATGTTAAAGGTTCGCGTGTGCGTATTGTGGCGGACAACCGTACCAATCGTATTATCATCAAAGGCGATACCGCAACACGTAAACGCATTCGTCAAATGATTGAAATGATGGATGTGCCTGCGGCAGATCGTTTGGGTGGTTTGAAGGTTTTTCGCTTGAAATATGCCAGTGCACAGAATTTAGCAGAAATATTGCAAGGTCTGGTTTCAGGACAGGCGGTGAGCAGCAGCTCTAATGCAAATAGCAACAGTAACAACAACAGTGCTAGTAATTTAAGCAGCACCAATAACAACACAGGTAATTCATCGACTATTTCCACCCCAAGTATTAATTTGGGTGGCAGCTCGAATAGCAACAATCAAAACAACATCACCAGTTTTAATGGTAATGGTGTCAGTATTATTGCCGATGGCTCGCAAAATGCTTTGGTGGTCAAAGCCGATCCGCAGTTGATGCGTGAAATTGAATCGGCCATTCAGCAACTAGATACCCGTCGTCAACAAGTGTTGATTGAAGCTGCGATTATAGAAGTGGAAGGTACCGATGCCGACCAATTGGGTGTGCAGTGGGCATTGGGCGATTTAAGCAGCGGTATCGGTCTAATTAATTTTGACAATATTGGTGCAAGTTTAAAAAATGTTGCTGCAGGCTATTTAACTGGTGGTGCAGCAGGCGCAGGCAGTGCGATTGGTGCAGGTACGTCATTGGTGTTGGGTGATTATCGTGAAGGTCGTGATGGTTCACGCAAGCTATATGGTGCGATGATTCAGGCCTTGAAGGAAAAAACCAAATCCAATTTATTGTCTACGCCATCTATTGTGACCATGGACAATGAAGAAGCCTATATTGTGGTTGGTGAAAACGTTCCTTTTGTAACAGGTTCATTATCTACCAATGGTGGTGTGGCAAATCCGTATACCACTATTGAACGTAAAGATGTCGGGGTTACTTTAAAAGTCGTGCCACATATTGGTGAAGGCGGAACACTACGCTTGGAAGTTGAACAAGAAGTGTCAGATGTCAAAGCCAATAAAGGTCAGGCGCAGGATTTAGTCACCAGCAAACGCGCAATTAAAACTTCTATTTTGGCCGAGCACGGACAAACCATTGTCTTAGGTGGCTTAATTTCTGATAACTCGGTTTATAGTCGTCAGGCTGTGCCAGGTTTGGGTGCTATTCCAGGGTTGGGGCGTTTATTCCGTTCCGATGGTCAATCTAATCAAAAACGTAATTTATTGATTTTTATTCACCCAACCATTGTGGGAGATAGTCAGGATATTCGCCGTATTTCGCAGCAGCGTTATAGCCAATTGTATAGCCTTCAGTTGGCAATGGATGCCGATGGTAGCTTTGCTAAACTGCCTGAGAATGTTAGCGATGTTTATCAGCAGCGTTTGCCTGTATCTCGAGTTGCGCCGCAAACAGGAACTTATCAAACCTTACCATCAGCAGTGTCTGCAAACCGCACAGCAACGGTGGTGAGCACCCCTGTTGCGATTGAGCCTGCGGTACAGCGCCAAAACGTAGTTTTGCCGCAGCAGGAAGTCAGCAAAACTAAAAATACAGTCACTACGACCACAATTCGCGCTACACCTTAATCGTATCCTGCGCAGATTGTGGTTGAGGGCATGTTATGATGTCGCCAAATCACACGAGAGAAGTTATTTATGACTTGGAAAATACAAGCAATTAGCGGTGAATTTACTGGCCAAGAAATTAGTATCGACCGTGATATGTTGGTGGGGCGTCATCAAAGTGCAGATTTGGTGCTGCAATCGGCAGAAATTTCACGTAAACATGCGGCTTTTTTACTTAAAGAACAAGCGCTGTATGTGCAAGATTTAAATTCTTCCAACGGCACTTTTGTAAATGATTTACGCATTGCCGATGAAACCTTACTTAAAGAAGGTGATATCGTCCAATTTGCCAGCTTAAAGTTTTCAGTATTTGCGCCTGCGGTTGAATTGGAACATGCGGCAGATGTCGTCGAAACTGCTGAAAAAGTCACAGCACAAACAGAAAAAACACCTGCACAGCAAATGAACGAGCAGGGAATGCCTGAATTGAATCAACGTGACAGTTCTGTGCAATTAAACCGTGATGGTATGCCGCAAGGCGTGGCAGTACCAAAACCAGCACCTATTCCAGAAGGCGTGGATATTCATGCAGTTCCAGCAGAGCCAACACCTGTGTCTGTCGAGCAGCCTGTTTCTCGTGTGGAACAAGAGAAAGAACAGCAAAAAAATGCTTCTGTTGGCTTGATTTCACTGATTGTCTTGGTGATTTTGGCAGTTTTGGCTTGGCTATTGTTTAAATAAGCAGCCTTTGCTTTACAATCAAGGCATGCGATCGCATGCCTTTGTTCATTTAGGGGGAAGAATGTCTATTGCTCAGCTTGATACACGTCAAGTCATTTTATTTGATTTAGATGGCACTTTGGTCGATTCTGCGACAGATTTATACCGCGCCATGAACATGAGTTTAAATGCACTGCAACTGCCTTTGGTAACACTGGAACAAGTGCGAACTTGGGTGGGGAAGGGAACTGCGGTATTTTGCAATAGTGTCTTATCGCACTTAATGGGCGAAGTTCATCCTGAACAGCAACAACAGCTACTGAACACTTTCTTAGAAATTTATAATGCCGATCCGTGTATCGACACACAACCATTCCCGGGCATTATTGAATTTTTGGACTGGGCAAAAGCACAACAAAAAACCTTAGTTTGTGTGACCAATAAACCTGAACTACCTGCTCGTGCCATTGTTGAAGCATTAGAGATGCAACACTATTTTGCTGATGTGATTGGTGGAGATCGCTTTGAGGAGCGTAAACCACACCCGCGTCAATTGCTGCATTGTGTTGAACATTATCAAGTGGAGAAGTCTCAAGTCTTGATGATTGGTGATTCTTCTAATGATGTTGAAGCCGCGCGTCGAGCGGGGATTGATTGTATTGTGGTCAGCTACGGCTATAATCATGGTGAGCCGATTGCCAATTGTCAGCCGCAACAAATTGTGGATAATTTAACTGAATTGTTAAATATTTAAGATTCAAAAATCAAATAATTTTACGCTAATTGCTATAAAGGATATCAATATGAGTCAGGCTGTAATGCCCATATTTCGATGGCGACGCTAGTCAATCTACAACCGTCCTTCACTTCGTCTTATCGAAAACATTGCTACATCGAAATATAGAGAGCTTCACATGACCACACTGACTCAATTTGAACAACTTAAAGCAGCAGGCTACAACCTCATTCCTGTATATCGCCAGCGTTTGGCCGATACCGAAACTCCATTGTCGGTATTTGCACGTTTGAAGCAGCATCAACAAGCTTATTTGTTTGAGTCTGTAGAAGGCGGTGAAAACTGGGCGCGTTATTCAATTATTGGTTTGGGTGAATCTACAGTTTTCTCCTGCAATGCGGGTGAACTCACCATCCAACACGCCGATGGTTCAATCGAAAAACAAACTTGTGCGCAGCCGTTTCAGTATATCCGCGATTTTCAGGCGCAATTTAAAGTACCTACACAAGCCGACTTGCCTGAATTGCCAAGCTTTACAGGTGGTTTGGTGGGTTATTTTGGTTACGATGCAGTGCGTTATATCGAACCTCGTTTAAAGAATGTGCCTGCAGAAGATCCAGTCGGTTTACCTGATATTTGGATGATGTTGTCTAAAACAGTCATCGTATTTGATAACTTAAAAGATACCTTGTTCTTAATTGTGCATGCTGATGCGGCGCAGGCAGATGCTTATGACAAGGCACAACAACAACTCGATGCACTAGAAGAAATTTTAGCAACCCCGATTAGTCTAAAAGCAGAAAAACATACGCCACCACATTTTGAATCGCTTACAGGCAAAGAAAAATTCTTGGCGACCATTGATACCGTCAAAGAATACATTCGTGCAGGCGATGTTATGCAAGTGGTGCCTGGACATCGCATGGTGTCAGATTTTGATGGTGAGCCGTTACAGGTTTATCGTGCTTTGCGCCATCTCAACCCATCGCCGTACTTATTCTTGGTACAAGGCAAAACTTTGGGCGATGATCAGCCATTTCATATTGTCGGCTCATCACCTGAAATTTTATCGCGTTTGGAAAATGGTATTGCCACTGTGCGTCCTTTAGCAGGTACACGCCCGCGCGGTAAAACCAAAGAAGAAGATTTGGCACTTGAGCAAGATTTGTTGTCGGATGAAAAAGAAATTGCCGAACACTTAATGCTGATTGACTTGGGGCGTAATGATGTCGGGCGTATCGCCAAAATTGGTAAAGTACAAGTGACTGATCAAATGGTGATCGAGCGTTATTCGCATGTCATGCATATTGTGTCCAATGTGCAAGGTGAAGTGCGTGACGATGTCGATGCTTTGGATGTTTTTCAGGCAACTTTCCCTGCAGGGACACTTTCGGGTGCACCAAAAATTCGTGCCATGGAAATTATTGATGAAGTTGAGCCTGTAAAACGTGGTGTTTTTGGTGGTGCTGTTGGTTATTTAGGCTGGCATGGCGAAATGGACATGTCGATTGCGATTCGTACCTGTGTTATTCGTCAAAATAAGGTCTATGTACAGGCAGGCGCAGGTCTAGTTGCGGACTCAAATCCTGAATCTGAATGGAATGAAACCCAAATAAAAGCTCGCGCAGTGATCAAAGCGGTTGAATTATCATCAAATGGATTGATTTTATGAGTTTTTAGCGTTTTTTTTGAAAAAAACACTTGCACGGATTTCAAGTTTTGCTAAACTGCACACCGTTCCGATACGAAACGTACGAAACACTAAGAAACGCCGGCATAGCTCAGTTGGTAGAGCAACTGACTTGTAATCAGTAGGTCCACAGTTCGAATCCGTGTGCCGGCACCATCTTAGAGAGTTCGAGTTGTTAAGTAAAGAACGAACACTGAGTAAGTGTGAAAATGGTGGGATTCCCGAGCGGTCAAAGGGAGCAGACTGTAACTCTGCCGCGTAAGCTTCGAAGGTTCGAATCCTTCTCCCACCACCATTAACTTCGATAGAAGTGGTAATTACCAACATAGATGCGGGAGTAGCTCAGTTGGTAGAGCGGCAGCCTTCCAAGCTGCATGTCGCGAGTTCGATCCTCGTCTCCCGCTCCATCGAAGGATTTGTCGCTCTTATAGCTCAGTGGTAGAGCACTCCCTTGGTAAGGGAGAGGTCTCGAGTTCAAATCTCGATAAGAGCTCCAGATACAGTTTAGCGATTATTCGCACAAGATTTTCAAAAAGCAGGCTTATTAGTCTGCTTTTCAAGTATTAGGTGTCTAGTTTTTTAGGCGATATGTCGGGGCAGAGTTTTACTCAGCATTGTGTTCGACGTAAACGAGGAAGATGAACATGGCTAAGGCTAAGTTTGAACGTAATAAGCCACACGTTAACGTGGGCACAATCGGTCACGTTGACCATGGTAAAACAACTTTAACAGCTGCGATTGCTACAGTATGTGCACGTAAGTTTGGTGGTGAAGCGAAAGATTACGCTG
>NZ_VPAL01000012.1:0-71590 GCF_013419245.1 Acinetobacter sp. YH12095
GCACAAACCAGATTGGCTAAATCAGTGCTAGATGCCAGTTGGACAACACTAAGAACCATGCTCAAGTATAAATGCGAGAACGCAGGGGTATGTTATGAAGAAGTCAATGAAGCCTATACCACCCAAATTTGTTCGTGCTGTGGCTCACGCTCCAGTAGTCCGGAAGGTAGAGCAGGACTTGGAATAAGAGAATGGCAGTGTGTGGAGTGCGGTACGCTCCATGATCGGGATGTAAATTCCGCACTGAATATTCTTGCGCTCGGGCATGAGCGTCTAGCAGTAGGAATCTCCGTCCTTTAGGTCGGGGAGGATGTCAATGATTCATCACGACCTACCTATAAGCAAAACATGATAGATACTTAAAATTTTTTATCTTTGATATTTTTATTAAAATCTAATTTTCCAATCAAAATTACAAAATTATTTGTTTTTACAAATTAAATAAGAATAATTATCCTTTAGCTATCCACACAGAAAACGGTCAAAGCAGCAGAAGGAGTATTCACATGAGCCATATTCAAAAATTTGTCGCCAACAATCAACGCATGTTCAAAAAAACTTTAAGCTACTACATCATGCACATCACCGTGGCGATGGTGGTCGGTTATATAGTCACAGGCAATATTTGGATGGCCATTACCTTAAGTTTGGTCGAACCGACAGTACAAGCTGTTGCGTATTTCATTCACGAGCGGATTTGGGAAAAGAAAGCACAAACGCAAGATTCTAAAATTATCGCTTAATGGTTTTATAGATTCTGCTTGTGAATATTCCATTTCAGTTTGAGATCATCTTGGTTGCAGCCCACGATGATCTTTTTTTATCTCTGCTGTATCTCTACAAGATCATCCCGAATGCATAGTTTAAAAATAAGTAGAATTTGTTTTGATTAATTCTAATTTTTTCTAAATAATAAGCACAGTAATAAAAAATCTTTATGGATGGTGCAAATGAATCTTGCAGCCTTTGAAGCCTTTGTTAAAGTCATGGAAACAGGTTCTATTTCTTTGGCAGCAGATCAGTTATTTATTACCCAACCTGCGGTGACCAAACGTATTCACAGCCTAGAAGACTATTTTGGCGTGAAACTGTTTGAATCAGCAGGTCGTGGGGTGCAAGCCACGCATGCAGCACACTCACTATTGCCCAAAGTCAAAAACTGGCTGAATGAACTGGGCGATATTCACCACACCCTCAGTCATGAGCAAGGACAGGTTCAAGGCAAACTGAAAATCGGCACCAGTCACCATATTGGTTTGCACCATTTACCCAATCATTTACGTGAATATGTACAGGAATTTCCCAACGTCACGTTAGATGTGCATTTTGTCGACTCAGAACAGGCACATGAACAAGTTTTGGCAGGCGATTTAGAACTGGCTTTTCTGACCTTACCGCCCAAATTAGATGAACGTCTGTCTTATGTCACCATTTGGAATGATCCATTGGTGTTTGTGGTCGCATCTTTTCATCCGCTTGCACATCAGAAAAACCTGCAATTGACCGATTTACTCGCCTACCCTAGTTTGTTGCCTGCCGCGCAAACCTATACCAGTCAAATCACTTTGGCAGAGTTTGAAAAGCAAGGTGTTAAACCTAAAGTCACCATGAGCAACAATCCGTTAGAATCAATTCGGATGTTGGTGTCAATTGGTTTGGGATGGTCTGTTTTACCTAAAACGTTGGTCAATCAGGACTTACAACAGTTAGATATTGACTTAGAAATGAACCGTCAATTGGGCATGGTATGGCATCCGGGACGGACGCAATCACGCGCTGTTTTAGAATTGATTGAGATGATGAAACACTAAAAGATTAATGGTTTCTTTTGAATGAAAACACCCTCAAACACGATTGTATTGAGGGTATTTTTTATTGGCTTAATTTAGGTGCAAGTGAGGTCTTAACGATTCACCGAATCTTCATGTAAAGATTCATTCAATTGATCTACCACAATTGCCCATGAACCATCCGATTTCATTTTTTCGACGATAAACTGACGCTGTGCTTCCGTCCAAAATTCTGCCTCGGCAATTGTTGTTTCCGCATTCAATTGATGCGTTTCAATAAATTGCTGAATCGCGGCTTCACTGGCATCCAAACCCAGTTGTTCAAATAAATGTGTCATTCTTGGGCGTACACCACTCATTTTTTCACTCCTGATCATTTTTAATTCTTGTCTTACCTTAGCATGCCTATTCTAAAAATGAATGACATAATCCAACATTGCAATAAATAAAAACAAAAATAAATCAATAAGCTAGTAAAAGCCAGAGTAGCAACACCTCAAAAAAATTCAGACTTAAATTGACCAGTCCTGCACATCCCAACCTTGCTCTTCAGCCAAAGCCTGTAAACGTGCATCAGGATTTACAGCAATGGCGTGATCTGCATATTCCAACAAGAAACGATCATTAATCGAGTCTGAATATGCCCAAGATTCTGTCACTTCACGCCCTGCAAGCCATTGCTCCAAACGCACCAACTTGCCTTGTTGATAACACGCAGTATTAATGACTTTGCCTGTATATTTACCATCGACCACTTCGGCATTGGTGGCAATAATTTCACTAATACCAAACTCACGGAAAATAGGTGCAGTAATAAAGTCAGATGTTGCTGTAATCCCCACCAATTCATGCCCTAATTCTTGATGACGCTGAATAGCTTTAAACCCTTCAGGGCGCATTTGTGGACGAATCACCTTTTGCATAAATAATTCATGCAAATCTGTGAGGTACTGATTGTCGTGCTGGGTTAAAAACTCAAATACAAATTCGTTATATGCAATTGGGTCGAGTTGCCCTGCTTTGTAGTCTTCATAAAACTTGTCGTTCATGGCGCGATGGCGAACAGGATCGACCAAGCCTTCACTTACCAAAAACTCACCCCAAGAATGATCTGAATCAGTATTTAACAAGGTGTGATCGAGATCAAATAGCGCCAATTTCATGAAAATACTCGTAAAAACTGAAATTTAAGAAAAAAATTGTAAATCTATCTCCGCTAGTCGATAGAAATTCGTTAAGATCATAGCAATTTTAACATTATTTACACTTTGCGTTTTCGAGTTGGAGAAAAGAAATCATCATCCCCGAGTGCAAAGTCATAAATTAAACAATATTTAGGTAGCCAAATGATCGACTCAGAAGGTTTCCGACCCAATGTCGGGATCATTTTGGCAAACGAGTTTGGACAAGTTTTATGGGCAAAACGCATTGGTCACAATGCATGGCAATTTCCGCAAGGAGGTATCCAATATGGAGAAACCCCTGAACAGGCACTTTATCGTGAGCTGAGAGAAGAAGTTGGCTTACTGCCCGAACACGTCCAAGTTATCGCGCAAACTAAAGGTTGGCTGCGTTATCGTTTGCCACATCGGTATATACGCACGGATTCGGATCCCGTATGTATTGGTCAAAAACAGAAGTGGTTTTTATTGCAACTGACAGCGTCAGCGCATCATATTCGGCTGAATTTGTCAGATCCACCCGAATTTGATCAATGGCAATGGGTCAGTTACTGGTATCCGCTTGGTCAGGTCGTCAATTTTAAACGTGACGTCTACCGTAAAGCGATGGTGGAGTTGTGCAATCAATTGCCCCTGAAAAAACCTTAAAATTTGCATGAAGATGTAGATTTTTTAGCTTATTGTTATAGGGTCATCTGTGGTGTAAAACTGACCTCAAATCATTGATTGGAATATGGAGTAGCGCGTATGTCGAACATGCAACTGGATACCCTTAGACGCATTGTACAAGAAATCAATGCGTCCACCAGTTTGCATGAATCACTCGATATTATGGTCAATCAGGTCGCAGAAGCCATGCATGTGGATGTCTGCTCTATTTACCTGCTCGATGAACGCAATCAACGCTACTTGCTCATGGCATCAAAGGGTTTAAATCCTGAGTCCGTGGGGCATGTGTCATTACATACCAGTGAAGGTTTGGTCGGTTTAGTCGGACAACGTGAAGAAATTGTCAACCTAAACGATGCGCCCAAACACGAACGCTTCATGTATTTACCCGAAACAGGCGAAGAAATTTATAATTCCTTCCTTGGCGTGCCTGTCATGTATCGTCGTAAAGTGATGGGCGTTCTTGTGGTGCAAAACAAGGATAAACAAGACTTTTCTGAAGCGGCAGAATCCTTTTTAGTGACGCTCTGCGCCCAGCTTTCTGGTGTCATTGCGCATGCGCATGCCGTGGGCAATATTGATGTATTCCGCAAACCCAACAACCTGCCTGCCTACAAAACCTTTCAGGGCGTATCGGGTTCAGGTGGGATTGCACTGGGTCGTGCGGTAATTCTGTATCCCCCTGCAGATTTGGCGGCTGTGCCTGATCGTGAAGCTGAAGACATTAGTGAAGAGTTAGAATTACTAGACAACGCACTAGATGCAGTGCGTCAAGAAATTCAGGCACTAGATGACAAAATGCAGGATGCCTTAATGGCAGAAGAACGCGCTTTATTCAGTGTGTTCCTACGCATGCTAGATGAAAATGCCCTGCCTGCAGAAATTAAAGAACTGATTCGTGAAGGTAACTGGGCGCAAGGTGCGGTGCGTATTGTGATTGACAATCACATTGCCCTATTTTCACAAATGGAAGATGACTATTTACGCGAACGTGTTTCTGACCTGAAAGATTTAGGGCGTCGTATTCTCGCCTCTTTACAAGAAGCCGATGCCAGTCACCGTGAACTGACCGATGAAAGTATTTTAATTGGCGAAGAAATTTCCACAGCAGCTTTGGTAGAACTGCCTGTCGATAAAATTGCAGCAATTGTCACCACCGAAGGCGCAATGAATTCTCACATGGTCATTGTGGCACGTGCTTTGGGTATTCCAACCGTAGTTGGCGTAACTGAATTGCCCATCAACAGCCTAGACGATGTGGAAATGATTGTAGATGCGCACCAAGGTCGGGTGTTTATCAACCCGCCACGTCGCATGCGGACGCGCTATAAAGAAATTCAAAAAGAAGAAGAACAGATTGCCAAAGACCTCAAGCAATATGAAACCAAAGATGCCATTACCCCTGACGGCGTAGCGGTAAAATTGTATGTCAATACAGGCTTGATGATTGACGTAGTGCGTGGCGTACAACGCGGTGCTAAAGGTGTTGGTTTATATCGTTCTGAAATTCCATTTATGCTACGTGACCGTTTCCCGGGCGAAGAAGAACAGCGTGCTATTTACCGCCAACAGCTCAGTCACTTTGCCAACAAACCTGTGGTGATGCGTACGCTAGATATTGGCGCAGACAAGGACTTGCCGTACTTTTCGATTGAAGAAGAAAACTCAGCCTTGGGTTGGCGCGGGATTCGCTTCACGCTAGATCATCCTGAAATTTTTTCTTCGCAAATTCGTGCCATGCTCAAAGCCAGTATTGGTTTGAATAATCTGCATATTTTGCTGCCAATGATCACCAGTGTCAGCGAGGTTGAAGAAGCCTTGTATTTGCTAGATCGTGACTTGCAAGCAGTGCAGGAAGAAGAACAGGTTAAAATCACCAAACCGAAAATTGGCATTATGGTAGAAGTACCGAGTGTGCTGCTGCAAATTGATGAATTTGCCCCGTTGGTGGATTTTTTCTCGGTAGGATCAAACGATTTAACCCAGTATTTATTGGCAGTGGATCGTAACAATCCGCGTGTGGCCAACGTCTATTCACACTTTCATCCTGCAGTACTGCGCGCCTTAACCCGCTTGGTGAAAGAATGTCATAAATATGACAAGCCTGTGAGCGTTTGTGGCGAAATGGCAGGAGATCCGCTGTCTGCGGTAATTCTGATGGCAATGGGCTTTAATACCCTGTCGATGAGTTCAAGTAATATCTTGCGGGTGCGTAAAGCAATTTGTCATGTACCAATGACCGATGCGCAACATTTATTAGATCAGGCGTTAAAAATGAATAATCCGCTGATGGTGAAAAGTCTGATGGAATATTATTTTAAAACCCATGGCTTGGGCGATATGGTGAAACTAGCGACACGTATCGTATCTCCATAAAACTTAGTTTAAGCCTCAAGCAACACACCATTCACTCCAAAAACAACAAGGGCGATAATCATCGGAATATCGCCCTTGTTTGTGTTTGCTATAGCCTCGTTTGGCATTTTTCTTACGGTCTACAAAAACCTGACTTTTGTTGACCTCGTGCATGTGCTTGGCCACAAAGTTATGCTGAATAAGCTCAGGCTGTTTTTTCTTTGCCATTACGCTGTTCCTTTCGGTTGATCATGGAAATGAGCAGTGTCGCTACTCTTTTAGATGGAGATGTTGAGGGAGAATTCAAGCCAATTGCTTCTGCATAACGTGACTATTCTCTCACCAATGTTCCATATTAAATTGGGAAGCTGATCATACGCTTTTTTGTACATTTTACAAGCGATTTTCACTCAATAGTGCTAAGATAAAAAGAAGGGTAAATAAATTATTGCCGCCACTTTATCAGATTTTTCTGACGGTTATTTTTGAAGGCTATTTTAAAGAACACTCAGCGGCTTTACCCATACAATTATAGCATAAAATTATAAAAAATTTTATTACTTTTCAAAAACTTATTAGTTATAAAATCCACTAGAAAAACTGCAATGATTGGCTAATATGAATATAGAAGATCAGTTTAACAAGACCATTAAAAACAGGAGTCAAATTCATGATTTATGAAGTTTCTGGAGATATTTTACTGAGCGAAGCACGTGCGATTGCTCACGGTGTTGCCCCTAACGATAACTTTGCAACAGGTTTGGCTTTAAGTCTGCGTGAGCACTGGCCTGCGCTATATAAAGACTTCCGCAACTATTGTCATATTTACCATCCTAAAGCGGGTGAGCAATGGACTTGGGTCAATGCCGAAGGTCAACGCATCGTCAACCTGATGACTCAGGAAGCGGCTTATGACAACGGTTCAAAACCAGGTAAAGCATCGACAGAATACGTCAACCGCACTTTGAAAAACTTAAAACAGTTGATTGAAGAAGAGAAAATTGAAAGCTTGGCATTACCGCGTCTTGCAACAGGTGTAGGCGGTTTAGATTGGGAAGATGTACGTCCACTGATCTACAAACACTTGGAAGATTTGGATATTCCAATTTACATCTACACTCTATATCAAAAAGGTGTAAAAGCTGAAGAGCCTGCGAAATAAGTTTCGCTGAAGCAATCAGCTTTGCTACAAGCGAGCGTGATTGATCACGACTCGACTGCAATATACGGTTCAATTCACCCGTTTGGTTTTACCAAGCGGGTGAATTTTTTGTGCAGAATCAAGTAGCAAGGGATGCTATGCTGAAAATGCACGCTGCAAGATGGATGCAACATCGACCTGTTTAGGTTTAAGCATACCCACCACTTGCCCATGCAATGCACTATAACGCGACTGAATAAAACCTTCTGCCACAAAACTTGGCGCATAACGCAACAACAAAACCGCTTGTGCCAAAATCACCAAACGGCTCACCAAAGCACGTGCCATAAATTGTAAATCGTTGCTGTTCGTGGTCTGCAATAACTGCTGCAAACCATCTAATTCACTGCCCAAAATAGGATGAGTAACGGCAGTGCGAGCAAAATCCTGCAATAACACCTGAATCAGCTCAGGTTCTCGCTGCATAGCGCGTAGTACATCCAGACACATGACATTGCCTGAACCTTCCCAAATGGTATTTACAGGTGCTTCTTTGAAAATACGTGCCATGATGCTGTTATCGACATAACCATTGCCACCAAAAACTTCCATCATCTCACCTGTAAGTTCCACCGCGCGTTTGCAAATCCAGAACTTTGCAGCAGGGGTCATTAAACGCTTCCATGCCAAAGACACAGCATCATCGCTTTCATAACAATGTGCCAAATGAAAACTGAGCTGTACCGCAGCTTCAGTTTCCAAAGCCAAATCTGCCAAGACTGCCTGCATTAATGGCTGATTCGCCAAAGTCTGTCCAAATGCTTGACGTTGTCGAGTATAGGCAAGGCATTGCACCAAGGCTTGACGCAGCATGGCACTACTGCCCACAGCACAGGTTAAACGAGTGTAGTTCGCCATTTCAATAATGGTGGGAATACCGCGCCCTGCTTCGCCAATCATGATGCCCCACGCCTGCTGAAATTCGACTTCAGAACTGGAGTTACTCCGATTTCCCACTTTGTCTTTTAAACGCTGTACCTGAATATTATTTTTTCTGCCATCTTCTAACCAACGCGGTACAAAGAAACAAGCCAAACCATCTTGTTCGGTATTGGCAACCACCAAATGTGCATCACACATTGGTGCAGAGAAAAACCATTTATGACCTGTGAGCAAATAGGCTTGCCCACGCCCTGTTGCTGCGACTGGAATGGCAAGCGTTTGGTTGGCACGTACATCTGAACCACCCTGCTTTTCGGTCATGCCCATGCCCAACCAAATAGATTTCTTTTGTGAAATCGGCACATCACGCGGGTCATATTCATGCGATAACAGTTTTTCGCCCATGCTTGCCCATAATTCAGGTTCACGCTGAATGAGCGGAATACTGCCTAAAGTCATGGAATTTGGACATAAATTGCCACACTCAACCTGTCCCGCCAAATAAAAGCGACTGGCCCAATCGACCCATTTTGCCGTAGATTGCGGTTGTTTAAATGGATGTGCATGCGTGTCAAACTTGCGATTCAGCGCCATCCAGTGATGCCATGCGGGATGAAACTCCACTACATCTTTACGGCGTCCACGTGCATCGAAGGCATGTAAAATAGGCGTATGCCGATTGGCTAAATCGGCATAGTGATAATATTCTGCCGATGCTGCAATATGTCCCAATTCGCTCAGTCGAGTCTGATCTTGACTGCCATAACGGGTTAAAATTTCTTGTAAAACCGTATCGGTTTCAAATAAGTTATAGTCTTGTAATTCATCAAACTGATTTTGAATTTGATGGGTCATCCATGTCTGCATTGTGTCACTCCTAGACAAACGCGATGCTATCATTGCATTTAGTATAGAGAAAAATATGTGCTCAGGTGTTCGGCTTTATTTATGAAAAATTCTGAGGTTCAAGTGCGCCGTAAGCCGCGCCAATCGCGGGCTAAACTGACTCAAGAGGCTTTACAGGAAAGTTTTGTTCGGCTTTTGCATGAACGCTCGGCAGCTGAAATTACCATTCGTGAAATTACTAATTTGGCAGGTGTCGGTTTAGGCACTTTTTATGAATACTTTGCCAAGAAAGAAGATTTACTGGCATTGACGATTCACCTGCAAGTCAAACAGCATGCAGAACACTTAAAAAGTTATGCCCAACAGCAACTTGAGTTATCCACAGTTGTTGAAATAAACCGCTATATTGCAACCATCATTCAGTTTCAGCTTCAGCAAATTCAGGCACAACAATGGCTTTGGGCGCAGACTTTTTTACTGGAACGGCAGGTATCACACATTGAAACTTACCAAAAAAGTTACAGCATGATGCTACAGATGTGGCAACAGATTTTCGCACCTGTCATACACAATGCCGAACAACAACTGCGCCTTGCTTTGAATCTGCATCGCATCAGTTATGGTTTTATTTCGCAAAGTTTATTAATCAATCCACATTATCAAGATTGGGATGCCTTGCACACCGATATTTCATTGGCGATTCAACCGTTTTTAGCAGCAGTTTCAGACATTTAGTGCAGCAAAACTGATTATTTAGTTTACAAAGATCTATCGAATACACCAATCATAAACAATAAATTTATCTATTTGTAAAATTATAAAAATCGTTTTACATTAAAATGGTGAGATTTGAAAAGCTTTCATCTACAAAGCCCGATCTGCATGGTATTGTGGTGTTGTAGTTGATTTTTTAAACAAACAAAACGGTTCATGGCCGCTTGTTTTAGAAGCTAAATTTCTAATACAGCCCACCACATGATGATCACAATATGGAGAACAACGATGAGCCAAGAGATAAAAAAATGCCCTGTAACGCATTTAACCACCGATGCAGGCGCACCTGTTGTAGATAACCAAAATAGTATGACTGCGGGCGCACGTGGCCCACTCCTTACTCAAGATTTATGGCTCAATGAAAAGTTGGCAAACTTTGTACGTGAAGTAATTCCTGAGCGTCGTATGCATGCCAAAGGTTCAGGTGCGTTTGGTACGTTTACGGTCACGCACGACATCAGCCAATATACCCGTGCCAAAATTTTCTCTGAAGTTGGCAAAAAAACTGAAATGTTTGCTCGTTTCTCTACCGTTGCAGGTGAGCGTGGCGCTGCCGATGCAGAACGTGACATTCGTGGTTTTGCCTTAAAATTCTATACTGAAGAAGGCAACTGGGATTTAGTCGGCAACAACACACCAGTGTTCTTTTTCCGTGACCCGCGTCAATTCCCAGACCTGAATAAAGCTGTAAAACGTGACCCACGCACCAACCTGCGTGATGCAACCAATAACTGGGATTTCTGGACTTTGCTGCCAGAAGCACTGCACCAAGTCACCATTGTGATGTCGGATCGTGGTATTCCTGTCGGTTATCGTCACATGCATGGTTTTGGTAGCCATACTTACAGCTTTATTAATGCCAATAATGAGCGTTTTTGGGTGAAATTCCACTTCCGCACTCAACAAGGCATTCAAAACCTAACCGACGCAGAAGCAGCAGAATTGATTGGTCGTGACCGTGAAAGCAGCCAGACCGACCTTTACAATGCCATTGAACGCGGTGATTTCCCGAAATGGACGCTGTTCGTGCAAATCATGCCTGAACTGGATGCAGAAAAAGTCCCTTATCACCCATTTGACCTCACCAAAGTTTGGCCGAAAGGTGATTATCCACTGATTGAAGTGGGTGAATTTGAACTGAACCGTAACCCTGAAAACTACTTCCAAGATGTTGAACAGGCTGCCTTTGCACCAAGCAACCTTGTACCAGGAATTAGCTACTCGCCAGATCGCATGTTACAAGCGCGTTTGGTCAACTATGCCGATGCTGCACGTTACCGTGTTGGTGTGAACCATTCACAAATTCCAGTGAATGCTGCACGCTGCCCTGTGCACTCAAACCGTCGTGATGGTCAGGGTCGTATGGATGGCAACTATGGCAGCTTGCCACACTATGAGCCAAACAGCTTCCATCAATGGCAAGAGCAACCACAATACCGCGAACCACCGCTAAAAATTCGTGGCGATGCAGATTTCTGGGATTATCGTGAAGATGATAGCAACTATTTTAGCCAGCCGCGTGCCTTGTTCAATTTAATGAACCCTGAGCAAAAACAAGCACTGTTTGATAACACGGCACGTGCGATGGGTGATGCTTTAGACTTTATTAAGTATCGTCATATTCGTAACTGTTATGCATGTGACCCTGCTTATGGCGAAGGCGTTGCAGCAGCTTTAGGCATGACCGTTGCCGATGCGCAAGCAGCACGTGCCAGTGACCCTGCACTTGGTCAGCCTGGCGTACTGTAATCTTTGTAGTTAAAGATCAAGTCAGTCTAAACAGCAAGACTTTAAACACCAAAACAAAGCCCCTATTTCGATAGGGGCTTTGTGTTCTATATCTATCATTGCCACTTTTCAGTAGCGTGAAAAGTAGCGTGTCACTTTTATTTAAGGTCAAGTTTTTAAAAGATTAAACAATTAATTTCTTACCTTCACGAATACAATAAAACGGATTCATTAATTTAGATGAACGCTTCATGGCATGATGCAAGTCTGCCTCTGGTTGCTCACGCCCTTCATCGGTCAGCTCAAAAGTGCGGTAATGAATGGCCAAAGAACATTTGGAATGTAAATCTTTATGGGCCTGAAAGGCATCTTCAGGGTTCATATGCATATAACGCATCAGATTCCGTGGCTCGTAAGAACCTATAGGTAAAAGTGCCACGCGCGGTGCGCCAATGCGGGTTTGGATTTCTTTAAAGTGTGGCGAGTAACCTGTATCGCCCGCAAAGAAGCAATGATCTTGCCCATGCAAAATAGAAAAACCGCCCCATAACGCCATGTTCTGATCACGTGCGCCACGCCCTGAACCATGTTGTGCAGGGGTGTAGACAATTTTCACTTCTTTAAATAAAGCCGATTGCCACCAGTCCATTTCAATCACATGCAAATCAGGCGGCAAATACCAAGCATTGCCCAAACCTGTATAAATAGGCATGGCAAATTGATGATTCAGCCATTTTAAGGTGGCTAAATCCATGTGGTCATAATGGTTATGGCTCAAGAAGACGGCATGAATGGTCGGTAAATCTTCCAGTGCAATCCCTGCAGGACAAGCACGTTTAGGCCCTCGCCCCTGTTTCGGACTGGCATGCTCTGCCCAGACTGGATCGGTTAAAAAGTTATACGGTCCAATTTGAATCAGCACCGTTGCATGCCCCACAAACCAAACTTGCCAATCATCCAAACTGGCGTGTGGACGTAATTGTGGCAAAGCACTTGGCGCTGTAAAAAATTGCTGTGCTTCTTGTTGCGGATTGACATTCCAACTGTTCGATTTGCGTTTTAGCAACCATTTCAATAAATCAGTTTGGCTGCGCCCCTCAGGACACGCAATCGGATTAAAAAACTGCGCTCCATCATAATGATTTGAAGGCAAAAACTGCAGCTTGGGTTTACGCCAAGTATGCGACCAACAGGCTTCCGTTGGCAGTTGAAAATGCTTTGGTTCCACGTTGTTCATGTAAGCCCAATAATATATAGCGCATCTGCCATGATGCTTTTTATCCTGATCTGTTCAGAAAAAACACAGCTTTGGTTCATGTGTTGACTCTATCACGCATAGTAGCGAAATCAAGCAGGCAATTTCCTTTATGTTTTTGTTGTTTTGAGAAAAAAGTCGTATCGACAGCGGGTTAAAGATCAGAAATTTACACCTCAGATAAACGAGGCTTTAGAAAAACCTAGACACAGGTAAAGCAATACGGGCTTAGCGTTTAGCAAAATATTGTTCGCGCCATTCTTTCCAGAAATACATCACGATCCCAAACATCACCACAGCAATACCAATAAACGCATTCATGCTGATGTGTTCATTATTTAAGGTCGCACCTAAAATTAACGCGATGATGGGAGTCATCACATTACTTAAAGACACAGTTGAAGCATTTAAACGACGAATCAGCCAGAAATAACACAGCATGGCGACAATAGACGACATGATCATGGTAAATACAAAACCAATCATGGCTTGGCTGCTTGGCATTTGAGTCGGGAAATGCGACCAAATAAAGGGAATTAATAACAATGATCCTGCCGATGATACCAATAAAGAGCCTGTGGCTTGTGACATCGGCTTTAAAGGAGCATTGATTTGTTTGACCCAAAAAATTGAGCTGATATAGGACAGCATGCTAATAAACATCAGCACCACGCCCCATGGATTCACTTTGCTGTCAGCAGAGTCTGCAAAGACAAAGCTGAGCCCTGCAATCGCAATTGCCATCCCTGTCCACTGTAAGGCAATCAATTTTTGCGTGCGTAAAATCACATGACCAATCAAGCCTGCGATTAAAGGAGAAAAACCAAAAATCAGTGCCATTAAGCCTGAAGTTAAATAATTGGCGGCCAAGTAAATAAATAGCTGTGCACCAATTAAATTCAGACTACCCGCCAAATAGCTTTTCATTGAGGTGTGATCAAAAGGCAGTGGATCGCGCATGAGTTTAAGCACGCACAGCGCAATCACGGAAGCCCCAAAGTAGCGGATAATCAAAACCCACATTGGATGAATTTCCTGCACACTCCAGACAATCGCCAATGGCGTGGTCGCCCAGATTAATACCAATAAGGCATAAATACTGGCGGTTACCACAACAGGAGATGTATTCGTATTCATCGCTTGCTCAACATAAAATGGACACTTTTCTTCGGCAGATAAAAAACAGACCTAAGTTGCCTCAGGTCTGTTTTTCATCAGTTCAAGCTTACTTCACCAATTTGCGAAGGTCTTGGCTCACATCTAAATATTTGTCTGCTTCAAAAGCAGCTTGTTTAGCAATCAGCTTTTTCAAGTGACGCATATCTTTGGCTGAGTTGACGGTAATTCCGCCGACAATCACGCCATCGGTCACACCAAACAATACGAATGAAGACTCACTGCGTTTGGAAGCATCCATCTCACCACGCACATGCCATTCTGCTGCTGACATATCTCCTACAAATTGGTAGTTAATGTCGAGTTGATCAGTCCAGAACCAAGCGGGATTGGCTACAGGATGTTCCACGCCCATCACATGACGCGCGAATATGCCTGCTTGCAGGTTGGCATTTTCCCAAGTTTCTACACGACGATGATTGCCACATTCACGCAGTTGTGATGCGACATCGCCCGCAGCATAAATGTCTGGGTTTGAGGTTTGACAGTTTTCATTCACATGCACAGCAAAGTCTGCATCTAAGCCTGCTTCAACTGCCAGTTGTGCGTTTGGAATAATCCCAATACCGTAAATCACCGCATCGGCACGTAGTTCTTCGCCACCTTCTAGGGTCACGACAATTTCTTCACCATCTAGCTTGCAATCTGCAATTTGCGTAGACAGACGTACATCAACTCCTGCCAATAACTGCTGTTGCAGTAAAAACTCACTCAAGATGAGTGGTGATGAACGTCCCATCACCATTGGTCCCATTTCAATGACAGTTACCTGACAGTCTTTAAAGCGTGCTGAAGATGCCAACTCTAAACCAATCACACCACCACCAATTAAGATGATGCGACGACCCGCTTGTAATACAGGGACTAAGGCTTGCGAGTCTTCAAGATTACGCAACGTGTAAACGTGTTTACCTAAGGCATCAAAATTTGGCAAGCGACGTGCAGCACCGCCTGTGGCAAGTAACAACTTGTCGTAGGCAATAACCTCACCATTTTGCAATTTAACCGTATGTGCTTCGGCATTGATTTTGCTCACGCCATTGCCACGAATAGTGGTCACACCTAGTTCTGCCAATTTTTCTTCCGACAGAATCTCGATTTTGGTTTCTTCAGGACGCAAAATCACATCTTTAGACAGCGGTGGACGCTCATAAGGCAAATGTATTTCATCGCCAATTAAGATGATGTTGCCTGCATATTGATTGCCGCGCAGCTCAAGAATGGCACTTGCCCCTGCCTGACCTGCCCCCACAATCACAATTGTTTCTACACTCATGGGCTTAACCTTTTAACTCGGCAGATACGATGCCAAAGCCCGCAATCCACTCACTAATATCTTCATAGCAATGCGTGGTCATTTCATACGCACCCAGTTCATCTAACGCAGCAAAAGCAGCCATCCACGAACGGACTTCCTGACCACCACGACCACCATCTCGACGAATTTCAGCTTCGGTCATGGCTTCCATAGCTGCAAAGTCTGCCTGTTTGAATTTTTCAAGCAAGGCAATATCCCACTCAGGGCTTAACGGTACAGCCACAGAAGTATCGCCTGCAGCAAGTTTCTGACCGACTGCAATCACTTTGGCCTGACGTGCATGACGTGCTTCAGGGCTTGGATTACGACCTGCAATTAAAAATTCTTCAACTTCAGGCGGTACTGAACCCATTTGTGGCGTTGGTGGATCGTGTGAAAGACCACCTGTACCCAAGACCAAAACGCGCTCATTTTCAAGATTCAACGACTTGATAAATTGACCCACAGCACGCCCCAAAGCAATGGTACGCTTGGTGGTTGGCATCGGCGCTGCAGCGCCATTAATAAACACGGGAATGGTTGGATAACGATCTAGCTGCCCTTCACACAAAAAGTGTAATGGCTGAGTCACCCCATGGTCGGCCTGCATACGATACGAATATGCAACATCTACACCTTCATCCAACACACGGCGCACCATCGCCAAGGCTTTGTCTTCAGGCACATCAATACGGTTGTTGTCTTTGCCGTAGTCCCAGTCACCCGCAGCCGTAGCACGAATACCGACACAGAAACTTGGCATCAAATCGTAAAAGAAACCGTTGAAATGGTCTGGACCAAAGGTAATGATCAGGGTTGGATCGTATGCTTTGACTTCGGCAGAAAGTTGCTCAAAGGCAGCACGAACTTTTTGTTCTTTAGATTGATCTTGCGGTGTTGCAAATTCCATTAAAGGACTGTGCGATGCACAAATGAGTTTAACGGCCATGAAAGACTCCTAAATAAGGAAGGCAGCCCAGAGAAAGGCTGCCGATTCGTCTATTGAATTTAGACTCAATTTTATTCGTCAAAAAAACCTGCACGTGGTTGACGCAAACCACGAATACCCAAACCACATTCTGCATTGATCAGAACGCCAGTCAGCGCACGGTTATTTTGACGCGATGCCAAGAGCACATACGAACCAGTCATGTCTTCTGGCTCAGGCAAGAAATTCAGCGGCATACCGCGTGCAATTTTTTCAGGATCACGTGCATCGAGTAAGCCTAGGTTTTCCTGACCTAAAGATGCTGCGCCCTTAATATTGACATTCATCGCTGAAGGCGCAACAGCATTGACACGTACTTTAGGTGCCAATTCATAAGCCAACTCTTTCATGATGCCAACACCTGCATGTTTAGATGCAGTGTAAACAGGACCACCGCCTGAAGAATACAGCGCAGAATTGGATAAGGTTAAGATGATAGAACCTTCAGATTTCACCAACTCATCCAGTGCTGCTTTTGCCCCCAAGATTAACGCCTTGGTATTGATGCCCATGATTTCATCAAAGGCTTTTTCAAGCTGCTCACCAGAAGTATTGACGATATCTGCGTAGTGATCCCAAATCCCTGCATTGCCAATAAAGCAATCCAGCTTTCCAAAACGCTCCACAGTGGCCTGCACAGCACGGACATTGTCTGCATAGTTGGCAACATCACCAGCGACTGCCACGATTTGATCACCAAAACGTTCTTTTAAGGCATCGACTTTAGATTGTGAGCGCTGTAACACGCCCACATGCGCACCTTCTTCAAGAAAGCGCTCGACCAAAGCCCAACCTAAACCAGAACCGCCACCTGTAATCAGTGCCACTTCGCCTTTTAGCCAACCCATGCTTACTCTCCTGCCATTTCTACATATAACGCGCCGTCTTCAACCACCACAGGGAAAGTTTGAATCGGGTCGGTGGCTGGCAAGCATAATGCTTGACCAGTCTTTAAACAGAAACGTGCAGAATGTAGTGGACATTCAACCGTGCCATCATCTTCAAGATAACCTTCAGACATTGAGGCATTGCCGTGTGAACAACGGTCATTCATAGCAAAGAACTCACCACCGTTGTTGAATACTGCCAGTGCTTCGATACCGTTCACACCGCAGTCCACTTTTAACGCTTCGCCTTCGTCTAATTCGTCAACTTGGCAAACAAAGATTTTATTCATTAGAAGAATACACTCAGGTTGTGTGAGTTATAGGTTACTTGGTCAAGCACAATCTTACGGTTGAAGATCTGGAAGCCTAAGCCACCTTCAACACGACGGATTTTGTCATGGCGCTTACCACAGTAAATAGTCACGTCTTTCTCTTTTTGAGTACGGTACAATAAGTAAGTCACGTGTACGTCGTATTCACCTTCGACCTCTGTCGCTTCAACAATCACGTTGCTAACCATGTGCGTGGTACGTGACGGAGGTTCTTCAGCCCACGCCATACCAGTTTCCAGACGTGCAACACGGCGCTCAAGCAAGTGTTTGTTGTCGTTGAACACCCACGTTGTTGGCGGTTCAACTGAACGACGACGGTCACGGGTTTGCGCATTTGGTGTAGTACGCAAGGTATAAGAAATGTCTTCTGCCATGAGGTCTAACCACTCACGGAATTTCCAGTCGTCTAGCAATTTTGCTTCGCGATACAAGAATTGGCTCACTTCATGTTGAAGTTCTAAACTGATTTGACTCATTTCATTAGCTCCTTCTCGTATTCGTCAGCTGCTTTTTCAACGTCTTCCCATTTTTCATGGATCAGCAAGTCTGCCCAACGGCGGTACATACCACGTGCTGCAGTTTCAGAGAAAATGTAGTTGGTGATTCCTGGAATACCATCTTCACGTACTTTTTCGTTGCCTTTACCCATTTCTACAATGAGCTTGTTTTGACGTGCTTTATAGCCGCGCAATACTTTTTGAATTTCAATCCAGTTCTCAGAGTCATCTTGCTCTAAGAAACCTGCAGGACCGAAAGCACGTGTTGCAGAACGCTCAAATGCTTCTTTCACGTCTTGAGGTGCTTCAGCATCGGCAATACAGAATGCCCATACTTCAGTTTTGTTTGGCCCACGTGGATGCCATACGCGCAGTGTTGCAGTACCGTTCAGCCAAGACAGTGTTGGGAACATGGTGTTGTGACCTGCAAGACGTAAGGCACGTACTTCGCCTAAACGCTCTTTCACTTCTTCGTAAGTTTCACGGAAATAGTTGGCAACTTCACCGTCAACCCATACGTTTGCATCTGGTTTTTCTGTAAAGAAGAAACCTGAACCGTGACCACGTGAACCATACTGAATCGCATCTTTGGCAGTTTCCCAAACAGGACGAGCTGTTTGCGCTGCACCTAATTGTTTGCTGCTGTCATCATCTGGTTTTGCACCAAGTACCTGAATCGCAGAGGCGTGTGAGAACAAAGCGTGATATTGGTCAGAAGCAAACTGTTCTGCAGCAAATTTCCAGTTACAGTCAATTTCCCACTTGTGTACGCCACCAATAATTTCAGTACCACCCGGACGACGGTCAATCACGCCATCTAAGTACCAAGCGATGTCGCCCATATATTCTTCTAGGTCTGGAGTGGTTTCATCCCAGCAACCAAAGATCAAGCCTTTGTAAGACTTCACGCGGTTGACTTCCACCAAGCCCCATTGCTCTTTACAAGCACCTTGTGGATACGCACGTTCTTCTAAAGGAATATCTTTGAGTGAACCATCAATACCGTAAGACCAACCGTGATATGGGCAAGTAAATGCACGGGTATTACCACAGTCTGCAAAGCTCACACGCATAGAACGGTGACGGCACTGGTTTAAAAATGCTTTGATTGAACCGTCTTTTTGACGTGCCACAATAATTGGATCTTCACCCATGTAGGTGTTGAAGAAGTCGCCAGCTTTAGGAATTTGGCTTTCATGACACAGGAACAACCACGTACGGCCGAACACACGTTCAAGTTCTAATTCGTAGATATCTGGATCTGTATAAATAGATGGAGTGATACGTCCATTTTGTGCATCGACCAAAGCGTCGATTTCGCGCACATCAATTTTTCCACTCATGAAAAGCTCTCCTGTGACCAACAACGGCACAAAGTAAATAGACTCAACTTTTGATGGATAATGGTTTTTTAGGGACGTTTAGTGAAATATTTTTTTTGTTTCAATTAATAGTTTTTATAGATTAATCCAACATTATATTTTGCATTTAAATCGTTGCATAATGATGAAACCCTATTTACTTCGTGAATGACACAATAATTCTCACCGAATAGTTGTTTATAGATCATTCTTTTATTAATCTATAATTAGACATATTTTGAATTAATCTTTGGAATGGTTGTATGGAATTACGTCACCTTCGCTACTTCATTACCGTTGCTGAAGAACTCAACTTCAGTAAAGCCGCACTTAAACTTTATACGGCTCAACCTTCGCTGAGTCAGCAAATTAAAGATTTAGAAGAAGATGTCGGCGTTAAGCTACTCAACCGTACCAAACGTAAAGTCGAGCTAACCGAAGAAGGTGCTGTATTTTTAGAACAGGCGCGTCTGACTTTGGCGCAAGCCGACAAAGCGGTTGCCATGGCACGTCAGGTGTCACAAGCCAAACAGAAAATGCTGCGTATTGGCTTTGTTCCTGTGGCAGAAATGAAAATTTTCCCTTTTGTACTGCCTAATTTACGAGTACAAAACCCAGAATTAAAAATTGAATTGCTAAGTTTGAACAACACTGAGCAAATGAAAATGATTAAAAAAGGTGAACTCGATATCACCTTTACCCGCCACAATATCAACAGTGATGAAATTGAGAGCCAGTTTGTACTGCGTGAACCGTTAATTTTTATTTTGCCCAAAGATCATCCGTTAGCAAAATACGAACGCATTCCTGTCAAAGCATTGAATGGTATTGATTTTATTATTCCTTCGGCAGAAGCTTCGTATAATCTGCATCACCTGATTGTCGATTTTGCCAAACAGCACAACATTGAACTAAACATTGTGCAAAAAGCTGACAACATTTTATTTAATATCAACTCGATTGGTATGGGCTTGGGTTGCACCATTTTACCGGGCTATGTTGCTCCGCTAACCATGGAAAATACCGTCATCCGTCCACTTGATGTAGAACTTCCACATTTAGATTTATACGTCAGCTACGGCAAAAACAGCCATTCCGCTGCGGTACAGAAATTTATGGAACTGCTCACACGTGTGTTCTATTTGGACATCAACCGCGAACAATAATTCTAAAACCACTCGCGTTTTTCAACCTTTCAAAAGTGCTTGCTGCTTGATGTAGTAAGCACTTTTTTTGTGCATCCTAAATGCTAAAACAAAGCTTTAGACTTAAGTCTAAACTTATTTTTTTAATCTTTTTCTGAACTACTGCTCATTCTTACACTCAAACATTCGCATTTTTGCAGTCTGCTTTTTCCTCGCTTCGCTACCACATTTCCTGCAAATTACAACTTAAGTCTAATAAGTTAAAATAGGCACCCCATCGCTATTTTCTAAAATTAAGCCGATGATAACAGGCAGTAACACCTTTAGATTGCACATCCAGAAAGGATCAAGAATGATAAAAACACCCTTCAGCAGAATGAAAACAGGGATTCAATATCGTCCTTATTTTTTTATCAGTTTTGTGATTACCATTGTGCTGTATGCTATTTTTCAGACCCTCACTGCATGGTCATGGTCAAGCTGTTTATTGATTAGCTGGAATATCGCGATTTCCTGCTATTTGGTTTTAACCATGCGCAGTTTGTGGCACAGCGATCATGCACATATTTTACAACGTGCCCAACAACAAGATGCCAGCAAATGGCTGATTTTATTCTTGGTATTTCTAACCTTAGTGATGTGCTTTATTGCGATCATTGTCGAGGTGAATTTATTTGCACAAAGTGAGTTTGTGCGCATGGGACATTTTATTTTATCCATTACCACTATTTTATGTGCTTGGTTTTTTATGCACACCATTTTTGCGATTCACTATGCGCATGACTATTATTTGGCACTGCAACAGCAGCAAGAAGGTGGTTTGGATTTTCCCAAGACGTCGCATCCAACCTATCCTGACTTTTTATATTTCAGCTATGTGATTGGTACATCTGCACAAACCGCCGATGTCTCGATTAGCTCACAACCCATGCGGGTACTGAACACGCTACATATTATTTTGGCTTATAGCTTTAATACCACTATTTTGGCAATTTGCATTAACTTGGTCGCGAGCTTTATTCAGCACTAAATTGGGTACATAAAACATCCATAAAAAAGGATGGCAAATTGCCATCCTTTTTTACCTCACTGCGCTTAATTTACGCCACGTGCAGTTAAGTAGTTTTTAATCACAGTGTTAAATTCTTCCGCTTTTTCAACCTGTGACCAGTGACCACATTGGCTGAAAATGTGTGCATCGGCATGTGGCACAACATTTAAAATGTCCCATGTACGCGATACTGGAATCACTACATCCTGCGTACCGTGAATCAGTAAAACAGGTACTGTGATGTCTTTCATTTTGTCAAAATCGAGTGGGAACTCAAAACGGTCACGGTCACGTGCGCCAACCACATCCATTAAACGGTCTGACGCATAGTCATTTTTTGCAGAAGCAAAACGAACCTTAACCAACTCATCTGTAATCAGGTCTTTGTTCACTACAAACATCGACAATGTTTTTTTGATGCCTTCTTCGGTCAAGACAGGATTCGCATGTGCTTTAAGCGCTGCAGTCTGTTTTGCACCACCTGTACCCATAGACACAATACCAAGTACACGCTCTGGGTAGTCCAATGCCAATTGGAATGCCAACCAACCACCGAGCGAGTTACCCACTAACCATGTTTTTTCAATGCCCAATGCATCTAATGTACGCACTGCATGATCTACCCAAGCACGAATACCATAAGCAGTGTTTGGAGCAACCACAGTCTGACCATAACCAATGGTATCAATTGCGATACAACGTGCTTGCTCACCAATTTGTGGCAAGTTTAACCACCAGTTTGCCGCAGCAGATACACCTGTGCCTGAACCGTGTAAAAATAGAATAGGTGTACCTTCACCCACTTCGTGATAGTGCGTTAATTCGCCTTCGGCAGTTTCAATCCATTTATCTTCTAAGCCAAAGAATGGATCTGTTGTATAGTCAGGGATTTGAACAGTGCTCATATATACTCCTCGTACAGTCTTTAGCTTGCGTTTGGCTCTAGGTATAGAATTTGACGTCAAGTGGACTCATTCAACATTACTTTTTACAGGCTTATATTACCTGTTCACACAGCATCAACTGATACAAATTTACGATCACAACCCATAAAAAAACGATTAAACAACTCTTTGAATTTTATAACTTTAATAAAATAAAAGTCTTAATTTATATAAGGTATTTATTCAGTAAATATTAAAAAAAGAGCGACTATAAAAAGCCGCTCTGATTTTTATCTAGCTTTAGAATTTATAAGTGTAAGTCGTGGCGATACGGTGTTCTTCTAAGTCATTCGCAAAGTTAAAGTTGGTATCGATGAACATGTACTGAAAACCAAGTCCTTTAAGTTTACCTTCAGGCACAACATAATTTACGATTACATTCGTTTCGTTTTCTTTACCCTCTTTAAGCGACTGACCAGCATTGTTGGTTAACTTATGGTAAGTACCATCTATATTATCACCGCGGAAATGACGTACTGTCGCTGTTAAACCAGGGACACCCACATCAGCAAAATTATAGGTATAACCCAAACTCCAAGAACGCTCATCTTTACGAATGAAGCTCGCCACAGACCAGTTGTCTAAGTAAGGCTGCGGCACCCACCCGCCCAAGGTCGGGAACATTGGGGCTTTTGTACCGTGCTCACCAAACATTTGTTGATAACCTAACTGTACAGTGTGCATCCCATTGTTGATTTTTGCACCCGCAGACACGGCCTGGCTGTCAATATTGCCATACAGCTTGTCACCCGATTCGCTGTTGTCAAAATAGCGTACATGGGTATCCAGCTTAGTTTTTTCAGCCAAAGTCGTTTTATAGTTTGCAGCGACATAATGTTGTTGATAGATGTTGGTTACATCCGCATACCAATAACTTCCACCTACTTTAGGGGTAAATTGATGATCTACTCCCACAAGATACATGCCATCGTCTGTGCTTAATTTATTCGCTTCAGCAGCAGAAAAATTATTTTGAGGGAACAACGTAAAATCTTGGTATTGGTTATCATAACGTGCATTAATACCGTCTAAATAAGCCAAAGTTAATTTAGTATCTTTTAAATCCTTTGATTCTAACCATGCACCGCTATAAGTCGTTAACAATTGACGCGATGGGTCAAAAAACACCACAGGTGACATTGGTAATAAGTCACCTACTTTTAATTCAGTTTCAGAAAATTTAACTTTTAGAGTTGCACCGACCTTACCAAAATGATCTTTTGACTCTTTACCATCATGCGGCAAAACCCAGTCTGCATTTTTATCACGACCATTGAGTTTTACTGCGTGTTGAACCAGAAGATCAGCACCCACCTGAATTACGCCTAAATCGTGATAACCCGATTTAGCATCCAAGGTGACTGCTTGTGACCATGAACCAAAGTTCCCCGCAGGGTTGTCTTTAATTTGACGATCTAAATAAAAATTCTTAAATTTAAGTTGAACATTGCTGTCGTCAATAAAATCTGCCTGAGTTGCAGTTGTCCCTAAAGTTGCTGTCGCAGCAAAAAGTGCTATCCATAAATTGTGACGATGCATGCGTTTTTCCTATTCATCCAATAAGCGAATCTGGGCATCATGCAAAACTCTTGTCATGAAAAAAATCCGACCACAGTATTAAGCTTTTCTACAAATTCAGCACTTTCTGTATCGAGCAGCTTTTTTCCAAGTTTTTTAATTCTTTTTAACGATAAAAAATTAAGCTCAAAATCCTCACTAAATGAATTTTTATTTGAATTCACTGCTTAATTTAGGTGAAAAACGCTGTTATTTTTTGCATCATGTGAAGGATTAATCTTTTTTAACTTTAAACCCATGTGTTAGCGTTATTTTCTATAAACCTAACTTATAAGAAAAACATTTTAATCAGCACAAAATTCAGCACGTTTTACATCTTTCACAGCATAAAAAAGCACCCCAAACGCATTTGGAGTGCTTAATTCAAGCCTGCTTTATATTAAAAACTTAGGCTTGCATTTCACGTGCTTTAGACATAGTCAATGCCAAGTCTTCAATCATATCTTCCTGACCGCCCACCGTACCGCGACGACCAAGCTCAAGTAGAATTTCACGCGCAGATACTCCATATTTTGCTTCGGCACGTTTTGCGAACAATAGGAACGATGAGTAAACACCTGCATAACCTAAAGTGGCTGCATCACGGTCTGCACGAATTTGATGCGTCATCATTGGAATGATCAAGTCTTCAGCAATATCCTGCACTTTAAACAAGTCCACACCTGTTTCCATTTGCATACGGTTTGCGACCGCTACAAACAATTCAAGTGGTGTATTACCTGCGCCTGCACCTAAACCAGCCGAAGCCAAGTCAACACGGGTTGCACCTGCGGTCACAGCCGATACAGAGTTCGCAACGCCCATGCCCAAGTTATGGTGACCATGGAAACCAATTTCGATGTCTGAGGCGAGGTTGGCACGTAAAATACCTACGCGATCAGTCACATCTTGAGGCAACATATAGCCTGCAGAATCTGTTACATAGATACAGTTTGCACCGTAAGACACCATTTTTTGTGCTTCTTCGAGCAATTTTTCTGGAGAAGCCATGTGCGCCATCATCAAGAAGCCCACAGTGTCCATACCCAGTTTACGTGCTGCAGTAATGTGCTGTTCAGAAACGTCTGCTTCAGTCGAATGTGTCGCCACACGAATGGTTGCCACGCCTACATCATGCGCCATTCTCAAATGATCAACTGTTCCAATACCTGGCAGTAATAGTGCAGAAACTTTTGCCTGTTTCAGGTTTGGAATCACTGCTTTCAGATATTCTTCATCAGTAGCTGCTGCAAAACCATAGTTCACAGAGTTACCACCTAAGCCATCACCGTGTGTGACTTCAATTAAAGGAACACCTGCATCATCCAACGCAGTGGCAATTGCAACCATTTGCTCTGGTGTGGTTTGATGGCGCATTGGGTGCATACCATCACGTAAAGTCATATCATTAATAATAATCTTAGACATTTTGGTATTCCTTAAGCTTCAGCAGTTTTGAAAACGTGTTCTGCAAACATTTCTGCAGTACGTGCAGCCGCTGCAGTCATAATGTCTAGGTTACCTGCGTATTTAGGCAAGTAATCACCCAAACCTTCAACTTCCAAGAAAATTGAAACACGGTTGCCATCAAAAACAGGGCCGTTTACAAGTTTGTAACCTGGTACATATTTTTGCACTTCTTTAATCATGGCATGCACAGATGCTGTAATCGCTGCCTGATCTGGCTCACCTTCTACCAAGCAGTGAACGGTATCACGCATCATTAAAGGTGGCTCAGCTGGGTTAATGATGATGATGGCTTTACCTTGTTTTGCACCGCCAACTTCTTCAATCGCGCCTGCAGTGGTACGGGTAAATTCATCAATGTTTTTACGTGTACCCGGCCCCACAGATTTAGTTGATACCGTTGCAATAATTTCACCGTATTCCACAGGTTGAACGCGAGAAACTGCAGCCACCATAGGAATTGTTGCCTGACCACCACAAGTCACCATGTTGACGTTTGGCACTTCGCCCGCTTCAAGCAATGCTTCAAGGTTCACTGGCGGTACGCAGAATGGGCCAATTGCCGCAGGCGTTAAGTCAATCATCAACACGCCAAGCTCATTCAGTTTGCGGCTATTTTCTGCATGCACATAAGCAGAAGTTGCATCAAAAGCAATTTTAATGTCATCTTCAAGTACGTGAGGAAGAAGACCATCTACACCGTCACTTGTGGTTTTTAAACCCATTTTTGCCGCACGAGCTAGACCTTCAGAGGTTGGGTCAATTCCCACCATCCACACAGGCTCTAACCATTCACTGCGTTGTAATTTATAAAGCAAATCTGTACCAATATTACCTGGACCGATCATTGCACATTTAATCTTTTTCATGCATGTACTCTCTTAGAATCTCGATTTATTCCGCAGCAAACGCAGCTGTCACTGAACCAAAGCCTTCAATTTCGACTTTAAATTCTTCACCTGGCTGTGCAACAACCATAGGACCTAAAGCACCAGTTAAGATGATGTCGCCTTTTAACAATGGACGACCACGGCGCACCATTTCATCGGCTAACCACACGGCAGCGTTTAATGGATTTGCTAAACAAGCTTTACCCACGCCTTGAGAAACTACTTCTTCACCACGGGTCATCACCATTTTGCAGTTCACCAAATCCAGATTTTCTAGCTTGACTGGTTTTGAACCTAGAACGAATGCAGCAGAAGATGCGTTATCGGCCACGGTATCAATCAAACTAATTTTCCAGTTTTCAATACGGCTATCGACCACTTCAATGGCAGGCAAGGCATATTCAGTCGCGCTGATAATATCCGCATACGTGTGTTTTTCTTTGGTTAGATCTTGGTTAATCACCAATGCAATTTCTGCTTCTACTTTTGGCTGAATCAGCAAACCTGCAGGAATCGCTTCACCATCACCATAAGCCATATCGGCAAACAACATGCCAAAGTCAGGCTGATCTACACCCAGTTGTGCTTGAACCACTTTAGAGGTCAAACCAATTTTACGCCCCACCAAACGACGACCTTCTTTTAAGGCACGTTCGGTATTCACTTCTTGAACGGCATAGGCAATATCTACGTCAGCACTTTCACCACCAAGTTCTGGGCGGATTGGCGCAATCGCAGTTTGAGAGAGTTCGGCAGTACGTAATGCTTGCGCAACTGATTCAACAACAGCAGAATTCGACATCAATGTTTCCTTAAACTGCAAAAATTGGGCATATACCCCGAGATGTTGGAAAGGTAATATTAGAAAATAGGGATGATGACCCCGATCTTGTCCATTCTCAGGACAAGCTATCCAGCTCAGAGGTATGTAAACTGATTAAGAATCGGAAAAATGGCGGGTTTATGCCAATACTTATTTTCTTTTTTTCAATAGCTATTAGCTATTAATCTATTTTTATAAAAAGCAAGCAAAACAGTTGTCTGTAGGCTATGACATTATTTTCCGAGTCATTGACTCGGCAATTCGCAGCAATCTTAAAATGTCTTAATCCTAACTTTAGACTAAAAGCTAAGCCTTTTTATGACGCTCCCAAAAGTACATAAAAAAAGAGCAACCTGAAATTTTTCAAGTTACTCTAATTTCAAATTCATCTAAATTGTTTTACTGGGTTTAACTCGCCTGACGTAAACGATATTGCTGCACTAAAAAATCATGCAAACTCGGCACATCATCTGCAATGGTTAAAGGCTGATAACGCTGCAACACCTCTACACTATGCACGCCATAACTCACGCCTACACGCGGCATAGCAATATTTTGTGCCATTTCCAAATCGTAAGAAGTATCACCCACCATAATCGCTTGCTCGACCTGCACATCGGTACTGCTCAAAATTTCCTGCAACATTAAAGGATCAGGTTTAGATTTGGTTTCACTTGCAGCACGTGTCGCCACAAACAAATCCTGACTTTGGGTTTGCGCCAACACTCGGTCTAAACCTTTACGGCTTTTGCCTGTTGCCACTGCCAATTTCAGTCCCAAACCTGACAACTCATCGAGCATATCTGCCACACCCTCAAACCAAGCATCGGTTTTTGAGTGTTCGACATAGTGTTCTGAATAGCACTGCAAAATCGCTTGATGCAGCTCTGGCACTTCAGGAAATAAACGCTGTGCCACTTCAGGCAAACCCAAACCAATAATACTTTTAGCCGCAGCATCGGTCAGGGGTTGCTGAAATTGTTGTGCTGCGAACTGCAAACTCGCCACAATTTGACCGACGGAATTAAATAGCGTGCCATCCCAATCAAAAATGATGAGTTCTACAGGTTTGTTCATATTAGGTTCCTAGATTTGATTCTGCTTTAAAATTCCCTCGCTTTACCTTAACTGAAAAGGATAAATGATCAAGAATCAGCACATATATCACAACAAATATTCGATAGCGAAACGGCGACATGAATGTCGCCGTTTCGCTGTGGCACAGGGATGTTCCATCAGCGAAACAAAAGATTTTTGTTACTTTTCATCTTTGAAAAGTAAGGCATAGCCTATACAACAAGAATTTAAATTAAAAACTATAAAATGTGGCTGTGAATTACCCCTGAAAGCCCAATCTCCGTCTTGAGAAACAATGTTCCTCATCTTTAAAAAGAAGGGAACTGCTATCACACAATAGAGAATGACAAAAATTAAAACTCAGGTGGTGCTGTCGGCTTATCCGCCTTTTGCGCTCTAAGCTGCGCCACCAGACTCTGCATATCTTCAGGTAAAGGAGCTTCAATCACAGGATAGCCCGGAATTTCCAAACGCATAGCATGTAAGCACAAACGACGTGGTGCAGGACCACGGTATTCAGTTTGATGTCCGTATTTATCATCACCCACCAAAGGATGCCCAATACTTAAACCATGCACACGAATTTGATGGGTACGCCCAGACAGTGGCGATGCATACACCAAACTGGCATGCATAAAACGCTCTGCGACCTTCCACAGGGTTTTGGATTCTTTACCCTCTTTAGATACACGTACTCGACGTTCACCATTGGCCAATTCATAACGATGCAATGGTGCATCAATCAATTGCTGATCTAAACTCACCTGCCCTTTGACAATGGCCGCATAAGTTTTTTGAATTTTATGTTCGCGCAATAAGTCCTGCAGCGTTTTTAAGGTGCTACGCTTTTTAGATACCATCACCAAACCTGAAGTATCACGGTCAATACGGTGAATCAGCTCCAAATATTTTTTACCTGTGGCAGCACGTAAACCCTCAATCAAACCATAAGCGACACCACTACCGCCATGCACTGCAATGCCCGAAGGCTTATTCACCACCATCAAGCCTTCATCTTCATAAATCACACGGCTTAATAAGCTTTGTGCGACCTTATCTGAAATAGGTGCAGCACTGTCGTCTTTTTGTTCATAGCGAATAGGCGCTACACGAATTTGATCGCCAATATTGAGTTTGGTTTCTGCTTTAATACGCTTTTTATTGACCCGTACCTGCCCTTCGCGAATCAAACGATAGATGCGACTTTTAGGCACCCCTTTTAAACGACTAAACAAAAAATTATCGATGCGTTGACCCGCTTGATGCTCATCCACTTCAAACCAAGTGACACTTTGCCATTGTTGGGTAGAATTCATACAGTTAAGTGACCTAATAAAATACTAAAATTGATTAAAAACTGATCATTTAGGCTATGCTTTACACAAGAAACATAAGCTTAGCCCATAGGCAGATGATGCAAGGTTTGATATAGTCAGCGCACGGAAACCATCGTTAGTGGGTTAAGGTTGAATCTATTCAGAATTTTCTGAAACAACACTCAACTGAATACCTCACCATATACGAGCAGGTCCCAAAAGAATTATGCCGACGCCGAAGGCTTATTATATCGGCAAAAAAGCAAACTGTTGCGTTTAATTGTACCTCAGGTACATAAATCAGTTTGTCTGAAAAAATATGTCGCCAACTTTGTTGGTTTTTAAACGTAAACTGATACACATCAGATTAGTCGCACCCTGAAGTCGCATTCAGGCTAAAGCGTTTGATGTATTGGATCTGCACAATTTGTAAAGATACGACGATAATTCCGTATCAAGACACTCTATCTATGTAAAGAAGAGCTGATCTTCGAGCAATGTGACAGTGAAAGTTACACACATCCAATACACCGCTCGTCCGCCAGTGAAGCGATCAGGTGACTTTATCCGTTTAAAGGTTAAAGCCGTATTGCCATCATCAATACGTGAATCATACACCGCAGCCAACCTAAATAAGGCCGGTAAAAAAAGCTCAGACCACAATTGGTTTTTTTGAGATCTGAGCAGTTGATCCGTGATGCTTGATGTTCGCTACGTGTCTAGCGATTTTTTGCTGTGTATCACTATTAGGTGTTACACCCATGAAACGTATGTTGATTAATGCAACACATGCCGAAGAAATTCGCGTTGCACTTGTCACTGGTCAGCGTCTTTACGATTTCGATTTAGAAAATCGTACCCGTGAACAAAAAAAATCGAATATCTACAAAGGTCATGTGACCCGTGTAGAACCTTCTTTAGAAGCCGTATTTATTGAATACGGTGCAGGTCGCCAAGGCTTCCTGTCGATGCGTGAAATCGCAAACTCTTATTACAAAGCCGACCCTCGCCAAACTTCTAATATTCGTGAACTGATCACTGAAGGCACTGAGCTTTTGGTACAGGTAGAAAAAGAAGAACGTGGCAACAAAGGTGCTGCGCTCTCTACCTTCATTTCTTTGGCTGGTCGTTATTTAGTGCTTATGCCAAATAACCCGAAAGGTGGCGGTATCAGTCGTCAAATTTCAGGTTCTGTGCGTGAAGAACTCAAAGAAATGTTGGCATCTTTAAACGTGCCACGCGGCATGAGCGTGATTGTACGTACTGCGGGCATTGGTCGTTCACAAGAAGAATTACAGCTTGATTTACAACACTTGCTTGACCTTTGGGCGCAAATTCAAAACACCGCAAGCTCTGGCCCATCGCCAATGTTGGTACACCAAGAAGCAGGTGTGGTGACACGTGCGATTCGTGACTACTTACGTGATGATGTTGCCGAAATTTTAATTGACTCAGAACAAGCTTATAACGAAGCCTATAACTTCGTAAAAGCCGTGATGCCACGTCAATTAGACAAGCTAAAAACCTATACTTTAAATGAGCCGCTATTCGCGCATTTTGGCATCGAAAGCCAAATTCAAACAGCTTATGAGCGTGAAGTGAAATTGCCTTCAGGCGGCTCAATTGTCATTGACCAAACTGAAGCATTAGTTTCAATTGACATCAACTCGGCTAAGTCTACCCGTGGTCAAGATGTTGAAGATACTGCGCTTAATACCAACCTTGAAGCTGCCGAAGAAATTGCGCGTCAATTGCGTTTACGCGACATCGGTGGTTTGGTGGTCATCGACTTTATCGACATGACCAAAGACCGCAACCAACGTATGGTTGAAGCCAAACTTCGTGAAGCAACACAAAGTGACCGCGCACGTATTCAATTTGGTCAATTATCACGTTTTGGTTTAATGGAAATGAGCCGTCAGCGCTTACGTCCATCACTTGAAGAAGCGACTGGGTACGTTTGCCCACGCTGTCACGGTACAGGCATGGTACGTGACCTACGCTCTCTTTCACTTTCAATTATGCGTAAAGTGGAAGAAATTGCCCTGCGTGAACGTCATGGTGAAGTTCAAGTCGAAGTACCTGTTGAAATTGCAGCATTCTTACTGAATGAAAAACGTCACAGTCTGGTTTACCTTGAGCAAACCTCAAATGTGCGTGTGACTGTATTACCTCACCCACACTTAGAAACCCCGCATTACGAAATTTCGTATAATCCTGAAGGCTTTGCACCAACCAGCTATGAACGTACTGAAGCAACTCGTTCAAGCGAAAAAGAGTTGGGTTATGAATCTTCTGAATGGCATTTAGAAGAAGCCGATCAAGCGCACAGCCACGCTGCTGCACCTGCGGCAGAAAAAACCTCTGCAAGAAAACCACAAGCAGCACAGCAAAATAAAGCATCTGCACAACAGCAGCTTGCACCTGCGGCAGCCACAACAGCTGCAAGCCCATGTGCATGGTTAGAAAACCTGTTTGTTCAAAAGCAAGCCAGCACTATTGATCAAGCACGTAGTGCCAACAATGCTGCAGCAGCCATTGAGCAAATGGTAAATAGCGGTGCTGTGAGCCGTGGTCAGTTTGGTCAAATTGCAACTGCGTCTACTGCCCCTGCTGCAAGCAGTCAAAATGTGTACCTTGCACCATCAACAGTGGCACAAAAAACTGAACGTGACTCTGCAGATAAATCTGCTGAACGTGAAGACAAACCTGCTCCGCGTCACAACAACAAAAAGCCGCGTCACAGCAACAACAATAACAAGCACAAAGAGCAACGTGAGCCGCAAACTCAGCACGATAATCAACAACATCAAGTGCATGAAGAAGTGGTTCAAATGTCGCGTCAGGAGCAACGTCAAGAAGCGCGTGAAAACAAACGCAACTCTCGTCGTCAGCACAACAATGACCAAGCACCGCAGCAGCAAGAAGCTCAAAACAACAATGAGCAGCAGCAAAATGCCGTACCACGTCGTGACCGTCGTAACCAACCTCGTCCAGAACGCCCAAATCGTCACCGCGACCCAAGCGTATTGAATGAGCAAGCACCTACCGCAGTGGCTTCTAATCAGCCAAAAGTGGACTTAATTGATGCACCGCGTCAAGAGTTCAACACGACGGCTTTGGTAGTGAATGTCGATCAAGCTCAAACTGAAATTGTGGCATTGAATGCTGCGCCAGTAGCGGCTGAACCAGTGACAGCAGTAGAAGCAACTGTGCTTGAAACGGTTACTGAACCAACTCAAGCTGTTGCAGTGGTAGAAGCTGCAGCCGTTGTTGCAGAAGAAACAGCTGCACCTGCGGAAGCTCAAGCACAACCGACTGCGCCTGCAAAACGTGCCAGCAATGACCCGCGTCAGCGTCGTCGTCAGCAACGTGAAGGTCAAGCGCAGCAAGTAACTGCACCAAAGTTAACACCTTCACAGGTGCCAACTTTAGCGCAATACAGCATTGGTAGCCTGATTCGCCACGTATATGGCGAAGATTGTTCAGTTCTGATTGAACAGTTTGGTTTAATTCCAACGTTCAATCGTGCTTTGCAGAAGTTCACTGACGAGTATGCTGCAAGCCTTGTTAGCACTGCGCCTGTGGCAGAGAAAAAACCTGTCACTCGTGATGTGGAAGTTGCCAAAGCTGCTCCTGAAGCTGAGCCTGCACCTGTGTTAGACCTAACACCACCAAAACCAGTGTCAGATAAGCGTGTTGCCAACGATCCGCGTGAGCGTCGTCGTTTAGCCAAACAAGCTGCTGAGCAAGCATTGGAACAAGCCAAGCAAGCACAGGCAGTAGAAAAAGCTGAAGCGGAAAGCACACCTGCAGCAGAGCCAACGACTGAAGTTGTGGCAGCTACAGAAGGATCTGTAGAAGCAAGTTCTACGGTAGAAACGTCTGCAACAGTAAGCACTGAAGTCGAAGCAACTACAGAAGTAAACCCTGAAGCAGTGGCTACAACTGAAGCTACTCAGCCTGAGTTGAACGCGCAAGACGACCTTGCACAAGCTGTCACTGAAACTGCAGCAGCGCAAGAAGAAACTGCCGTTGAAGTGGTCGCACCTGTACAAGCGGAATTGGCTGTAGACGACCCAGTCGAAACTGCTGAATCTGAACAGGACAAAGCAGAGAAAGAGAAAACTGCGCGTCCGCGTCGTCCACGTGGCCGTCCACCTAAAAAAGTAACTCCGCCAACTGAGTCGTAATTCGCACTTTTGCAGCGGAATAAAAAAATCCAGTCATTTTAATGGCTGGATTTTTTTTGCTACTTTAGAGCCAACGCGGTGCTGACTTAAATTTAAGCGAGCTAATTTGAACTTAGGTGTTTTTGATTTTTAACAGCTTTTCTAAAAACACCTAACAAAGCTGAAAAATTAGGTTGATTGCACTAGGACTTAGGGATTACAAAACAACAAGACGTGATGCTGTGCAGATGCAACGGATGATGACAAAAACAGGATTCTTATGAACCAGATGACAAAAAGCGATTTAATTGGCTTAACGGATGTTGCGGCAAAAATTCCGCAGTTTATGACTAAAGTGCCTCACCTGATCACAGGGTTAAAGCAAGCCTATTTACGCACACCCAACACGCCTGCAGGCTTAGGTCTAGCATTTGAAAAAGCCGTGCATCGTAACCCGCATGGCTGTGCACTAGTGTTTGAAGATCAGCAGTACAGCTATTTACAGCTCAATGCTTGGGCCAACCAAATTGCCCATTACTATTTAAGCATAGGTGCACGTAAAGGTGATGTCATTGCGGTGATGTTGGAAAATCGCCCTGAATTAATTGCCAGTGTCATTGGCTTAGCAAAAATTGGCGTTACCGTGGCTTTGGTCAATACCGCACAAGTTGCCAAAGTTTTGGCGCACAGCATCAATTTAGTCAAACCAATTGCCGTGATTGTGGGGGAAGAATGTCGTCAAGCCGTTGCCGATATTCGCCAAGAACTTGAGCTTACAGAAAATCGACTGTATTGGTTTGCAGATCAAAATACCCGTACCGATGCTGGCACTGCCCCTGAAGGTTTTCAAAATTTAGCGCAATGCATTGCATCATTCCCAAGCTTTAACCCTGCCACCACACAGTCAGTACAGGGCAAAGATGGGCTGTTTTATATCTATACCTCAGGTACAACAGGCTTACCTAAAGCGGTGATTTTCACCAATAGCCGTTGGACGTTGGCTTATGGTACCTATGGTCATGTCTTGGGTTTAAATCAGGATGATGTGATGTACTGCACTCTGCCGCTGTACCACGCCACAGGCATTGTGGTGTGCTGGTGTGGCGTAATTGCAGGCAGTGCCACCTTTGCCATCCGTAGAAAATACTCCACTTCATGCTTCTGGCAAGATGTACACAAATTCAATGCCTCTGCGATTGGCTATGTGGGCGAATTGTGCCGTTATTTAATGGATGCGCCTGCTTCTGATTTAGAGCGTGGGCATCGTGTGACCAAAATGATTGGCAATGGCATGCGTCCTAATATTTGGAGCAAATTCAAAACACGCTTTGGTGTTCAGGAAATTCTGGAACTGTATGCGTCTAGCGAAGGCAACGTCGGCTTTAGCAATGTGTTTAACTTTGACAACACGGTTGGTTTTTCACCGACACCTTATGCGGTCATTCAGTTTGATAAAGAAAAAAATGAACCCGTACGCGATGCCAAAGGCAAATGCATGAAAGTCAAAAAAGGCGAAGTCGGCTTATTGATTGGAAAAATCACCCGTCGCTCACCGTTTGATGGCTACACCGACCCTGAAAAAAACAAGGCGGTGATGATGCAAAACGTGTTTAAACAAGGCGATGCCTATTTTAACACGGGCGATTTAGTCCGCGACATTGGCTTCCGTCACGCCCAGTTTGTTGATCGTTTAGGTGATACCTTCCGCTGGAAAGGTGAGAACGTATCCACCACAGAAGTAGAAAACATTGTCAGTGACTATGAAAAAATTGCTGAAGCTGTCGTGTATGGCGTTGAAATCCCACATACCAATGGTCGTGCAGGTATGGCTGCGATTACCTTAAACGAAGGCTGCCAGTTAGATGAACAAGACTTGCGTCAAATGCTGGTGGAGTTTAAAAAAGCAATGCCCGCTTATGCAGTACCCGTTTTTTTACGCATTCAAAAGCAAATGCAAACCACAGGTACATTTAAATATCAGAAGAACACCCTGAAAACTCAAGGTTTTGATTTAAAACAGTGTGATGAAAAAATTCTGGTGTTATTGCCAAACCAATCTGCTTATTGCGAGCTGACCCAAGAAATTTACGACAATATTCAACAGTATCAATATCGCTTCTAAGCCACTATGTTGCCTATTTTTTGATTAGATACGACAAATTTGTTGCATTTATAATCAAACATAGGCAACTTTTTTATTTTTTACTTGCGCTCGCTTCATATCTTGCTACAATACGCTCCATCAAACGAAGTGGTGCTTAAAACCCTCTGGTTTTTCTTGCACTTCACAATCAAGCCTGCTTGATTGCTGGTTCAGGGTCGTTAGCTCAGTCGGTAGAGCAGCGGACTTTTAATCCGTTGGTCCCGCGTTCGAATCGCGGACGACCCACCATTTCCTTGATCAACCTTAGATGGGTCGTTAGCTCAGTCGGTAGAGCAGCGGACTTTTAATCCGTTGGTCCCGCGTTCGAATCGCGGACGACCCACCATCTTCTTCAAGGTTGATACTTTAAAAATGATCATCGTCATTTTTACTCCTCTGGGTCGTTAGCTCAGTCGGTAGAGCAGCGGACTTTTAATCCGTTGGTCCCGCGTTCGAATCGCGGACGACCCACCATTCCTTCTAAAAAATCTTTAAATTACCAGTCATCACAGCACTGTTCTGTGGATCGTGCAGTTTCGTAATTTACTATAGAATTCCCGTATTCTGCCCTGTTTGACTAACACTTTTATCCACTACACCTTGCTCAATTCAGTTGTAGACGATGTGCCATCATTGATAAATCATACTTTACACATCCCAAATAAAAACTTGATGTAAAAAAACAAAAGCCCAAAAGTTTTTCACGAATGGGCTAAGAATTGAATGAGCGAATAATTAACTTGCTCTGATTAAATGATAGTTTTGCGAAGGTAAGGGATTGCTTTTAAAGTATTCACGATTATTTTCTGTTGCAATCGCAATTTTGTTTTTATCCATAATTAAATTATGGTCTTGATCAACATTATAGTAAAAGTTCACCCCAGAGGCGCGTGCCACCACAATTTGATGCGCGTCTTCATCATAGAACCATAAATCTTTGCGGTATTTTTTTTTATTGTCGTAACTGATTTGCCCCGCATTGACAAAAATACGATGCGCTGTCCCATCAGGCAATAAGGTCAGAATATAATCGACTTTTCCACTTTCGCACATAACAAACTTATCTTCACAGCTAATCTGAACGGTATAGCGCCCCACATAAGTCAGAAGATTCTCTGGAATATGATGTTCCGTTGCAGCCATTTGCATGGGTGCGATCGCCTGCCCTGCCACTTCAGTCAGTCTTTTGGTTTCTGCCTGTTCTGTATATTTTTGCACTGCAGCATGCTCAAGTTGTGAATCATCGCATCCAAGCAATGCCACTGCACTCCATATAGAAACTGCGCAAATATTTGATTTAGCCGACACACTATCCCTCATATAGAATGACTAGACTGAATATTCAGTCCTATTCAAACCACCGAATAGGCAGCTCAATGTAAGCCATGCTTTTCCTCAATCCTTTGTGGTCAAGCGCTTACTCTGCCCATTGCTTCTTTACGATATTTTAGGTGGATGCTGGTTTAAGCAACACCAAAAGTTACATAACTTTACTAATTGCTTTGCCACCGCCCTTTAAAAAACCCAAGTGCATCACCATTTTTATTCTATAGACAGATGATGTGCTGTAAACCTAAACCTCAGCCTGTATTTATTTTGAATTTTAGATCTCTCAAGGAGAATTAGATGGCCAATGTTGGTTTATATCGCTCAAACCGCTCAAATATGATTGCTGGGGTTATGGGTGGTATTGCTGAACGTTTTGGTTGGAACGCAAATTTACTGCGCTTAATTTTTGTGATTGTTTCCGTGATGAGTGCTGCCTTTCCAGGCATTTTGGTGTATTTGGTGTTGTGGTTGGTGATCCCTAAACAAAACCAGTTGAATACAGCAAACTATACTCAGGGCTACACAAGACCTGTACGCACGGTCAATTCTGATCAAGACCGATAAACGGTATTGAAATTTTAAAGACTGACCACATGTAAGATTTATAGGTTTTAATCGTTCGCTGATTCACTCTTAGATATCCCTTATTTACACAGTTTTTTTCTTTTTCGCTACGATTGCTCCCCCAAGCATCGTAGCTTTTTTTTGCCTTTCTACCTGCAATATATTTTAAAAGTCACAGCATTTCAGGATTGAGTCGTGTTGAATACGCATCGACAATACAAGTCAATCAATTGGTCTTTACAGCAAGCTGTTGATTTAAGACGGCAATCATATCGGCACGGCTAATAATCCCCACCAAACGCTGCTGCTCTACCACAGGAATGTAGTTAAAAGAACGCTCGACAAAGTACGGTACAAGGTCTTGAATACTTTGTTGCGGTTGCACCGTGACCACTTGGCGCAACATGATATGTTTTACTTGATGTTTCCAGCTATAAGGTAAATCTGTTGCGTGTTTAAACCATTCCACCACTTCATACAATGCCAAAGTTCCCACCAAATGTTGTTCAGTATCAATGACTGGCAAACTCATTAAATTCATGTGTTTGAATTTTTCTAAAGCACTGTGAATATCCTCATCTTGCTGCAAACTAACCACATCTTTACTCATAATATCGGCACAAGTCAGTGCTTGAGTTTGTCGTTCACTGGCTTTGTGTTGCGCTTCTAAAATGATTTTTTGTAAGTCATATTCACTAATATCTAGCAACTGGGTTTGGGCATCTAAAACATCTTGAATATCTTGCGGCTGAATAGTGGCTTTTTGAGTAGGCGTTGGGTCTTGGGTACGTTGATTCAACTGTGGCGTTTGAGGATAAGGCTTACCAATCATACGGTTAAATACAATTGCAATCACCATCAGCAAAACTGAATTGAGCAGTACAGGATAAAAAATAAAGTGATAACCCAACTCACGCACAGCATCTCCACCAAGCACTGCAGTAATAGCCACCGCCCCACTCGGGGGATGCAGCGAATCGGTCGTCATCATCAAGAAAATAGATAAAGCCACCGCCACACTAAAGGCTTCGGTTAAATTTGGAATATATAAAGCACAGCTCACGCCCATAATTGCTGCAATACTGTTCCCAACTACAATATTCCACGGCTGCGCCAAAGGACTGGCAGGCACAGCAAACAACAATACCGAAGATGCACCCATTGGCGCGATATACCATGCGTTAATATCGCCCAACACCCACCAACTGATCAGGGAAGATAATGCCAAACCCAATAATGCGCCCAAACCACAAAGTAGGCGTTCTTTTAACGGCAATACTTTAAAATTGGGTTTCAGCGTATTCAGCCAATCAAGTTGTGAATGAAACACGGGCAGGCAATCCAGTGGTGACAATTGGACAAGATTATAAGGCAATCATTCAGTAAGATGTATTTGTTTTATATCTTTAATTTATCAGTGAATTTGTAAAACCCCAAACAACCAACCGCTAGTTGTGCTTTAACCTTTGCCAGCACCCCGCAAAATCCTTATAATTGAGCACAATTTTTCTCTAATTTTAAGTGGATGACCATGAGTCGCGCCATATCGCATATTGATACCTTTCAAGGCTTAATTCTTGCCTTACAAAACTACTGGGCGGAGCAGGGCTGCGTCGTTTTACAACCTTACGATATGGAAATGGGTGCAGGGACATTCCACACTGCCACTTTCCTACGTGCTTTAGGTCCAGAAACATGGAACGCGGCGTATGTACAACCATCTCGTCGTCCTAAAGATGGTCGTTATGGCGAAAACCCGAACCGCTTACAACACTACTATCAATTTCAGGTGGTGCTGAAACCAAACCCAGACAACATTCAACAGTTGTATTTAGATTCTTTAAAAGCAATTGGAATTGACCCATTGGTGCATGACATTCGCTTTGTAGAAGATAACTGGGAATCTCCAACTCTTGGCGCTTGGGGCTTGGGTTGGGAAGTATGGCTAAACGGCATGGAAGTGACTCAGTTTACTTACTTCCAGCAAGTCGGTGGTGTTGAGTGCTACCCTGTAACAGGCGAAATCACCTACGGTCTTGAACGTCTGGCAATGTACTTGCAAGGTGTAGACTCAGTTTACGACTTGGTTTGGACTAAAGGACAGTTTGGTACTGTAACGTATGGCGATGTGTTCCATCAAAACGAAGTTGAACAATCGACCTATAACTTTGAATACGCACCTGTAGAAAAAATGTTTGAACTGTTTGACTTCTATGAAGTAGAAGCGAGCCGTTTAATTGCAGCAGAATTACCGCTACCTGCTTATGAGCAAGTGATTAAAGCATCTCACTGCTTTAACCTCTTGGATGCGCGCGGTGCAATTTCTGTGACTGAGCGTCAGCGTTATATTTTACGTGTCCGTACTTTGGCACGTTCTATTGCACAAAGTTATGTGGCTGCACGTGCAAAATTAGGCTTCCCAATGGCTGAACCACATTTACGTGATGAAGTCTTGGCACAATTAAAAGCACAGGTTGAAGCGGAAGCCAAAGCGCAAAATACTGAGGAAAGCAAATAATGTCTAAACATACAGTTTTATTTGAACTCGGTTGCGAAGAACTCCCACCGAAAAGCTTAAAAACCTTACGTGATGCACTACTTGCAGAAACTGAAAAAGGTTTAAAAGATGCAGGCTTGGCTTTTGATGCAATTGAAGCCTATGCAGCACCACGTCGCTTGGCACTTAAAATTGCTAATGTTGATGCCGCACAAGCAGACACACAAAAACGCTTTGACGGCCCTGCTGTTCAAGCTGCTTACGATGCCGAAGGCAAACCAACCAAAGCCCTTGAAGGCTTTATGCGCGGTCAAGGCATTACTGTAGATCAAGTATCTACATTCCAAGCAGGTAAAGTTGAAAAAGTGTGCTACTTAAAAGACGTGAAAGGTCAAAGCCTTGATGCGTTATTGCCACACATTTTACAAACAGCATTGGACAACCTGCCAATTGCAAAACGTATGCGTTCTGCTGCAAGCCGTACTGAATTTGTGCGCCCAGTAAAATGGGTCGTTTTACTTAAAGATCATCAAGTAATTGAAGCAACGATTCAAGACCATCAGGCAGGTAATGTCACTTATGGACATCGTTTCCATGCACCTGAAGCAATCACCCTTGCACATGCAGATGAATACCTTGAGAAGTTAAAAGCAGCGCACGTTGTCGCTTCTTTTGAAGAGCGTCAAGCGATCATTGATCAGCAAGTAAAAGCATTAGCGGATGAAGTGAATGCGATTGCAATTGTTCCTGCGGATCTACGTGACGAAGTCACTGCACTGGTTGAATGGCCGGTAGCTTTACGTGCCAGCTTTGAAGAACGCTTCCTTGCCGTTCCTCAAGAAGCCCTGATCACTACCATGCAGGATAACCAGAAGTATTTCTGTCTGGTGAATGCTGAAAACAAATTACAGCCTTACTTCATTACCGTTTCAAACATTGAGTCTAAAGATCCGACTCAAATTATTGAAGGTAATGAGAAAGTGGTTCGTCCACGTCTGTCAGATGCTGAGTTCTTCTTCCTGCAAGACCAGAAACAGCCATTAGCTTCTCGTAAAGAGAAACTGGCCAACATGGTATTCCAGGCACAACTGGGTACTTTGTGGAACAAGTCTGAACGTATTGCCAAACTGGCTGTTGCTTTGGCGCCAATTACGGGTGCAAATCCGCAGGATGCTGAAAAAGCTGCTTTGCTTGCAAAATGTGACTTAACGTCTGAACTTGTGGGTGAATTCCCAGAACTTCAAGGCATCGCGGGTACTTACTACGCACGTCTTGAAGGTGAAAATGATGAAGTGGCTGAATCTTTAGGTGAGCAATATTTACCTAAATTCGCAGGTGATGTGCTTCCTAAAACCAAAACAGGCACGACCATTGCCCTTGCAGACCGTTTAGACACACTCACAGGTATTTTTGGTATTGGTCAAGCACCTACAGGTTCTAAAGACCCATTTGCATTGCGTCGTTCTGCGATTGGTATTTTGCGTTTAGTGACTGAAAATAATCTTGATGTTTCAATTGAAGACTTGATTAAGCTAGCCTTGGCTGCTTATGGTGATGTCTTGAAAGACCACGACAAGACTTTGGCAGATGCAGTCGCATTCCTTGAAGGTCGTTACCGTGCGAAATACGAAGATCAAGGTGTTGCGGTAGATGTGATTCAAGCCGTTCAAGCTTTATCACCAAAATCTCCACTAGATTTTGATAAGCGTGTGAATGCAGTAAATCACTTCCGTGCCTTGCCTGAAGCGGCTGCATTGGCTGCTGCAAACAAGCGTGTTGCCAACATTTTAGCCAAAGAAACCGCGCCTGAAGGTACTGTCGTTGAAGTAAACTTGGTAGAAGATGCAGAAAAAGCATTATTCGCTGAACTTGCAAAAATCACACCTGTGGTTGAGCCATTATTGGCAGCAAAAGACTACACCACTGCACTTTCTCAATTGGCTGCATTACGTGCGCCTATTGATGCCTTCTTTGACAGTGTCATGGTGATGGCAGATGATGCTGAGTTGAAAGCCAACCGCTTACGTTTACTCGCGCAGTTACGTGATTTATTTACACGTGTTGCAGATGTAAGTGTGTTGCAGCACTAAAGTCTTAATTACTTGTAAATTAAAAGAAACCCCGCTATTTTGATAGTGGGGTTTTTACATATTGATGAAAATGAAATTATCACAAGCTCAAAAAGCATTAGAATTTTTAAAATCTAATCCTAATCAAAAATTTACAGCTAGATTTATTGCTGATAAATTAATTGCTACATATCCTCAAGATTATATCGAGAAAAGAAATAATATTAAATTTGAAAACAATGAGGGTGCTTTTAAACAACAAGTTATTCGAGAGTTATATAGTATTTTCCCAGACTTAATTCAAAATAATCCTTGTGTAAAATATCAAGAAAGACCACGTCCACGCCAATATTGGTATGACCCCCCTTCAAATCTTTCACCAACAACAGGAATTGACTTCCATAATTCATTAATTATTGATGCAGAAGACAATAATCCACCACCAATTCAAGAAAAAATATTTTCAGAGTACGACTTATACCCTATTCTCATCGAATATTTGTCTAAAGAGCTAAACCTCTATAGCCTGAGAATTGATGAAAAAAAGTCTTCAAATAATCGTGGTCAAAACGGCAATCAATGGTTACACCCCGATATTGTTGCGATGCAACCCATTGATAAAAAATGGCATGAATTAATAAGAACTTGTGTTAAACATGGTTCTGGACAAAATGTGCGTTTATGGTCATTTGAAGTAAAAAAAGAATTAACAGGCTCAAATATCCGAAGTAGCTTTTTCCAAGCAGTCAGTAATTCCAGTTGGGCAAATGAGGGCTACCTAGTAGCAACCTCTATTTCAACAAATGAAGTTGAAGAAGAACTGCGTATGCTTTCAGCTTTACATGGTATAGGTGTAATTTTACTCAACCCAGAAAATCCAACAGAAAGTGAAATCCTTTTGCCAGCTCGACGACGTTCAGAGGTGGATTGGCAATCAATAAATCGAATTTTGACTGAAAACTTGGATTTTAAAAACTTTATAGAGTTGGTTTCTATCTACTATCAAACTGGACGTATTCGTTCACAAGATTGGAATCATTAATCTGTAGGCATTTCACTTCAGATTCCCTATACTCAACCTAACAACACTCAACAAGAAAACAAGCTTATGAAACTTAAAACACTCATTTTATCGGGTTTAACTTGCCTTTCTCTTAGTGCGTGTACTTCTGCACCTGTCATTCCACAGCTCACAGCAGGTGTTTTACAAGAAGTGAAAAATATTGAAGTTTACCCAGACACTGTCAATAACAGCGCCAAACTCACAAAATTTATTGATAAATGCGTGATCGAATTTACAGGCACACTGCAAGCAGGTCGTTCTATTGAACAATGGGCATTTAAAGGCAATGCATTAATTTCAGCTGGTTCTGCAACATTTGCACAAGATGGGACTAGCATAGCAACTCACTTTGACTTGCATGATGCAACTGTGCAAAAAAACTTTATTACCCTACGCAACCATTTTCATAAAGATGCGCTTGCACAATGCAACTAAGCTAAAAACAGCTTTGAATGTATCTTGATGTAGCAAGATTGTTGGACTTTCAATATAAATACAGCATCGCTTGATATTTCAAACTAAGATGATAAAAGCAGTGTAGCCATTGCTGCCCTGCTTTAACAACTCTCCAGAGTAACAAGACCCACAATTTTATGTGGGTCTTCTTCTTTAAGTCTGAAACTCTGCCATAGTTTCAAGCATTTTAAAGTCTCAAACACTGTAAATTTCACCTAAAAATACATCATACTTGCGAAAAATAAACACTGCAGATCATCTAGGCTTTATACAATGCAGTACATTCCATTCAAAACCTTTCAACGACCAGTATTCGGCATCCTAAGAGGCACAGCACAATGAAAAAGATCAATATCAGCATTTGTATTGGACTATTGTTCAGTAGTGCTTCGGTGTGGGCACAAAGTAGTGCTGCACAAACTCAAAGTAATAAACCAATTCAGCCTTATGCAGACAATCCAAACCTCTTACATGTTTGGGCATATAAAACTCAGGAAGGTGTGATTCAGGCAGCACAAAAAGTCGGTGAAGTAACCGAAAAAGGTATTGAAAAAATTCGCCCATCGGCACATCAAGCTTTAGACAACGCCAAACAATTGGGCAGTCAGGGTGCGGCTCAAGCCAAACATACTGGGCAGCAACTTGCCAACAATGTAAATACTAAAATTCAGGAAACCAAAGAAGTGATTACAGGACAAAGTGATCATGCCGTGCCTATCTATCAAGCACCATTAAGCGCGCCTTCGCAGAATATCGCCCCTGCAGCCACCATTGCCGCACCTACTCAAGAAGCACAGACTCAGACTCCACCAAGTACAGATACTGAAGAAGAAATTAAAGTGATTAAGCTATAATTTTTTTGATTTATTGGTTTGCTCAAAATTATAAAAACAACTCAGTGCAAATAAAAAAGCCTGCATTTAATCTGCAGGCTTATTCATGTGATAGCGTATCGATTTTTGAATTTGTCGGAATACATAAGCGCCTAATCCCAACAATACCAACAAACCTAAAGCAAAAAATAGATAAGCCTTCGGCTCAGGCGCATCTGCAAACAAAGTCGCAGATAAAATGAAACTGGACAGCAAAACAAGCACAGCAGGCATCAACAACTTGGTCATACATACTACCCTTGGAATGATCAACAAAACCATGTTTTAAGATCATCTTAGCCCAATGGCAAAACAATACAAGTGTCTAAAATTTAAACCTTCTAAATAATGGATCAAACTTTGCAGCTTACTGTTCCAGTTCTAGGGTAAATTTGGCAGTATCTGGCAAATCTTCCACAAAGTCGTTGCCGCCAAACTCATCACTGCTCAGGTTCAAATCTTTATAGCTCAACACAAAATAGTCGCTATATTTTTTCAATATTAATGGGTGCATGCCTGCAGCAAGTGCATCTTGTTCCTTGCATAGTTTCATGACATGACGATCATTCATACTGATTAAGTAGCGTTCATCATTCAGATAAATTTGCACCAAACCACTGCCCTTTGCATAAATCGGAATCAGGAATTTATGGTTTAAGGCAATTGCATGTGCGGCATAGCTCTCAATTTTTTGGCTGATGATGTTAAACACCAAACCATGACCAAAATGGTCGAGCAAGACATTACGATTTTCATACGGTAACTGAATTTGTAAGCCAAGTTTGTTTAAATCGTGCTGATCGACCTGTTTATTGCTAAGCAAGGAGCGAATCAGGTTTTGTTTCAACTTGGCATCAAAAAAGTTACTGTCTAGCTGTAAGTTATTGTATTTTAAAATACGACCTAAAGACCAGCGATGGTTCGGCAAGACATTTTCAATCACTTTACGATAGTAAAACTTGCTGTTCTTTTTCACCTTGCGAATTTTTTGGTAAAAGAACGGCGCATCAAAAGGATGGGTTAAAAAGTCATTCAGTAATTCAGAGTTGGCTAAAATCGCAATTGCATCATGCCCTGTAAATGGCAAATGTAAGGTATGTAAATGCGGAATTAAAGGCTGAATTTTTAAATAATGCCCACGATCTTCAGCATAATATTGGTCATAGACCACAATATATTCACGCTGTGCCGATACATCTTGCGCTTGAATGCGCATATTGGCATTTAAGTCTGCATGATAAAACATGTTATAGCGTGGGTCATGAATATCTTCAGGGTCAATTGAATATTGCGGCACCAAAGCCACAATGCGGTTTAAATCCAGCAAATTGGAATATTTAATTGCCGCATAGCCACCCATTGAGCCGCCATAGCCCACGCGAATTTTAAACGGAGCAATCAGGTCTTGAATGGCTGCCAACATGGCACGCATAGAAGCTTCAGGAAACCATGATTTTTCCTTAGGCATGACCCCAATCACATTAAAATGAAACTTTTCCAGTGATTTTTCGGCATTAATAGACGTTCCTTTGGCCCGTGTAATTAAATCGCCAAAAGAAAAAATCAGCTCCTGAGATGAGCCTTTCATGAAAATAGCGCGGATATGTCCGTCTTCAAAAATTATGTGTTTATCCATTCCCACACCGGCGCCAAGGCGCTGAATTAAACCGTTACTTTAAACTTGAATACCCTGTACGCAAGTCCAAAAGTGAATATGTTATTTTATAGATGCACAGCAGATTAAAAATCGCAAAATATGACACAATCTCTACATCCTGCCGCACAACAAGGTTTTGCTTTAGGGGCAAACCTATATCAACAAGTTCGTCCCAGTTACCCGCAAGAAGTCGATGTTTTCCTGCAAGATCAACTCCAAGTTCCACTGAATAGCAATATTGTAGACTTGGGTTCTGGCACAGGAAAGTTCCTGCCACATTTGCTCAAACTGACAACTCAGCTTATAGCGGTAGATCCGATTGCCAGCATGTTAGCCGAATTAGAACAACTTTACCCACAAGTTAAGACAATTCAAGCACGAAGTGAGCAATTACCACTGCACGATCAATGTGCAGATTTGGTGAGCTGTGCGCAATCTTTTCATTGGTTTGCCAATCTGCAAAGTTTAAAGGAAATTCACCGAATCTTAAAACCGCAAGGTCATTTGCTGTTAATTTGGAATCAACGTGATATTTCAGTCAATTGGGTCAATGCACTGGCAAAGATGATTTTGCCTTTTGAGGGCGATACACCGCGTTTTCACAATCAGGACTGGCGTCAGGTATTTGCCGATACAGATTTATTCCAACTTACTCACGAGCAGAAATTTCATCACACGCATGTTGGTACAGTCGAACAAGTGGTTTCAAAGCGTCTGCTCTCGACTAGCTTTATCGCTGCGATGCCAATTTCACAACAACAAGAACTGAAGCAACAATTTGAACAATTAGTATTAGAATATACGAATAAGCATGTGCAAGATGAAATTGAATTTCCCTATTGTACACATTTGTATGTCTATCAAAAAGTTGAATGAGAGGGAGCAAATAAATGCAAATAACCTTTAAACACGCGATTGCTCCCTTAACAATTTTTTTGGCGTTCTCCCTCAGCGCTTGCGAGCGCAGCAAAGTAGAACATGCAGACAAACTCAGCCCTGAAGATCAAATCATGCAAACTCAGGTCGAGCAAGCCGCGATTCAGCCCTTTGAAATGACTGCGGATGACCCGCATGATATTCAATTGCTGATGGATTATGAACAACGCCATGACCAAATGAGCAATGATTTGGAAGATGAGTTAGAACGCTTGCATGAAAGCCAACAACTCGATGCTGCATTTGCACAAAATCGCCTGCAGGACAACATTCAATCTGCCTTGAGTATGCTCAAAGAACTGGATTTAAAGACACCGCAAGGGCGTTATATTCAAGGCCTAATGAGTCATTATTGGGAACAGCAAGCGCAATATCTGGCAACTCAAAATACGGCTTCTGCACCTTATCCTGTCAGCAAACAACAACGACAGCAAGGCTTAGCAGACTTATTACAGGCGCAGCAACAACTAGAACATTGGCGTGGGCAATATCCACAACTAGATGAATAGCGTATTTTTACGGACGCTGCTGTAAATACTGATGCACTCCTTCAGCAGCAGCGCGTCCCGTAGCAAAACAGGCTGTCAGCAAATAGCCGCCCGTTGGTGCATCCCAATCCAGCATTTCACCACAAAGAAAAACGTGAGGATTAGAGTTTAACTGCAATTGTGCAGATAAAACCTCGCGTTTAACCCCGCCCGCGCAGCTAATTGCTTCTTCAATAGGACGAAAACCCTTTAAAGGCACCGTTAAATTTTTAATCTGCTGCGCCAATTGCATAGGTTGCTGCCAAAGGGCTTTATCCACCAACTCACGCACGACTGCAGACTTCACGGCATCCAAACCTGCCTTACGCCAAATATTGCTTACAGACTGTTTTTTGGAAGGTTGCAACTTTTGGTAGAGTTGCTCAACGGTTAAATCGGGTAGCAAGTCGAGTTGTAACTGCAGCGGTTGTTGAGCGTGCTGCAACTGTCGCAATGCTCGCCCTTGCTTATAAATTAAGCCACTTTCCAAACCATAATGGCTAATCACAATATCGCCCATGCTCGCTTCAGCGCCTTTCACCCATGCTTGCACACGTTTTAAAGGTTGTCCAAAAACTGGCTGCATATAGTTAGACCAGTGACATTCCACCCCTGCATTACTGGCTTGAAAAGGCTGAATTTCATTGGCAGATAACCAACGCTGCCATGCACCATCACTACCCAATTTCGACCACGACACTGCCCCACATGCCATCACAATGGCGGCAAATTGCTGTTGTTCAATGTGACCTGTACTTAGATTTTGAATACTGAGTTGATTATTATTTAAATCACATACCTGATGCCGATAATGAAACTGCACGCCTGCATCAACCAAGCGTTTTAACCATGCGCGCAGCAAAGGTGCGGCTTTCATTTCTTGTGGGAAAATCCGCCCCGATGAACCTACATAAGACTGAATCCCTAAACTCTGCATCCAGTTTTGAATCCAAGCCGCATCCCATTGTTGAATCCACGGCGCCAACCATTCCGTCTGATCATAACGCTGAACAAATTGTGCAATCGGTTCGGCATGTGAAATATTCAGACCTGTTTTACCCGCCATCAAAAACTTACGTGCCGCGGAAGGTTTTTGCTCATAGACATGCACATCATAGGCATACTGACTCAGCACTTCGGCAGCCATTAGCCCTGCTGGTCCTGCTCCTATAATTGCAATGCGCTGTTTCATGCCTGTTTACTCAGTTGTTGCACTTGAGTCTGCAGAAACTTTCGCCTCAACTGCAGCAGGTGTTAAAGTTGGCTGCTGTCCTTGCAAAGGCTGAAAATCATCAAAACGGGTTGTATAAGCCGCAGGTTTGGTGATCAGCAGTTCCTGACAACGCTCACCACGTGCTAAATATTTGATTTCAAAGTGAGTGCGTGCTGAATCTACTGGAACATCCTGCTGAATAAATGGCAATTTCCACACTTCAATCAGCTGTTGCTGTGCTTCTGCAATATATTCAGGAATATTACTTACTAAAGTAATACTGCCGCCTGCTTTTAAGCGTGACAATAAAAACTCAAAAAACGGCATATTCAACCAACGCTGGGTGGCATTATGTGGTTCTGGATTCGGATATAAAATAAAGAATTGCTCAACTTGAGCAGGAAATAAAGCATGCACAATCCATGGAATGGCATCGGCATGCACAATCTGTAAGTTCTGCTGACCTTCAAGCTGATGCTGTTTTTGCATCGCCAAAAATTTTTCACGGGTGCGCTCAATTGCAATCAACTTGTGCTCAGGATGCTGCCCGCTAAACAATAGGGCGTGTTTACCTTTTCCGGCCCCAATTTCCACACAAACCGATTCATTGGCAATGGCTTGAAAATCACGAGGGGCATGCATACGCTGTGCTTGAAATTGACGAATTGGCATAATCAGATCAAACTTACAAAATTCGGCACAAGTCTATCAAGTCAGGTGCTATTTGCCTAATCCAATCCTGCATTTTTCATTTGGAGTTGATCATGCCACGCACTTTTCCTTGCCCTCGTTGTGGTGAACCTTCGCAATGGGAAAACAATCCATTTCGTCCTTTTTGTTCTGAGCGTTGCAAGCTCATTGATTTAGGCGCATGGGCAAATGACGAGTATCGCTTACCCACCCAAGATGCTCCGCAAGCAGAAAACTCTGAGGAATAAGCAATAAATTTCCACGCCAAATATTGCCTAAAACTACACACAGTTTCATGGAATTTTTCACATTTTTAGAAAAATTATTCAAAATTTAGTTGTTCTATAATTGCTTTCAGCAGAATTAGCACAGGTTATACTTTGCACTATTCGTGACTCCGTCACTGCACATAACAATAAAGAAAGCAAAAAATAACCTAGGAACATTTCACCATGGAAATCATGTTAAAAGGAATTGTAATGCTGTGTATTTTACTCTCTACCAGCAGTTTAGGCTTTGGACTGTACGCGCATGATTTACTCATGCTGTGCATAGGCATCTTACTGACAATTTTCACAATGCTGTTTGCAAGTGAAAGCAAACAAATGCTGAATAATCCCTTTCGCAAATAAAAAAGTCAGCGACTGCTGACTTTTTCTTAAAGCATAAATACACACTGCTTTTAACCTGCTTGCCCTGCTACAAACGGGTTATGCTGTTTTTCAAATCCAATGGTACTGATGGAACCATGCCCCGAAATAAACTGAGTGTCATCGGGCAAACTAAAACATTCGCGCTGAATTGAATCTAGCAATTGTTGATGATTCCCACGTGGAAAATCGGTGCGTCCAATCGAGCCTTTAAATAGCACATCGCCTGTCCACAAGACGCCATATTTTGCATTATAAAACATCACATGGCCTGGGGTATGCCCTGGTGCATAACGCACTTCAAAGCTTTCTTGACCCAATTGCAGCACTTCACCACCCTCTAACCACTGTGTAACCGTGACTTGTTCAGGGATAGGAAAACCATAACGTGCAGACACTTCTTGCAGTTGATCTAACCAAAAAGCATCTTCTTTCTGTGGACCAATCACAGGAACATTCCAGTAATGTTGCAACGCACCAACAGCCCCCGCATGGTCTAAATGTCCATGAGTGAGCCACAAAGCTTTCACCGTTAAACCCAACGCTTCAACTTCGGCTTTCAGCTTTTCAGGCTCACCGCCTGCATCAATCAAAATTGCTTCTTTGCTTTCTGCATCCCACACAATCGAGCAGTTTTGCTGAAAAGCGGTGACGGGAACAATTTTGACTTGCAACATGGTGGCGAACCTCAAAAATTAATGGCTTAGGTTAAGCTTTACAGCATCAAGATTAGCTTGAAGTAAATGTTTGAGCAAATCCAAATGATCGGCACGGGTATTCAGTGCAGGAATATAGGCATATTCTTTGCCACCTGCTTGTAAAAACAATTCTGCGTTTTGAATTGCCAATTCTTCTAGCGTTTCCAAACAATCTGCAGAAAAAGCAGGACTCATAATTTGCACCGACTTCACGCCCTGCTGTCCCCATTCTTCAAGTAAGACATCGGTATAGGGTTTGACCCATTCTTGTTTGCCAAAACGTGACTGGAAGCTAATTGCCCACTGATCATCATTTAAATTTAAAGCATCGGCAAGCAATTTGGCCGTGATCCGACAACGCTCTGCATACGGATCACCCTTATCGGCATACGGCTGTGGAATGCCATGAAACGACATCAATAATTTTTCTGCCACACCATGCTCGGCTTGAAATTCACGCACACTTTGCGCCAACGCCTGAATGTATAAAGGATGCTGATAATAATCACGAATGATGGATAAGCCCGGCAAATTACGCTGCTGTGGCACCCATTTGGCAACGGCATCATATAAAGGTGCAGTCGAAGTTGCCGAATATTGTGGAAATAAAGGGAACAAAATCACGTGATCTTGAGGATTTTGACTCAAAGCTGCCAAAGCCTGTTGAATACCCGGATTGCCATAGGTCATTACCGGTAGAATATTCAATTCAAACTCAGGATATAGCGGCAATAACTGCTGTTTTAAAGCATCAACCTGTTGCAACAAAATTTCCCGCATCGGTGAATCTTGCTGCCAGACCATGGCATAAGCATGTGCAACACGCTTAGGACGAAATGGCAAAATGAATAAGTTCAAAATGATTTGCCAAATCGGTTTTGGAATTTCAATCACCCGTTGATCGGATAAAAACTGCTTTAAAAAACGGCGAACCGCTGCTGCAGTCGGTTCATCAGGCGTACCTAAATTGGCTAAAAGAACGGTTACTTTGGGTTTTGCTGTAGACAACATTCAGCCCTCGTGTCTGATGATTGAGCCCGACTACTTTAACAGTTTTTTCACTCTGTATTGAGAGATTAATACGGTGTTTTAAATGAATAAACCCGATCGGTATCTAGCAAATTGCTCTCTAAAAGTTTTTGCGCTTTTGCCGTGGTTTGCCACAACATCCGCTGACGATCATCACGCCCCGCCTGCACAATCCAGTCATTTTGACGCATTTGCATTTTAATCTGATGCAAGGCCCGAATATTGATTTGGGCACGTGCAACTGCATGCGCACGTGGCATGATCCGACGTGCATCCTCCAAACCAGTTTCATTCAAATATTCATTCATGCGTTTCGAAAAATATTCTTCAGGGGTTGGATGAATAAAAGTATTGCCTAAAATTGCCAACAACTGCGCCCAACTTAAACTTCGCTCAACTTTCAGCTCTCTAAAGTTACCATCCTGATAGGCATGCATGCGATATTCAAAACGATATGATTCATTCATCGACACTTTAGATACGCTTAGAAACGGGTCTGCTTCGCGCTGTCCCACATCGGTTTCCAGCTGACGTAACTTACTTTTTAAACGTTCAATTTCATCATGCAAAGCTTGTGTATTTTGCGGGCGCACCCAACCAGAAGTCGGATAACGTTCTAGCATTTGCGACATATTAAAGCGGACAGCAAGCTCTAAATCACGCAGAGTGCGGTAGCTAAACACCTGATCGACTTCTTGTTGTAATAATTTACGGAACTCTTTGAATTTTTCACGCAATTCAGGTTTTTCATCATGTAAAGATGAATCACGTGAATCTGGGTCTTCGTGCATAAATACAATGATCGGCTTTTGCTTGGTGACTGCATAAATATACTCTAAATGCATATACCCCACGCCCGACACCGATTGCTCACCGTACTGGCTGCCCAATAGAATCACCACATAATCACAATCATCAATTTGACGGCGTGCAAATGCAGTGCTGAGTGGGGTACGTTGTTCTAAACCCCACGAAAAAAAACCCATTCCCACCAATGTTTGTGCCAAGATCACTCGTTCTGGCTGCATATCTGCCCCAGACGTCGAGATAAAGACCTGATAGCGCTTATCGAGCATTGGTTTCCCCTCTCCTATTGCCATTACAAGTCGGTCACCGTCTACTTGTAATGCCTTTCCCCAATCATAAAAAAATTATCTTAAAGTCAGTCCACAGTACTCACATTTGCGATACTCCAAGAAATATTGCCTGGAATAAGATGCTGCAACACGGGCTTTAATTGTTCTGCATTGTTCCCGCTGACATAACACGCAATTTGTAAAGTATCTGCCAAACTTTGTTCAAATAATAACTCATTTTTAATTAAAATGCGGGAAGTTTGACTCGCAACGGCAATTCCTGAGTCAATTAATGTCAGTTTCTGACCAAAAATGGACTCAATCGCAGGTTTTAGGAAAGGATAATGGGTACAACCGAGCACCAAATAGTCCGCGCCCTGATCGACCACAGGTTGCAAACTCTGCTGTAAGGAACTTAAACATGCCTCACTCATTTGCGCCCCTTGCTCAACAAAAGGCACTAAATCTAGATTGGTGACATTCAAGACTTGCACTTGAGCAGGAATCGCAAAACGCTGCATCACATCTTTAATAAGTTGTCCGCGAAAAGTCGCAGGCGTCGCAAGTACAGCCACAGTTTTGCTTTGGCTATTTAATACGGCAGGCTTTAAAGCAGGCACTAAACCAATAATGGGAAAATCTTCGCCGTAATGATCGCGCAGATAATCTAGACTAAAAGCAGAAGCAGTATTACACGCCACGACCGCAACTTTACAACCTTGTCGATATAACCATTCGATTGCAGCTGCAGTGAGTTCTCGAATATTTTGATCATCACGTGGGCCATACGGCACATGTGCAGTATCGGCATAATAAAGGATGCGCTCATTGGGCAAATATTCTGCAATTTCAATGGCAACTGACAAGCCTCCTATGCCCGAATCAAAAATACCAATTGGCGCACTGGCTTGTGCTTTTGGCATGGCTTGATTTAAGGGAGAAACAGGATGAATGGCTGTCATAGCAAGAGATTCAGCAATACAAAATGGGATGAATAAAGCTTAAACCTCAGCTGCTTAAATGCAAGTGCAAATCACCACTTTTCAACGATAAAATCGTTTCGCCCTGCGCATTTTCACTCAGCTCGCCCAATTCCACCAAATGTAAAAAAGCCGCACGCTGAATCAGGGCATTAATACCAAAACGCACATGCACATAAGGACGCAGCTCACCTGCATATTCACGCATAAAAATAGGATGCTCGGCATCAACAATCACAATATCCTGATGTGTAGTGATAAGTTGAATATAATTTTGCTGTCCGATTTCGACCACATCAACCTGATTGATGAACAAAGGCTCATCTTCTACCTGGATTTCAATTTGTTCCACTGGGGTTTTTAAATAAAACTTGCCCTGCTCTTTCCATAACACACTAGAAAACAGATCAACCAATGCCTGACGTTTGATCAATTGACCTTCGTGCCACCATTCTCCATTGGCTTTGACCAGCAAATCCATTGCTCCACAATGCTTTGGATGCCATTGCTCCAAAGGAGGGATTGATCTTTTGTGACCTGACTGTCCAGTTTTTATATATTGTGCAATGTGCATTAAATTTTTATTATCAGCCGTAGCTATATTTTCTGTCGGTTTGATTGAATTATCGTCATGCTTCATGCTGCAGTACCTTACTGACGGAAAAATAATACGATTCAGCCAATTGGCTAAGACTCGGTTTAAAACTATACTAGCTCACAATACTTACCCATACTGTAAAAGACACGATTAAATTTGTGTCTGGCAACTAAAAATACTCATGGCAGCACCGTTGCTTGATGCGGTTGCCACCTTCAATTATATGAGGAGTCCTACATGGAACACATCGAACGTGAATCGATGGAGTTTGACGTAGTCATCGTAGGCGCAGGCCCTGCGGGTCTTTCTGCTGCGATCAAAATTCGTCAACTTGCAATTGAAAACAATTTAAATGATCTGTCCGTTTGTGTGGTCGAAAAAGGCTCTGAAGTTGGTGCGCATATCCTTTCGGGTGCAATTCTTGAGCCTCGCGCCATCAACGAGTTATTTCCTAACTGGAAAGAAGAAGGTGCGCCTTTAAATGTGCCTGTGACTGAAGATAAAACTTTCTTCTTGATGTCACCTGAAAAAGCTCAGCAAGCACCGCATTGGATGGTGCCTAAAACCATGCATAACGATGGTAACTACGTGATCTCGTTAGGCAACGTGGTGCGTTGGTTAGGTCAAAAAGCCGAAGAATTAGAAGTTTCTATTTTCCCTGGCTTTGCGGCATCTGAAATTCTTTACCATGCCGATGGTACGGTTAAAGGCATCCAAACTGGTGACATGGGCATTGGTAAAGATGGCGAGCCAACGCATAACTTCACACCGGGTTATGAACTACATGCCAAATACACCATTTTCGCAGAAGGCTGTCGTGGTCATTTAGGTAAGCGTTTAATCCAGCAATTCAATTTGGATAAAGATGCCGATCCGCAACACTACGGGATTGGTATTAAAGAACTTTGGGAAATTGACCCTGCAAAACACAAACCAGGTTTAGTCATGCACGGTGCAGGCTGGCCATTAAGTGAAACAGGTTCTTCAGGCGGTTGGTGGTTATACCACGCAGAAAACAACCAAGTGACTTTGGGTATGATTGTGGACTTGTCGTATACCAACCCACACATGTATCCATTTATGGAAATGCAGCGCTGGAAAACTCACCCTCTAATTAAACAGTATCTAGAAGGCGGCAAGCGTATTTCTTATGGTGCACGTGCTGTGACCAAAGGTGGCTTTAACTCATTGCCAAAATTCACCTTCCCAGGTGGTTCTTTAATTGGTGATGATGCAGGCTTCTTAAACTTTGCCAAAATCAAAGGCTCTCATACCGCCATGAAGTCTGGCATGCTTTGCGGTGAAGCAGTATTTGAAGCGATTGCTGCAGGTGTCGCAAAAGGCGGTGACTTGGCGATTGCTCGCGTAACTGAAGGCGAAGATTTCTTTGTGAAAGAGCTAACGGCTTACACTGAAAAATTCAACAACAGCTGGCTGAAAGAAGAACTTTATAGCGCACGTAACTTTGGCCCTGCAATGCATAAGTTTGGTCAATGGATGGGTGGTGCGTTTAACTTTATCGACCAGAACGTGTTTAAAGTACCATTTACTTTGCATGATTTAGTGCCTGATTTCAGCGCACTCAAAACTGTAGATGCAACCAGCTTTAAACCGAACTATCCAAAACCAGATGGCAAGCTGACTTTTGACCGTTTATCTTCAGTGTTCGTATCGAATACCGTACATGAAGAAAATCAGCCAGCACACTTAAAGTTGACAGATACCTCTATTCCAGTGAACGTAAACTTACCTAAATGGGATGAGCCTGCACAGCGCTACTGCCCTGCGGGTGTTTATGAAATCATGGAAAATGATGATGGTTCAAAACGCTTCCAGATTAACGCAGCCAACTGTGTTCACTGTAAGACTTGTGACATTAAAGACCCATCACAGAACATCACTTGGGTAACACCTGAAGGTGGCGGTGGTCCGAATTACCCGAATATGTAATTGCGAATCGCAATTGAGAAACCCAAAAGCAGTGCCTCGGCACTGCTTTTTTTATACACAGTTTACAAAATTACCAAGGTCTCATAATCCCTTACATTTTCCAGGTATTTCTCTATTCAAAAGCAGGCGATTGAATAACTTTCCTTGTTATGCTGTTTTTGCTTATTTTTTATCTTTTCTATTTTTAGTTTTTTATTTCGTTTTTTTCAGACTTGAACAACCGAAAATGTTGTTTTGTCAGCTTTTATACAATGCTATTCGGCATTTTATGCAGCACTTAGCACGGTAGCAAAATGTTGTAGATGCTGACTAAAACTGACTTGAGTGGAGTATAAAGCAGTACTTTGAGTTTTATCTTGCTCAAGCATTTGGTTGTTCTTCTTATTTTCATTAGAAGAGGAATTCCAACATGCTTAATTTAACAGACACCCTCAACCAACTTAAAAATGTGCAGGCACAACCTGCAGTCAGCTTATTTCTACCCACACATCGTACCTTTCCAGACAATCAGCAAGATGTGATTGCTCTTAAAAACCAACTTAAACAACTCGAAGAACGCCTGTTGGCAGACTATGACAAACGTCTGGTGGCACAAATTTTAGAACAGATTCATCATCAAACCAAAGATTTGAATCCCAACTACCATTTAGACAGTCTGGCTATTTTTGCCACAGCCGACAGTGCACAAGTACTGCGTCTGCCATTCCCTACCCAAGAACGTATTGTGATTGATCAACAATTTTCAGTGCGTGATTTTATTCGTGAGCTATCTTATGCAGTGCAATACTATGTGGTAGTGATCAGTCGTGAAATTGGACGTCTGATTAAGGCCTCCAATGATCGTGTAATCCATGAGTTTTCTGTAGATGACAGCGACTTGAATGAACGACTGCCACATGGTGCATTTCCTGTTCAAAATGATAACTTATATAGCACCAGCGGTGCAGAACGTGCCACAGCCGCCAATGAAGACCGTTTACTCAAAGAGTTTTTAAACCGTGTCGATAAAAATGTGCAAACTGTACGTGCCAGTGAGCCATTGGGCTTGGTCATTGTGGGTGATCGACGCAATATCAGTTTTTATGAATCTATTTGCGACCAACCCAATGCCATTATTTTCAGTGTAGATAACGTCACTCAGCTAGAACAAGGCAGCGCACAACACATTATTGACAGTATTCAGACCGAGCTAAAAAGCCATCAACAACAATTGCATCAGCAACATGCGCAGCAACTGGATGAACTCTATGCTAGTGACCGTGTTGTGACCGATCTGCAGCAAATTTATCAGGCAGTGTTTCAAAATAATGTCGATACTTTATATGTTCAACAAGGCTACATGCAGGCGGGTTGGGTCGATACCGACCAGCAACGAATTTATCTAGATCAAGCGCACGCACCTGACAGCGCACAAGCCACAGACGATGTGATCAACCATATTATTGATGCAGCACAGCAACACGCTGCCAATATCGTATTTATTCCTGCCGATTATTTACAGTCCAAAGCACCACTGACTTTAATGAGTCGCTATGCGGTCTAAAACTCAGTCCATTTGACTGTGATCTAAAAAACAGCCATGCAGATTTATCTACATGGCTGTTTCAATCAAGATTCAAACTTCTCATTCATACGCAAATCTACGCTTTTTCATGACTTTCTCATGAATAAAACGATCAATTAGAATCGAGTCGTTACCGCCAACTGTACCCGATGACTGTCGCTATGTGATCGCCCGCTATATTCATAATTCAAATTGATAAAACTATGTTGTCCAAAGTGAAGTTGTGAACCTAAGGCAGCATGATATTGACCTTGATCGGCATGCCATGCATCAAACTTCAGTTTCTCCGCTGTGCCTACATAATGGGTATCTAAATATGCTTTTTCCTGAATCGGTTGGCTGTAATACAAGCTGCCTTGCAATTGCCATGCTGGATTCAACTGGTAATTGGCTTGCAAACCTGCACCAAAATTCCAGCGCTGCATCACCAAATCATCTAAGCTGTTGACACCATCCTGCTGAGTTTGTTCGGCATGAACATAATGTTGGAACGAAGCGTCTAAATACGGTTGAATCTGCATTTTTTGACTGAGTGGATAGCTATAATCTAGACGCAAACCTGCGGCATACATTTGTCCATCAAACTGTATTTTTTGTGCTTGAGCATGACCACGCTGCGCGTCAACATCCACCTGCATGCCTTTTAACCATGCCGCGACACTTAAATCACGATTAAGCTGCTGTGCTGTCCCCATAGTTAGTGCATAGGCTTTGCTCTGACTGCTATTTTTTGAGCCTGTTTGTACGGCATCATCTAAGTTCAGTTGACTGAAATCGGCCTGCGCTGCCAAGGTCATCCCTGCCAGTTTTGTTGCCACACCAACACCTTGATGATGACTACGGCGCTCACTATTTAAGCCGACATAATCCATATCATAACTTTGGTAATCACCCGAAAACCAAAGCTGTTTGGGTTGTGCGGTTGCCAAACGCTGTGCAAACTGACGTTCTTGCTTGCTGCTTTCTTCTGCGACATTTAAAACGGTATTGGCATAAAAACTTGGATCAAGTTGATGAAACAGTTGATTCAATGCCTGCGTAGAAACTGTACTTTCAGCAGCATTGCTATAACGTATAGTTTGAGCAAAATTGTTAAATAAGCGATTGGCAAAAACTTTTTCAGCATCTTCCAGCGTTTCTAACTGTTGTTTCTGATCAAGACTTGCTAAAACTACATCTAAATTACGGGCAACCTGAGTACGTCCTTCAAGTTCAGCAGCAAGAGCCGCCACCGTTTCAGTCGATTTACGCTTTGCCGTAATCACCACATCGGTATTGATTGTATCTGCCGCACGTACAGGCTCGCCCGTTGCATTCAGTTCAGGACGATAACTAACTTGTGTCAACTCAAATAATGGATTGCTTGAGCGATAAGCATCGAACTCACGCTGTACGCCTTGTTGCGCACGTAATACGGTAGTTTGTGAACCTTGTGCAGTAATAAGTGGCTGATCAAGTGGCACTTCATCAAACAGGTTCAAAGTCCCTGCCAAATTGGCGGTTCCCGTTACCGTCAGCAAATTGCCAAAACGTGCTTTAAAACCCGCATGTTGCTGCTGATCTGCAGCAATCTGCATCGAATAGTTGCCTGTGATGGTTAAATTGCCTTCCTTTCAAGAAATGCACTGCCTGTTTCGACTTCTAAAGTGTTTTGTGAGGGTTCAAGTTCTTGAATCGTACTACCCATCTCAACTTCAGATGTATCTTGTGGTACTTCAATATCTTGAATTGCACTATCGACCAAAACGGTGTCGGTTAAAGCAGGCTCTACTGCAGGTGGAGCTACCACATCGACAGGTTGCTCTGCTTCTGACGGAGGTGATTCAAGTGTAGGTATCGTATCAGGCTGATTGACATCATTATTTTCTAAAACGGTAGCATCATCGCTAGGTACAGCATCATTGCTGTCTAAAAGTGAATCTTCAGTTGGTGATGTATTGCCATGATCTGTACTGCCACCACTCAAACCACCACCATTGGATGATACATCGCCATGATCTAGCTCTAAATTCACAGGAGGTTGATCGGTAATGGGGGCAGATGGTGCGACAGGTTGCTCTACTCCGCTGCCAATGCCTTCATTTGTAGTCGGTTGATCTTCTTGGCTGACATTTTCTGCCCCCAACACATCAGTGACTTGAACCGTGCTTGACTGAGAGCCTGAACCCGATGAACAGCCTGAGATACTCATGGCCAATAAACACGCCACACTCAGTGGCTTTAAAGAAACGTTTTGCTTTTTATCTAAAATCATACCGTACTCAATCAAAATGATGATAACGCAAGATTTATTGATGATTGATCACGTAAAAAATTAAGCAGATTTTGCTCAGTCTAAATGGCATATTTTTTTAAGATAAAGACAATCAGTTAAGCCCCCCAAAATTATTTTTCTTAACTTGACTACTTTAATGCGACAGCTTAATCAGCTTTTTCAGCCTTATAAAACATAAACACTGCCATATAACATTCAAACCAAGCAAAACCCCAAATCTGCTTAATTTTATCCCCAAATGTTCTGCAATCGAACTCAATAAACTGATCGCATTATAGGCTAATTTTTCCATATATTAAAAAATATTTAAAATAATTTTGTTAAAAATCAATAATTAAACAATAGACCAAACTCACACTCTAAAAATTATTTCTTATACAACACACAGAGCTTTGTTAGATTTTGCACAAGCACACAACTTGCCCTATAAATGCAGAAAAGTTGAAAAGTCCCTTAAAAAATGTGTAGCAGATAACGCAACTCGTGGATCGTTTCGCCATTTTTTAACTCAAACTGTGAAGCAGGTTGGATTGATGCAAAATTGATGAAAAATTAAAAATAAAGTTGAACGTCATGGCTAAAAACACAAAAGGCATATTTCAACTTGCATGAATTGCAAATGAAATATGCCTATATGGATCACATGACTATTTTATCGTGTTTAAATTATAGTGTTCTAAAAGTGCTGAGGCTAATTTTTGCCTATTAGCCTTTTTTCACCAAATAATGAAATTCTTTATTGCCTTGCTCATCTAAGCGTTCTTCTTGCAATAACAACTCATGCCCCAAATGCATGCAAAATTTTGGAATATCCCAAGACGTCGAATTGTCAGTTGCAAACACTTCAACCACATCGCCAGACTTAGATTTGCGAATGGCTTGATGCAGCATCATCACAGGTTCAGGGCAACGCAAACCGCGGGTATTCAGTTGAATACTAGGTGTGACAGGAAGTTCAGACATGCACAGACTCGATATTAAAACATCGGGCTAGTTTAGCATAAAGCGCAGCCTTGTTTTATGTGTTCCCGCTACGCACAGCAACACATCTCGTGACGTAATTGCCGTCATTTTCTCCCAAGATTAGCAATAGACAACTGTATTTTCTAAGGTATGATTAAGCTAAGTTTTTTAGATATAAAGAGTCTTTAGGAAAGATCATGCACGAGGAATCAGGCCCATCGTGGGGTATGCGTGGCCTAAGAAAATGGTTAGGCACTGCACCAGAAACCCGCGATGAATTGCTAAAATTAGTACAAGATTCACGTCGTTTTTTAGAACCCGATACGGTGGCAATGCTCGAAGGTGTTCTGGATTTACCTGCCACCAAAATCCGTGAAGTCATGACCCCACGTACCGCCATGATTAGCTTACAAGAAGATGATGAGCTACTCGACATTTTGCATGTACTGGTCGAATCGGCACATTCACGTTTTCCTGTGTTCTCATCTGACCAACCCGACAACGTGGTGGGGATTTTATTGGCAAAAGATTTATTGCCTTTACTGACCGAACAAAGAACCAAAGTCGATATTCGCGCCTTAATGCGTCAGCCGTTATTTGTGCCTGAAAGTGCTCGTTCAGACCAAGTATTGCGTATGCTCAAAAACACCCAAACCCATATTGCAGTGGTGATTGATGAGTATGGCACCACTTCGGGCTTGGTTACTTTAGAAGATATTTTAGAAGAAATTGTCGGTGAAATTGAAGATGAACACGACAATATTGACGAAGAAGCAGAATACATCATCCCCGATCACGACCCAAAAACGGCAAATACTTGGTTAGTACAAGCACTTACACCAATCGAACATTTTAATAATGTTTTAGATGCAGATTTTTCTGACGATGAAGTAGAAACTGTGGGCGGTTTATTGCTTCAGGAAATTGGTTTGGTGAGTGATTTGCAAGGACAAGTGATTGCGATTGGCAACTGGGAATTTACCATTCTTGAAGCAGATGCCCGCACTATTCATCTGATTCGAGCCGTACGTCAATGAGGACTTTTTTTTCCAAGCTGTCTAATCCTGCAGAACATCAACAACTGCCCTTAATTTATCCATTAATCATTGCCCTATTGGCAGGTGCAGTGTTTAGTTTGGCACTTGCTCCCTATCATTACTGGTGGATTGCCTTACTTTCACCTGCTTTGCTGTATGCGACTTTAAGCAAACGCACCCCGAAACAGGCCTTCTTGATTGGTTGGTCTTACGGGATTGGGTTGTGGTTTGTCGGAGCATTTTGGCTCTATACATCCATTCACGTCTATGGCGACACCAATGCCTTTTTAAGCGTGCTGATGATTGTCATTATGGCGCTGTTGATGGGTTTGTTTACTGCCGTACAAACGTGGTTATATCGTCGGTTTTTCCCTGAAACACCACTGACTTTTGCACCGCTATGGGTATTTTTTGAATGGGCGAAAACTTGGGTCTTTACAGGTTTTCCATGGCTGTTTGCAGGTTATGCCTTCACCGAACGCTTTTTGGATAGCTATGCACCGTTGTTTGGTATTTTCGGGGTGTCTTTTGTGGTCATCTTGCTGGCCTGTGCGTTGGTTGAAGTCCTTAAAAAGCGTATCTTCTGGCTGATTCCATCGGCAATTTTACTTTTGGGTGCATGGGGTGCAGCACAACTCAGTTTTGTAACTGCAAAATCTGAAAAGCCACTCTCGGTTTCTCTGATTCAAGGCAACATTCCTCAAGACTTAAAGTGGCTAACCGAATACCAAATTAAGACCTTGGAAATTTATACCCGCTTGACCCGAACTGAATGGGGACGCGACATTATTGTTTGGCCTGAATCATCCATTCCAATGTTCCAGACCGATATTGAACCGTTTTTGGATGCCATGAAAACACAAGCTGAAAAAACGGGCAGTTCGTGGGTGACAGGTATTCCGTATTGGGACTTGCCTGAATCACAAGTGCAGCAACATCCAATGTATTACAACAGCATTATGGCAACGGGAGATGCGGCTGAAGGCTTGTATAAAAAGCAGCGTCTGGTGCCTTTTGGTGAATATATTCCGCTTTCAGGCTTACTGAGTTGGGTACTACCTGCGATGCAAAATGACCCATCCATGAGTGGTTTTTCACGTGGAGCGTCTGAGCAAAAACCGCTTGCAATTAAACAGCATCATTTGGGGGCAGCCATTTGTTATGAGGTGGCTTATCCGAACCTGACCCGCCGCAATGCTAGCCAAAGTGACTTTTTGGTAACAGTATCCAATGATGCTTGGTTTACGGGTACTGCAGGGCCATTGCAACATTTACAAATGGTACAAATGCGCGCCAAAGAAAATGGACGCTGGTTTGTTCGTGCCACCAATACAGGTGTGACCGCATTTATTGACCATCATGGGCATATTGTCAAACAAGCGCCAATGGATCAGGAATTTGTGCTGCGTGGTGATCTGCCTGCCATGCAAGGTCAAACACTGTATACCCAACTCAGCGATTGGCCTGTGCTGATTTTCTCATTGCTGTTGTTAATTATGGGGTGGATTTATCGACCACGTCAGGTGGATGTGTCGTTTAAATCACGTCGTTAATAGTACTGTTCAATAGCGGCTAGAAATAACCATTCATAAAAAAACCGAGCATTAAGCGCTCGGTTTTTTTTGGAGTTCACTGAATCAATATATAGACTCAACTCATCTTCTATTAAGGCTGATAATAAATGTCGGCATCGGTACCTTCACCACCCTGCTGACCATCTGCACCAAAAGAATACAAGTCAAATGGACGACCTTCTGAACCCGGAATCACATATTGAATGTCATTATCCCAACTGTCTTTCGGATAGCCTCCTTTCACATAACCGCCTGGTAACCAGTTTTTAGCCGAAGCAGGCTGATTCACCAAGGCATCTAAACCACCATCTTGCATAGAGGGATATTTTTGATTATCAAGTTTGTATTGATCGAGTGCGCCAGCCACACCTTTTAAAGTAATAACCGTAGTATCTACTTTGGCTTTTTCACCACGTCCCATTACGTTCGGTACGATTAAAGCCGCCAACACACCTAAAATTACAATCACCACCATGACTTCAATCAGGGTAAAACCAGACTGTTTACTCGGTTGCTTCTGTTTCATTCAATCTCTCTCATTTATTTATATCAATTCGACATTTATTTTAGATTCTGTTTGAAGAACGATGCTTCAAAACGATTTAAATCATATTGTTCATATTCACAATTGGCAGCATTACCGCAATCACAATCACCAGTACAATACTCGCCATCAGTACCAACATCAACGGTTCTAATAATGCCAACAGGGTAGAAATCAGTGTGGTCACTTCACGGTCTTGCATGTCTGAAGCACGTGACAGCATACGGTCTAACTCGCCCGAGGCTTCACCACTTTTGATCATTTGTACCATCATCGGTGGGAAATAACCACTGCGCTCTAATTGCGTCGCCAAGTTACCACCTTCAGTGACTTTTTCTGCCGCCAAATTGACCGCATCACGAATGACCCAGTTGTTACTGACCGCAGCACCAATATTTAGCGCATCCACCAAAGGCACACCCGACTGAGTCAAAATAGACAAGGTACTGGCAAAACGCGCGGCATTAATCCCACGTGATAATTTTGCAAATAACGGCAACTTTAAGGTTAAACGGTCAAAGGCATAATGCCCTGCGGTGGTGCGTAAAAAACGCACCAACAACAATACCCCCACCACAGAAGCCACCAGTAAAAACGGCCATGCAACACGAATAAAATCACTGGCTTTCATTAATGCCACGGTGATCCACGGCAAGGCATCTTTGCTCTGATCAAAGGTTTTAACAATATCGGGTACGACATAAGTCATTAAACCCATCACAATCGCAAAAGACATCAGCATTAAAATGATGGGATAAATCATCGCCCCTTGAATTTTTTTCTGCATGGCAAAGCGGTTTTCGGTGTAATCTGCCAATTGTTCCAGAATTAAATCCAAATGCCCCGAACGCTCGCCTGCGGCAATGGTGGCAATATATAAGTCTGGAAAACGCCCCGATTGTTGTAAAGCATTGGCCAGTGAATAACCTTCCAAAACTTTGGAACGCACCGACATCAGCAAATTTTGCACATGGGCTTTTTCACTTTGTTTACCCACAGCGCGAACGGCTTCTTCCAAAGGAATCGCAGCAGCCACCAAAACCGATAACTGACGGGTCAGCAAAGCCAAATCATAGGCGGTGATTTTTTTCTGAAACCATTGTTTGCCACTGTGTTTATCTTTTTGTTCAACGGTATCGACACTGACAGGAATCCATTCTTTGTCACGTAATTGCTGACGGATTTGTCGTGCAGAATCACCCTCTAAAACACCTTTTTGCTGCTTCCCTGAAGCGTCAATGGCAGTAAATTGATATGCTGGCATTGTAATGCTCTAATTTTCCAAAATTTCTTGCAACGCAGTTGCGTCTGACCACTAAAATCATTCATATTCTTAGATATAAATTCTGTGCTCACTCTAACACATGCCAAAGTCGAGCACGAAGCCATTTTTCACAGGACGATACGACTTTTTCTATGCCAGATTCCACTTTAGACCCACAGCCTGTTTATCGTATTCGAGTGGCTGTACCCGTATATCTTTACGACTGCTTCGATTATATGCTCAGTGCAGCACAATATCAGCAAGCAGAAGTGGGCGCGCGGGTCTTGGTTTCTTTTGGTCGGCAAAACTTGGTCGGAATTATTGTCGAAAAACTGGCACTCGACACCCCAATTGATCCACGTTTTAAACTCAAAGCCATTAGCGAACTGTTAGATGAGCAAGCGATTTTAGACCCTAAAGTTTTAACTTTGTTGACATGGTCGGCACAATATTATCAATTCCCGATTGGTGAAGTGATGCAAAGTGCCTTACCTAGCTTATTGCGCCAAGCCAAACCCTATAATTTATTGGCACGTACTTGGAAATTGTTGGATGCACATGCCGAAGCTAAAATTACACGCTCAGAAAAACAACAAGAAGCCTATAAAATTTTAAAGCTGCATCCTTCGGGAACTTCTGAAAATATTTTAAATTTGGCAGGCATTGAAACAGCAACCCTAAAAGCCTTGGCGAATAAAGAAATTTGCGCATGTGTTTTGGAAGCCCAAGATTTTAGCCCAATGCCAGTGACTTTGGCGCAAATGCCTTTAACCCCTAATCCAGATCAGAAAAAAGCCATCGACAGCGTACTTAAAGTACGGCAGCAATATAAGGCATTTTTACTGGATGGTTTAACGGGTAGCGGTAAAACTGAAGTGTACTTACACATCATGCATGAGGTACTAAAACAGGGCAAACAAGTGTTGGTGTTAGTACCTGAAATTGGTCTAACGCCACAAACCATTAGCCGTTTCCAATCGCGTTTTCACTGCCACATCGCCCTCTTACATTCAGGTTTAAATGATTCCAAGCGTTTGCAGGCGTGGCAAGCCGCACAAACGGGCAAAGCCTCGATTATTTTAGGTACACGTTCTGCGATTTATACCCCATTGCCAAATTTAGGCTTGATTATTTTAGATGAAGAACACGACCTGTCTTTTAAACAGCAGGAAGGTTTTCGCTACCATGCCCGTGATGTTGCGCTCTATCGTGCCCATCTGGAAAATTGCCCTGTTATTTTAGGTTCGGCAACTCCAAGCATTGACAGCTATGCACTAGTCGATCAAGGCAAAATGCAATGTCTGGAATTAAATCAACGCGCGGGCACGGCACTCATGCCCAAAATCCACCTGATTGATTTAAAAATTGCCAAAAAACAGCACGGTATTAGCCAACAATTGATTGATGAAATCAAAAAACGCTTGGCTAAAAAAGAACAAGTTTTGGTGTTTTTAAACCGACGCGGCTATGCACCCGTATTGATTTGTGAGAGCTGTGCATGGCAAGCCAAATGCCCGAATTGTGATGCCAACTTTACCTTGCATCATCAACCTTATACACATTTGCATTGCCACCACTGCGGTACGATTCATCGTAAACCTGAGCAATGCCCTGCCTGCAACCATGCAGAACTCAAACCAATTGGCATGGGCACTGCCAAAGTCGAAGACAGTTTAAACGAGCTGTTTCCCAATGTAGATGTGATTCGGGTAGATCGTGACTCAACCAGTCGTGTTGGCAGTTGGCAAAAAATTTATGACCGTATTCAACGCAGCGAACCACTGATTTTATTGGGCACGCAAATGCTGGCCAAAGGGCATCATTTTCCGTATGTGACATTGGTGGCAATTTTAGATATTGATTCAGGCTTACTTAGTGTGGATATTCGCGCACCTGAACGCACGGCTCAACTGATTGTGCAAGTGGCGGGACGTGCAGGGCGTGGTGAGCATAAAGGTGATGTTTATTTGCAAAGTGTGCGTCCTGATCATCCACTTCTCACCACATTGGTCGAGGGAGATTACCGCAAGTTCGCCAAACAAAGTTTAAAAGAACGCAAAGCTGCACAATTACCGCCTTATCGTTACAGTGCTTTGATTCGCTGTGAATCTAAAAGTCAGGAATTAAACCAGCAATTTTTACAACAACATGCACAATGGCTTAGAGAACATTCAGAACAATTAATTGAAATTTGGGGGCCGATTCCTGCGCCAATGGAACGTAAAGCAGGACGTTTCCATGCACACATGGTGTTGTTGTCTAAAGATCGGGCACGCTTACATTTTTATATCAGGAACTGGTGGCAAAATATGTTGCATGAAAAGCCATCCAGCATGAAACTAAGTTTAGATATAGATCCGCAAGAATTTAGCTAATACTGTAAATTGAAACTTAGCTGTATCAGCACTTATTTCAATAATCCACCGCTTTAAACTTTGGATGACCACATGTCCTTATTGTTACAAATAACCATTTTTCTAGGCGCTTCATTGGTTTTGGTTCCCTTACTAAAACGCTTTGGTATTGCGACCGTATTGGGCTATTTGTTTACAGGCATTTTGCTAGGGCCTAGCGTATTCAATATTGCCAGCGACCCCGATGATATTCAGGAACTGGCAGAATATGGTGTGGTGTTCCTGATGTTTATTATTGGCTTAGAACTGCGTCCACAACGGCTGTGGGAAATGCGCAAGCCCATTTTTGTTTTGGGTAGTTTACAGGTCGGCATCACGGGTATTCTACTTGCAATCTTGGCTTTTTTTGCCTTACAGCAAGGCATTGCCTCAAGTGTGGTGATAGGTTTTGCACTGGCACTTTCCTCTACAGCCTTTGTGCTACAAATGTTGCAAGAAAAGCAGCAACTCAACAGCAGTTATGGACAACAATCCTTTTCCATTCTGCTGTTTCAAGATATTGCCGCCATTCCTTTAATTGCCATCATTCCCATGTTAGCAGGTGCAGAATCGACTCATCATGGCATTGCTTATTTTGCTGCAATCATGGCGACCTTTAGCGGTTTGTTCTTATTTAGCCGTTATCTCATGCGTCCATTTTTTCGTTTTGTGGCTAAAAGTGGCGCACATGAACTGATCACTGCTGTCGGTTTATTCATTGTACTTGGCGTGGTCAGCATTATGGATGTGCTGGGCATTAGCACCACCTTAGGTGCATTTTTAACAGGCGTATTGTTGGCAGATTCCGAATTTAGACATGAGTTAGAAGCCAGTATTGCCCCATTCAAAGGCTTATTGCTAGGCTTATTTTTTATGACCGTCGGGATGAGCACCGAACTGGCAATCTTAATGAATACCCCTTGGCTGATTGTAGGCGGTGCATTGCTGCTCCTGCTCATCAAACTGATTAGCCTCACGGCCATTGCCCGTTATTTCCAATATTCTTGGCGCAATAGTTTGTTGTTGGCGACTTGCTTGGCACAAGGCGGTGAGTTTGCCTTTGTGGTGCTCAGTGTCGCACAAAGTGAAAGTGTGCTCAGCCAGGCCATGCTGCAACCACTGACCTTAATTGTGACTTTGTCGATGGTGTTGACCCCAATTTTATATTGGTTGATGAGCAGTCAAATTATTCCTCGCTTAGAACGTGAAAAATCGCCTGAATATGACGAAATTCCCGATACACATCACCCCATGATTATTGCGGGTTTTGGTCGTTTTGGACAAATTATTGCCCGTGTGGCGTACTTGCAGCATCTGCACTTTACTGCCATCGACAGCAATATGGATAAAATTGATTTTGTGCGGAATTACGGCGGTAAAGTCTATTATGGCGATGCCACTCAACCTGAAATTTTACGTGCCGCAGGCATCGAGCATGCCAAAATCTTTATTCTAGCCATTGATGATATTGAAGACTCAATGAACGTGGCACGGCATATTCGCCTGAATTATCCAGCGCTAAAATTACTGGTACGCGCTCGTGATCGTCATCATGTGCACTTATTGCGCGATTTAGGCGTTACCTATATTTGGCGTGAAACGTATTTATCCTCTTTAGGCATGGCCTATCAGGCTTTGCGCGATTTGGGCATTAATGAAAAAGATGCCTATAAAAGCATTGAGTTGTTCCGTGATTATGATGAACAACTCTTGGCACAACAGCAGCACATTTATACCGATGAACAAAAAGTATATGAAACCCATCGTAACGCTTTGGCAGAACTGGAACACCTGTTTGAAAGTGATGCACAAAACCGTGAAATGCCCTTGGGTGTCGATTTAAAACGCGGCTTGCATAGCAGTCATATTGATGTAACACGTGATGCAGCAAACTGACTTGTGTTTTACAATATTGCCACCATTAAAACAGGGTTATGGAGAATTTTATGTCTGATTTACGCCAACGCTTTTTTATTGAAGATAGCCCTGTTCGTGGTGAAGTAGTTCATCTCGAAGAAGCTTTGCAAACCATTTTGAAACAACGTGATTATGTGCCTGCGGTACAAGTGTTGTTGGGAGAAATGCTTTGCGCCACTGCCCTACTGGCCAGTACCCTAAAAATTCAAGGGCGTATTAGCTTACAAATTCAGGCATCTGGCACATTTAAATGGGCCATGGCGGAATGTAACCACTTGGGTGAAGTGCGTGCGTTGGCAGACTACGAACAAGACCCGCGCTTTTTAAGCGCTGAAGACAGCAGTACCGTCCTGAAAAGTTTGGTCAGTCCTGTACTGTTTATTAATATCGAGCCTGAATTTGGTGAGCGTTATCAAGGTATTGTGCCTTTGGACAAAGCCAATTTAGCTGAATGTTTAATGCAGTATTACGACTTATCGGCACAAATTCCAACCCGTATTGTGTTGGCAAGCAATGCTGAACGTGCGGGCGGTTTGCTGATTCAATTGTTGCCGCGTAACAGTGAAGAAGAACAACAACGAGTCGATGAAGATTTATGGCCGCGTGTGACCATGCTGACTGAAACCTTAAAAGCGGAAGAATTGACTGATTTAGACGTCAATGAAATTTTGTACCGTTTGTACAATGAAGAACAAGTGCGTTTGCCTGAAGTAGAAGCCTTACGTTTTGGTTGCACTTGTTCCAAAGAACGCTGTGCCAATGCCTTAATGCAGATTGGCGTTGCTGCGGTGCGTGAAACTTTGGAACATCAGAACCCAATTACTATGGATTGCCAATTCTGCAGCACACAATATAGCTTTAGTGCCGAAGAAGCCTTAGGTTTATTCGGAGAACATCTCAGCTAAATTACATGGTGAATACCATGATTAATATGTGATGTAATGCTGAAAATTCATCAAAAATGAGCAGTACATTCTGCTCATTTTTTATTTACGTGATGACCATCGTCAAAACCTATTATTTTATTACTTTTCATGTGATTAATTTCACAAAACTTTCATGCAATTACTAGAAAATACCGCGTAAATTGGGTATAAATAATCCCATATTTTTTTTATGCCTTTATATATTTTAGGCTGCTTCTTCTCTGGGATATTGATTTTATGAACACCCTGTTCTTTTCTCGTTTAGCATTCATCAGCGCGATTTGCTGTTCAAGTTTAGCTTATGCAGCCAATGCAGACCCACTTTTGGGCAAATGGAAAACATTAGACTAACCCGAATTACGGATAAGAAAAGCCCTTGAAAAAAAGGTAGTTAGAGCCATTTAGAAAGTTACGACACAACCCAAAGGCTCTAACTACCATGTACGATTTTACAGAAATTTTTTGTATTGTTGAT
>NZ_VPAL01000013.1:0-71212 GCF_013419245.1 Acinetobacter sp. YH12095
TTAGCAACAGGAGGTGTTGCTGAATATATATCCATGTTCATGGATTAAGTCCCCACTTGTTTTTAGGTGGGAACTAAATTAAGGCTTATAGGATCGCTTGGTAAGGCTGTGTTAGCCGGATGCTTACGAATGGTTAGCTTTTCGACCAAATAGTCGATAAATACACGTACAGCAGGTAATAAACCACGGCGTGATGGATAGACGGCATGGAAAATACCATGCGGTGCGTGCCAGTCGGGTAAAACACGAACCAATTCACCCGATGCAACATAATCTTCAACAATCGTGTCAGGCAACAACACAATGCCACAATTTTGTCGTGCCAATTGCGCTAGCATCATTAAATCTGAACCCATGACTGTAGGGTTGACCTTAATTTTTTTCGGTTGCTGTTGTTGATCATGCACAACCATGTATTGATCTAAATGCTCATCCGACATGCTTAAAATTTTATGATGACTTAAATCTTCAGGTTTTTTCAAATCGCCAAATTCATTCAAATAAGCCTGACTGGCAAATAGATGTTGTTCGATGTTGCTGAATTTGCGAATCACCAAACTTGGATCATCATCTAAATTTGAGCGGACACGCAGGGCAATGTCGATCCCTTCGTTGACGATATCGACACGACGGTTGCTGACAATTAGCTGTACTTTAATTTCAGGGTAGGCTTTCAAAAACTCAGGCAAGATTTTGGCAATTTCATTTTGTGCAATTGAAACAGGTAAGCTGACTTTAATTACACCACGCGGTTGAATACTTAGGTGATCGACCAAGTCGTGCGCGGCTTGGGCAGCATTCATCATTACTTGCGCATGCCGATACACATTCATACCAATTTCTGTGACCGCAAAATGACGTGAGCTGCGCTGAATTAAACGCACACCTAAGCGTTCTTCTAGGTTGTGTACGCGTCGGCTAAGTTTGGATTTTGGAATATCGGTGGCGCGTTCTGCTGCACTAAATCCACCATGTTCGACCACTTGGGCAAAACAATAAAAATCATCCAGATCTGTAAGCATGACTAAATTCCATTTATGCAACAATACTTAAATTAAAGTGGCATCGTTGCATGTTGTCAATCTTTAATTGTGCTTTATTGCTGTGCTTTTTTGCAGAATCTCTAAAACTTGTCGGTATTCTTCTAAACGGGCTAAATCACGTGCTGTAGGATTGGGAATCCGCGTTAAATTCATGTTGTCTTGCACATCTGCAATTTTTACAGCACAGGCAAGCGGGTTTTGTGCAGTACGCATAGCCGCTTGAACACGAGTTTCATGCGGCAGTTTGGTGAGCGCCTGAATTGCTTGAATAATATGCGTTTGAAATCCTAAATTTTGCAGGTCTTGTGCTGTGGTGTGGGTATCTTCAAGAATGTCGTGCAGTACAGCGACAATTTGCTGATCGGGCTGTTGTAATTGCAACATTACACGTAAGGGATGCAAAATATAAGGCTGACCGCCTTTATCTAGCTGCCCTGTATGTTGTTGTACTGCAAGTGTAATTGCATTTTCTAGAGTTGCCATAAGTATAATTAAAAAAATTTCTATAATTATAAGCCGTGCTTAGCGCAAAATATAGAAATTGCTTGTTATGATGCAAACAGATTTTATGTTTATCTATTTTACTATTGGTGATGCTGCTCTATGCCATATCAACTCATTGAACTGAATACGCCTGCGACTGAAAATTTGCTTTGCCCACATTGCCAACATGCTGTTATTGATTGGGCAGAAGAACAATATATTCAGCCTTGCGAGCATACTTTGTTTGTCGCAATGGATTTGGGTTTTGAATATGCCTCAGATGTATTTGAACAAAGCATGCCACGCAGTGTCGATGAAATTCATGCACATGATGATCAGTTGGATATGTGGCAAGAACTGACTTCAAGTCGTTATCCGCAATATTTGATTTATAAAACGGATTTAGGCGTGCAAGGTTTATCTCGCTATGTTGGATTTACCGCGGCTTAATTGCACTTAACTTAGAGAGTCTAAGATATAAAAATAGGGAAATTCAAAAGCTGAATTTCCCTATATTTTGATGGATTAGATATTTTTTCTGCGTTTAGCTCTCCATATCTTCTTCTATTTCATCATCGGCACTGTCCATTCCTAATTCTTTGAGTTTTCGCGTCAAAGTATTACGTCCCCAACCCAATAATTCAGCGGCATGACGTTTACGTCCACGGGTTTGTTGCAGTGCAGCATTAATTAAGGTGCGTTCAAACATTGGAATGGCGATATCCAGAAGTTTCATCTCGCCATTTTTTAACTTTTGTACTGCCCATTGCCCAAGTAATTCATCCCAATGCTGCATAGATACCCGATCTGCCACATGAAGCGCAGAATGTTCGGCTAATTTTTCAATTGGAATTTGCTTGAGTTCGGTTGGTAAATCTTCAGGATAGACCTCACGTCCTGTAATCATCACGGTAAGCCAGCGACAAGTGTTTTCCAATTGGCGCACGTTACCTTGCCACGGCAATTGCTGCATATATTCGACTGTTTCAGGACGCAATATTTTTGGACTCACGCCTAATTCTTTGCCTGCACGTGCCAAAAAGTGCTGTGCCAACATTGGAATATCTTCACTGCGATGCGCCAGTTTAGGAATATGAATCCGAATGACGTTCAGGCGATGATATAAGTCTTCACGGAAGCGTCCATCTTGTACCAGTTTTTCCAAATCCTGATGTGTTGCTGCGACAATCCGTACATCCACTTTGACAGCAATATGTCCACCAACCCGATAAAATTCACCATCTGCCAAGACGCGCAATAAGCGGGTTTGGGTTTCAAAAGGCATATCACCAATTTCATCTAAAAACAAGGTGCCGCCGTTGGCTTGTTCAAAGCGTCCCTGACGTTGTGTATTGGCACCTGTAAATGCACCTTTTTCATGTCCAAAAAGTTCGGTTTCAATCAAATCTTTCGGAATGGCTGCCATATTCAGCGCAATAAATGGTTTGCTGCTACGCGGTGAGTGGCGATGCAGTGCATGCGCCACCAACTCTTTGCCTGTACCTGATTCACCATTAATGAGCACAGTAATGTGTGATTGCGATAAACGACCAATCGCACGAAACACTTCCTGCATGGCAGGCGATTCACCAATAATTTCTGTCGATTGAATTGGCTGCACTGTCGATTTTGCAGATTCTTGCTGTTGTAGTTTGGTGATATGCAAAATTGCACGATTGACTAAAGCAAGTGCTTCATCAATATCAAAAGGCTTGGGTAGGTATTCAAATGCACCTGTTTGATAGCTAGATACTGCCGATTCTAAATCGGAGTGCGCAGTCATAATAATCACAGGCAAGTCGGGATAACTGACTTTGACTTTGCCAAGAAAAGTTAAACCATCAATTCCAGGCATGCGAATGTCGGTCAAAATTACATCGGGTGCATCTTGGTTTAACTCATCTAGTGCAGACTGTGCTTCTTCAAAACTGGTGACTTCAAAACCTTCTTCTCTAAAAGTTTTTTCCAGTACCCAGCGCATTGCACGGTCATCATCAATCACCCAAATTTTATTTCGCGACATGACTCGCCTCCCAAGGTAAATATAAGCTAAATATTGTTTTTCCTGGAATGGATTGGCATTCAATCATTCCGTTATGTTGATGCATAATATTTTGTGCGATGCTCAAACCAAGTCCTGTACCGTTTGCGCGTCCAGTCACCAATGGATAAAACACGGATTCTAAAATGTCTTCAGGTACGCCTGGGCCGTTATCTTCAATATCAACACGTACGGTAGAACGATTCAGCACACCATTAATGGTAACCAAGCGTTGAATACGAGTTCTTAAAATCAATTCAGGTCGATGCTCGGTAAAGAAATCGGGATGTTCGGTCATGGCTTGTACTGCATTGGCGCAAATATTCAGCATGACTTGAATCAATTGATCGCGGTCTGCCATGACTTCAGGTAAAGAAAGGTCATAATCACGGATAATATTTATTTTGTTTTTAGTTTGATTGACGATCAGGCTGCGCACCCGTTCTAAAGGTTCGTGAATATTGACCAGTTCATAGCTTGGTAGTTGGCGTGAGCCGAGCATGGTATCGGCCAAGTTTCTTAAACGATCTACCTCGCTAATAATAATGTCGGTAAATTCATCATATTTCGGGTCATTTAAACTTCGTGCTAACAGTTGTGTCGCACCACGAATTCCTGCAAGCGGGTTTTTAATTTCATGTGCCACACCACGAATCAGCTGACGTGCGACTTGATGCTGTTGAATAAAGTTTTCTTCTTTGGAAATTTTGAGCATCCGATCAATCGGATTCAATTCAATCAGCAAAAGAGGATGATAAGGCTTGCCTGCATTTAACTGTGATGCAGTGTAATCGACATGAATATCTTTAAAATTGACATTAATGGTCGCTTCACGGCGGGTGTAGGGTTGACCAGTTTTGATGGTATTCAGGAAAGCCTCTTGCGTATTGAACTCATCATCAGGCATGTGCAGCAAATTTAAAACGGGTTGCCCCGAAGCGCGAATTAAACTGATATCAAACAATGCTTCACAAGACGAGTTTAAATAAAAAATATTCAGGTCACGATCAACCAGTAAAATTGCGGTGCTGAGGTTATCCACCAAAAGACGATAGTCAATGCTCTGGGTCTGATCCATTCGTGAATGCTTCCTGTATGAAATATTGTGCAAGGGCATTGTCATCTGTCAGCCATGTTCCAAATTTGGATCGAATTGAGGCGAATTAAGCAAAATGCACGCCAACTTTTCGTTTTTAGTGCATTTATCACTGAAGAATCGGAAAAATGCGCAGGAACTGGACTGAATTTTCAAGATATAACGGATAACAGAAACACTGTAAATAAAAAATGCATTAAAATGGTGCAATATTTAAATCATTCAGCCTGAATGGTTGTATTTTGGTGCATTATGCAAAGAGTCGGCTATTTCTCTATTTTTATGCAAAGAAAAGTCATACAATACGCGCATTCTAGTGGAGTGCAGATTCTATGAAATCCCCCAAAGTCGGTTTTGTTTCTTTAGGTTGTCCTAAGGCATTGGTAGATTCCGAACGAATTTTAACTCAGTTAAAAACTGAAGGTTATGATGTCGCATCTGATTATGAAGGTGCTGACTTAGTTGTTGTCAATACATGTGGTTTTATTGAATCTGCAGTACAAGAGTCCTTAGACGCGATTGGCGAAGCCATGAATGCCAATGGTCGTGTCATTGTGACAGGTTGCTTGGGTAAAGATGAAGATAAAATTCGTCAAATGCATCCCAACGTATTAAAAGTGACTGGCGCGGCTGCTTATCAGGACGTGATGGAAGCGGTGCATCAATATGTTCCTGAGCCACCAAAACATAATCCATTTATTGATTTGGTACCTGAACAAGGCATTCGTTTGACGCCTAAACATTATGCCTATCTTAAAATTTCAGAAGGCTGTAACCATCGCTGTACTTTCTGCATCATTCCAAGCATGCGTGGCGATTTAGTTTCGCGTCCTGTGGGTTCGGTATTAGAAGAAGCTGCGGCACTGAAACGTGCAGGCGTAAAAGAAGTATTGGTAATTTCTCAAGATACTTCTGCCTACGGCGTAGATACCAAATACAAATTGGACTTTTGGAACGGTCAGCCTGTTAAAACCAAATTCTATGATATGTGTGAAGCCTTAGGGCAATTGGGTATTTGGGTGCGTTTGCACTATGTCTATCCATATCCGCATGTGGATGCTGTAATTGATTTAATGGCACAAGGCAAAATTTTGCCTTATTTGGATATTCCATTCCAACATGCCAGCCCGAAAGTATTAAAGTTGATGAAGCGACCTGCGCACAGCGAAAACACGTTGGAGCGTTTAAAACTTTGGCGTGAAAAATGCCCTGAGCTGGTGATTCGTTCAACCTTTGTGGTGGGTTTTCCAGGCGAAACAGAAGAAGATTTCCAAATTTTGCTCGACTGGCTAAAAGAAGCGCAATTAGACCGTGTTGGTTGCTTTACTTATTCACCTGTTGAAGGTGCGGCAGCAAACGACTTGCCAGATCATGTGCCAGAAGAAATCAAGCAAGAACGCTATGAGCGTTTTATGCAGGTTCAGCAAGAAATTTCAGCAGCTAAACTGCAAAAACGTATTGGTCAAACCATGACCGTGTTGGTAGATGATTTGGAAGAAGAATTTCCAGTCGCAGTGGCACGTTCTTATGCAGATGCGCCAGAAATTGATGGCAACGTCTTTGTAGAAGATATTGACAAGAGCGTGATTAAAGCAGGTGATTTACTTGAAGTTGAAATTACCGATGCCGATGAATACGACTTATTTGCCAAGCTGATTCAGGTCAAATCTGCATAATGCTTTGCAGATTTGGATTGCTAGCTGTAAGCCATACAAATTGTAAAAAATTAAAGTTTAGAATTTAGAATTGGAGTAATGACAATGTTAGATTCAAAAAAGCCACGTTATGCACGTATCTTGTTGAAACTATCGGGTGAGGCACTTGCGGGTAATAAAGACATGGGGATTGATGCGCAAGTGCTCGATCAAATGTCTTTGGCAATTGCACACTTGGTCGGTTTAGGTGTGCAAGTGGGTATTGTTGTCGGTGGTGGTAACTTATACCGTGGCAGCCAATTACAAAAAGATGGTTTAGTCGGCCGTGTAACAGGCGACCAAATGGGTATGTTGGCAACGGTGATGAACGGTTTAGCCATGCGTGATGCCTTGGTGCGCCGTAACATCAAAACCCGTTTAATGTCTGCATTGCCTATTGGTACAGTGGTTGAGTCTTACTCAAGCCGTGATGCGATTCGTCACCTGACTCAAGGTGAAGTGTGTGTGTTCGTTGCGGGTACAGGCAATCCATTCTTTACCACAGATACAGCAGCATGTTTACGTGGTATCGAAATCGAAGCTAACTTGATCTTAAAAGCGACCAAAGTAGATGGCGTATATAACAAAGATCCAAGCAAATACGAAGATGCGGTGAAATATGACACACTTACATTTGACCAGGTGTTGGATGAAAAATTAGGTGTTATGGATTTAACTGCAATCTGCTTATGCCGCGATCACAATGTGCCGTTGCAAGTTTTTGATATGAATAAAGCAGGTGCATTGCTTTCTGTAGTGATGGGCGAAAAAGAAGGAACTCACGTTACGAACTAATGTACGTGAGCCACAAAGCTCTTTATACTACGGTTTAATTTAACCCTATATTTTGACTCAAATTTTAGAATACAGTAAGGAAGATCTTATGATTAACGATCTTAAAAAAGACAGCGAAGAACGTATGAGCAAGACTTTAGAGTCTTTAGAACATGGTTTTGCCAAAGTACGTACAGGTCGTGCACATCCATCAATTTTAAATGGTGTGATGGTTTCTTACTACGGTTCCGATGTGCCACTTAACCAAGTAGCCAACATTGGTGTAGAAGATTCACGTACCTTATTGGTTCAGCCATTTGAGCGTTCAATGGTGTCTGCAATTGATAAAGCAATTCGTGAGTCAGATTTGGGTCTAAACCCAATCACAGCCGATGCAATTCGTGTACCGCTTGCAGCATTGACTGAAGAAACTCGTCGTGACATGCAAAAAGTTGCGCGTTCTGAAGCAGAAAATGCCAAAGTTGCTATTCGTAACATCCGCCGTGATGTATTGGGCGACATCAAAGCATTATTGAAAGAAAAAGAAATTTCTGAAGATGATGAGCGCCGTGCAGCAGATGACATCCAAAAAATCACAGACAAATACGTTGCAGAAGTAGACAAGCGTCTTGCTGCAAAAGAAGCTGAGTTGATGAAGGTCTAATCAATGACCACATCGGAAGACAGCGCGTCTTTGCCAAAACATGTTGCCATCATTATGGATGGCAACAATCGTTTTGCAAAAAAAAATCAAATGCAAAAAGGGGAAGGACATCGCTCTGGTAAAGATGTACTTGACCCGATTGTTGAACATTGTAGAAAAAAACACATTCAAGCTTTAACCGTTTTTGCTTTTTCGAGTGAAAACTGGAATCGTCCGCAGTTTGAAGTGGATTTACTCATGCAATTGCTGGAAACCACAATTCATGAGCAATTACCACGCATGGAAAAATTCAATATTGCCTTACGTTTTATTGGTGACCGTTCACGTTTGTCGCCGCATTTGCGTGAGTTAATGTTGCATGCCGAACAAAGGACTGCTAATTTCAACAGCATGACACTCACAATTGCCATTAGTTATGGTGGTATGTGGGATATGGCACAAGCTGCAAAACAAATTGCTGCAGATGTTGTGGCGCATAAAATTGATATTGAACAAATAGATACACAACTTTTTGGTCAATATGTCAGTCTGGCAGACCTACCACCTGTCGATCTGTTGATTCGTACAGGTGGCGATTTTAGATTGTCCAACTTTTTACTTTGGCAAGCTGCGTATGCTGAATTGTATTTTACCCAAACCTTGTGGCCTGAATTTAGCATAGAAGAATTTGACGATGCACTGGCAGTATTTGGTGGTCGCGAACGTCGTTTTGGTAAAACTTCTGAGCAAATTCAACAAGAGAAAATTGAGAATTAATACATGTTAGAGCGGATTATTACCGCATTGGTATTGGTTGCTGTGGTGTTGAGTTGTATGTTTGCAACTCAGTCGCACTATCCAATGTTTATGCTGATGATTGTTGCAGCAGGGGTTGCGGGCTATGAGTGGTTCAAACTCATGCCAAGAAAAACTAAATATGTCCTCAAACCTGTGGCTTGGGGCTTTGGTGTATTGACTGCCGCTTTGGCAGCAATGGCACTTTATTTTAGTGATATTGCCTTGTTACTTTGGGCAGCTTCTATTTTGACATGGTTACTCAGTATTTATTGGGTCAAGTCTTATCCAGAATACGATGCATGGTATAACCCAAGCTTAAGTTTTATTGGTTTTATTCTAATTTCTGCTGCGGTCACTGCAATTTTTTCCGTATGGAATAGTTCGCCGTGGTGGTTAATGTACTTGTTCTTGTTGGTTTGGGGTGCAGACTCAGGTGCTTATTTTGTTGGGCGTAAACTGGGCAAGAAAAAACTTGCACCGAATGTCAGTCCAAACAAATCAGTAGAAGGCTTATATGGCGGTGTTTTTACTGCCATGCTAATCGTGATTGTTGTTGAAGTGGTGTATTTAGACCTGACTTTGGCACAACATATTTTATTCCTGATTCTTTCGGTGATTACGGTATTTAGCTCGGTATTGGGCGATTTATTTGAATCCATGATCAAACGCCGTGCAGGTATTAAAGACTCTGGGCGCGTCTTGCCAGGTCATGGTGGTGTGCTAGATCGGATTGATTCTTTGCTTGCAGCAGCTCCAATTTTTGCTGCGGGTATGTATGTTTTAAAACTTATTGGCGTAGATTTATAAATGTCACAAGCTGTTTGTATCTTGGGTGTGACAGGTTCAATTGGACAAAGCACCCTAAAAGTACTGCAACAACATCCAGAGCAGTATTCAGTTTTTGCCGTGACGGCGCACAGCCGAATTCAAGAACTGGTTCAAATATGCAAACAGTACCATCCTAAAATTGTGGTTGTACCTGCGTCAAAAGTTGATGAGTTACAGCAATCACTTGCACAGCAACATATTTCTGAAATTGAAATTCTAAGCGATGAAGCGGGTCTAATCGCAGTTGCCGAACATCCTGAAGTGGATGTGGTAATGGCAGCCATTGTTGGTGCGGCAGGTTTGTTACCTACACTGGCTGCGGTTAAAGCGGGTAAACGCGTATTATTGGCCAATAAAGAAGCTTTGGTGATGTCGGGTGACATCATGATGCAGGCGGCACGTGAACATGGAGCTTTGTTATTGCCTGTAGATTCTGAACATAACGCGATTTTCCAATGTTTGCCTGAACATTATTTACAGGCTGAGCGGAATGGACAACCTAAGTTAGGTGTATCACAAATTTTACTGACTGCTTCGGGCGGCCCATTTTTAAACCACAGCCTAGAAGAACTGCAACACGTTACTCCTGCACAAGCTTGCAAACATCCAAATTGGTCTATGGGACAAAAAATTTCGGTAGATTCTGCAACCTTAATGAACAAAGGTTTGGAATTAATCGAAGCGTGTCATCTTTTTGCAATTTCAGAGCACTTTGTTACAGTGGTGGTGCATCCACAGAGTATTATTCATTCCATGGTTCAATATGTGGATGGTTCAACTTTGGCACAAATGGGTAATCCTGATATGTGTACGCCAATTGCGCATGCTTTGGCATGGCCGCAGCGTATCCAAACGCATGTTCCGCCTTTAGATTTGTTTGTCAATCATCAGCTTGATTTTCAAGCACCCGATACCACACGTTTTCCTGCGTTAAGTCTGGCACGTCAAGCCATGCAAGAAGGTGGTCTGGCGCCTGCTATTTTAAATGCAGCAAATGAAATTGCAGTTGCAGCATTCTTGCAGCAAAAAATTCGTTTTACTGAAATTGCGACAGTGGTTGAGCATACCTTGAACCAAATACAAAATTCAGCCGCAGAAAGCATTGAACTGATTTTGCAGGCAGACCAAAATGCTCGTGCTATTGCACAGTATTTTGTGTTGAATAAAGGAAGCTAAAGCATGAGTGCTCTATTTATTGTGGTTACAGCGATTCTTTTGCTAGGACCTTTAATTGCAATTCATGAATTTGGGCACTACTTTGTTGCACGTAAACTAGGTGTCAAAGTTTTGGTGTATTCCATCGGCTTTGGACCAACCATTTTAAAATGGACTTCCAAAAAATCAGGGATTCAATATCAGCTTTCGGCATTGCCTTTGGGTGGCTATGTCAAAATGCTAGATGAACGCGAAGAAAACGTTGCTGTAGAAGACCTACCTTATGCCTTTAACCGTCAGCATCCGTGGAAACGTATTGCGATTGTGGCAGCAGGTCCGTTAATCAACCTGATTTTTGCCATATTATTGTTCTGGCTATTATTTTTACCCTCTCAAGAACAGTTGAATACCCGTGTGGGTAAGGTACTGGCAGATACACCTGCGGCGGCAGCGCAAATGCAAGTAGGTGATAAGATTACCGCCATTGATGGTACGCCTGTGACGACATGGGAAAAGCTGAACTTTGCCTTGGTAGATCGTGTAGGTGAAACAGGCAAGATCCAGGTACAGGCGGAACGCGCAGGTGAAATCAAAACATTTAGCTTACCCATTCAAAATTTCTTAAATGATCAATCCCAATCACCTTTAGATATCTTGGGTTTTACACCGTATCGCCCACAAATTCCTGCAATTGTCAGTAAGTTAAGTGAAGATGGTGCGGCCATTCGTCAAGGTATGCAAGTCGGCGATCAAATTATTGCGATTGATGGCGTCAAAATGAATGACTGGTACGATGTGGTACAAGTTGTTCAAGCATCGCCAGAAAAATTACTGAAAGTAGATGTGCTGCGTAACAATCAAGTACAGCAACTGGAAGTGATGCCGCAAGGCAAACGTGACAATATGGGCAATGTTTCGGGTGTATTGGGTGTGCAAAGTGATCCTGGAAAAATTGTCATTCCAGAAGATTTTAAGCAAACCATTCAATACAGCCCGAGTGAAGCTTTATTTATGGCGGTAGATAAAACAGGTCAGCTGTCTAGCATGATTCTGAATTCTATTGTCAAAATGGTACGTGGTTTAATTGGTTTAGATAACTTATCAGGCCCAATTACTATTGCCAAAGTCGCAGGGCAAAGTGCGGAAATGGGGTGGCAAACTTTTATTTCCTTTATGGCACTTATGAGCGTAAGCTTAGGAATTCTAAATTTATTGCCAATTCCAATGTTGGATGGCGGGCATTTAGTTTATTATTTTATCGAGCTGATTCGTGGAAAACCTGTTTCTGAACAAATACAATTAGTTGGTTTAAAAATTGGTATGGTACTGCTTGGAAGTATGATGCTCCTTGCATTATTTAATGACATTATGCGTTTATAACAACGTAGATACGAAATAAATTTAACACTGGAAAAGACTGGCATGCAGCACACACATTTATTTATGCCCTTGGCACTGGTTAGTGCAATGGCGGCAACACAACAAGTATATGCAGCAGATGAATTTATTGCGCGAGATATAAAAATAGATGGTCTTGTTCGTTTAACGCCAGCCAATGTCTATGGAATGATTCCAGTGAATAGTGGTGATCGTGTCAATGAAGCAGTGTTGGCCAATGCGATTCGTTCACTCTATGCCACAGGTTTGTTTGATGACATTCAGGCCAGTCGTGAAGCCGACACTTTAGTGTTTAAAGTGGTTGAGCGCCCAATCATTTCTAAGGTTGAATTTAAAGGCAATAAACTGATTCCAAAAGAAGCGTTGGAAGATGGTTTAAAGAAAATGGGTGTGGCTGAGGGTGAAGTGCTGAAAAAGTCAGCACTACAAACTTTAGAATCTGAGCTTGAACAGCAGTATATGCAGCAAGGTCGTTATGATGCAGATGTACGCGTCATTACCACAGCACGCCCAAATAACCGTGTAGATTTAACCGTAGAATTTGTTGAAGGCAAAGCCGCCAAAGTGGTAGATATCAACATCATTGGCAATACGGTATTTAAAGATAGCGATATTAAGCAGGCGTTTGCTGTTAAAGAAAGTAGCTGGAGTTCGATTGTTACCCGTAATGACCGTTATGCACGCGAAAAAATGGCAGCAAGCTTGGAAGCATTACGTGCTCTATACCTCAACAAAGGTTACATCAACTTCAATATCACCAATTCAAGTTTGAACTTGAGCGAAGATAAAAAACATATCTTTGTTGAAGTGTCTGTAGATGAAGGTGAGCAATTTAAGTTTGGTGAGAGTAAATTCTTGGGTGATGCTTTATATAAGCCTGAAGAACTGACCGCACTGCAAATTTACAAAGACGGTGAAACTTATTCACAAGAAAAAGTGAATGCAGTAAAACAATTATTGCTGCGTAAATATGGTAATGCAGGCTATTACTATGCCGAAGTCAATATTGTTCCGCAAATTGACAAAGAAACTAAACTGGTAGATTTAAACTACTACATCAACCCAGGTCAGCAAGTTACAGTGCGTCGTATTAACTTCGCTGGTAACAGTAAAACCGCCGATGAAGTACTGCGTCGTGAAATGCGTCAAATGGAAGGTGCATTGGCAAGCAATGAAAAAATTGATTTGTCTAAAGTCCGTTTAGAGCGTACAGGTTTCTTTAAAACCGTTGATGTCAAGCCTGTGCGTATTCCAAATGTGCCAGACCAAATTGACTTAAATGTAAATGTAGAAGAACAGCACTCAGGTACAAGTACTTTAGCGGTAGGTTTCTCGCAAAGCGGTGGTGTGACGTTCCAAGCTGGTTTAAGCCAAACTAACTTCTTAGGTACGGGTAATTCGGTTTCGATTGATTTATCACGTTCTGAAACACAAGATTACTATAACCTGAGTGTGACTGATCCATACTTCACGATTGATGGTGTGCGTCGTGGTTACAACATGTACTACCGTAAAACCAAGTTAGATGATAACTATAACGTTAACAACTATGTGACTGACAGTTTCGGTGGTGGAATTAACTTCGGTTACCCAATTGATGAAAACCAAAGCATTAGTGCAGGTTTAAACATTGATCAGACCGAAGTAACCACAGGTCCTTATGTTTCGACTTATGTTCGAGACTATTTGTTGGCTAATGGAGGATCTCATACCAGCATAAGTCAATACTGTACTAATGGTACATGGAAATTCAATGAAGCTACTAAATCAAATGATTGTGTGGATGAAAATGATAATGTTTTACCAACTACTCCGTACCAAGATAAGTTTAAAGGCGATTTTTTAACCTATAATTTAAATTTAGGCTGGTCATATAATACCTTAAACCGTCCAATTTTCCCAACCAATGGTATGTCACACCGTGTGAATGCAGAAATTGCCTTACCAGGCAGTGATGTCGAGTTCCAAAAAGTGACCTATGATGCACAGGCATATTTCCCATTAGGTCAAGACTTTGTTTTACGTGGCTACGGTAAGTTAGGTTTTGGTAATGATTTACCGTTCTATAAAAACTTCTATGCAGGTGGTTATGGCTCGGTACGTGGTTATGATAATAGTACTTTGGGACCTAAATATCCTGGAGTTGAGTTCCAAGAGCGCATGAACATCGATCCTTTGCGCAATAAGCAAGACCCTTCTTTTGAGGAAGTGGGTGGTAATGCTTTAGTACAGTTTGGTACGGAACTGGCTTTACCTGTACCATTTAAAGGGGATTGGACACGTCAAGTTCGCCCAGTGATTTTTGCAGAAGGTGCACAAGTTTTTGATACGCAGTGTGATGTTCCACATGGTAATTTAACTATTAATGGTGTGGATATCGATGCTAAAAAGTACTGTAAAGACAACTACGGCTTTGACTTCGGTGAAGTGCGTTATAGCGTGGGTGTAGGCTTTACTTGGATCACCATGATTGGTCCATTATCACTCAGTTATGCATATCCGTTAAATGATAAACAAGGCGATGACACTAAAAATATCCAATTCGAAATTGGTCGTACTTTCTAAGTATGACCACTTTTTGGGTAGCATAAATACAGGATAGAAATATGAAAAAAACAATATTGAGTTTGGCATTGTTGGGTTTATCTACAATGGCTGCAGTAGCACATGCTGCAGGCTATGGTGTAGTAAGTTTAGAGCGTGTTGTAGAAAATAGCAGTTATTTAAAACAGCAAAATTTGGCGTTACAGCAGTCGGTCAAACCACAAACCAGCAAACTTGAGCAATTGGCAAAAGAATTAGAAGCTATGCAGCAGCGTGCGCAGCAATCTAATAATTTATCTGATGCTGAAAAGCAAAAAATGAATACTCAGTTTCAAGCGAAATTGAAAGAATTTAATGGTTTGCAACAAGTAGTGCAAACTCGTGTTCAGTCAGAATTGCACAAAATTAACGATGGTTTTGAAACTCGTTTAAAGCAAGTTGCTGAACAATTGCGTAAAGAAAATGGTTTAGATGTGGTTTTGAATAAAAACTCAGCACTTGCCTATGACCCGAAGTATGATTTAACTGATAAAATGATCCAAAAGGTCAACGTACTTAAATAATCAATGAGTTCCCAATATTATCGCTTAGAAGAAATTGCTGGTTTAGTTCAAGGTCAATACATTGGACAAGCCGACTTACGTTTGCAAGGTTTGGCAAGCCTTGAGTCTGCTCAGGCGCATCAACTTGCATTCGTGAATGGCGATAAATATTTAGCGCAAGCACGTAGCTCCCAAGCGGGAGCTTTCATTGTGACCGCTTCACTACAAGCCGAGTTAGACAATCATCACAACTTTATTGTGGTCGATAATCCGTATTTAGCTTTTGCAATTTTAACCCATGTATTTGAGCGTAAGCATACGCAACGTGGTATAGAAAGCACAGCCCAAATCCATCCATCAGCCATCATCGCCGATAGTGCCTATATTGGTCATTACGTCGTAATTGGTGAAAATTGTGTGGTGGGTGACAATACGATTGTACAATCGCATTGTAAAATAGATGACTTTGTTGAAATTGGTCAACAGTGTTTTATTGATTCACATGTGACGCTAACAGGCGAAGCCAAGCTTGGGCATCGCGTGCGTATACATGCCAATACCGTAATTGGTAGTGAAGGCTTTGGCTTTGCACCTTATCAAGGCAAATGGCACCGTATTGCACAGCTGGGTTCGGTGATTATTGGTAATGACGTTCGTATTGGCTCGAATTGCAGCGTAGATCGCGGTGCACTAAATGATACAATTTTGGAAGATGGTGTCATTATTGATAACCTTGTGCAAATCGCACATAACGTCAAATTAGGTGCTCATACGGCCATTGCAGCAAAAACTGCCGTGGCTGGAAGTGTGACAATTGGCAAAAACTGTATCATTGGTGGTGGAAGTGCAATTTCAGGGCACTTAAATATTGCTGATAATGTGACTTTGACAGGAATGTCAATGGTCACAAATAATATTTCTGAATCAGGAAAATATTCGTCAGGTATAGGCTTGTTTGAAAATCAAAAGTGGAAACGTACTGTTGTGCGCCTCAGACAATTAGCAGATGTGCCATTGACCCAATTGGTGAAAAGACTTGATGATATGCAATCTCAAATTGAGTCCCTTGAATCAACTTTTAAATTGCGTAAATAATTATGATGACTGAGTCGAATTCTAGCACCTTCACTAAACCTGAATTGCCAATGCACATTCAAACCATTCGTGAATATTTACCCCATCGCTATCCGTTTTTATTGGTAGACCGTATTGTAGAAGTCACTGATAACGGTATCGTGGGTTATAAAAACGTATCTATCAATGAAGAATTCTTGCAAGGACACTTCCCGAATTATCCGATCATGCCGGGTGTTTTAATCGTTGAAGCGATGGCACAAGTGTCGGGTATTTTAGGTTTTATCATGAATAATGAGAAACCGAGCGCAGGTTCTTTGTTCCTTTTTGCAGGCGCAGAAAAAGTTCGATTTAAAAAACAAGTCGTTGCAGGCGATCAACTTGTATTAAAATCTGAATTAGTTATGCAAAAACGAGGCATTTACAAATATAATTGTATCGCCACCGTTGATGGCGTCGTCGCAGCAACCGCGGAAATTATGGTTTCGCATCAGAAAACAGAGCAAGCATGAGCAATAACCCACTCATTCACCCAACCGCTATTATTGACTCATCTGCAGTAATCGCTTCAGATGTCACGATTGGTCCATACTGTATTATTGGCCCAAATGTAACGATTGGTGAGGGTACAAAACTTCATTCGCATGTGGTGATTGGTGGTTACACCCGTATTGGTCAGCACAATGAAATTTTCCAGTTCGCCAGCGTAGGTGAGGTCTGTCAGGACTTAAAATATGCAGGTGAGGAAACTTGGCTAGAAATTGGTGATCACAACAAAATTCGTGAACACTGCAGTTTGCATCGTGGTACGGTGCAAGACAATAGCCTGACCAAAATTGGTAGTCACAACTTACTTATGGTCAATACGCATATCGCACATGACTGTATGGTGGGTGATCACAATATTTTTGCCAATAACGTGGGTGTGGCAGGTCATGTGCATGTTGGGGATTATGTGGTTGTCGGTGGAAACTCTGGTATTCACCAATTCTGTAAAATTGACTCTTATAGCATGATTGGTGGTGCATCGCTCATTCTTAAAGATGTGCCTGCGTATGTCATGGTTTCTGGTAATCCTGCACATGCATTTGCAATGAATGTGGAAGGAATGCGTCGTAAAGGCTGGTCGAAGGATGTGATTCAAGGTCTTCGTGAAGCCTTTAAACTCATTTACAAATCTGGATTAACCACTGAGCAAGCCATTCAGCAAATTCGCATTGATATTTTGCCAAATGTGGCAGAAGCGCAGCGTTTAATTGATTCTTTAGAGCAATCTGAACGTGGTATTGTGCGTTAAGCTTTGAGTTTGTCGAATGCGGCAAGCTTCAGAATATTAAAAGACATCCTCGGATGTCTTTTTTATTGGCTTATTTAAAGAATCTTGCTTCTTCAGACTTTGGGTATTGGCTCAGAATTTTACTTTTGTATTGCGCTGCCAAAGCAGGTTTGTGATCTACATCTTGCGCAATACTATATAAACGATATAGGGCACTTGATGCTTTTGCAGATTGAGGGTACTTGGTTGCCACAATTTCAAAATTCTTTTTGGCTTCGCTGTAATTGGTCGGTTCAATCGCTAAATTAAACTCAGCTAACCAAAAATAAGCATTGCTGATATACACACTGTTTGGGTGGTTTTTAATAAAGTTTTGCATGGGTGCAATGGCTTTTTTAGCACCACCTTGTTTATAGGCATCCAATGCAACAGTATAGGCTGCTTTTTCTAGCTCAATATTGGTATTTAAACCTTGAGCTGTTGGGCTAACATGCGTTGTATTTTGCGCAGATTGCGGGGCATTGCTATTTAACTGGTTGTTGCTGGTGACTGGGTGCAGTATCCTTTTGGTTATCCTCCTCAGCGGTAGGAGTAGATTCAGGGTCTATTTTTTGCTGGAGCAGTTCTAGACGTTGATCTAAATCGGTATAGCGATTTTGCAATTCATGTTTGAGCTGCGCAATTTCATTGTCTTGTTCTTCAATTTTGCCGCGTAACTGGCGGATGTCATTTTCAAGTTGCTGGTTTTTTTGCATCAACTGCCAATTGATATTGGTGGGTACATTGGCAGTTGCCATATTACTCGTTGCAATCGCAGGGCTATTGGCATACCTAGCACTGCTTTGGCTGAGATTGTGGCTTTCAATTGGAATATTGGCAAATATAGGCGTTGAGCACAGTAGGGCAAGAGCACAAAGTGCATGCTTTTTTAGCATAATTGAACATCCATCTTAATCTTGTGTAGGTGAGTCCTTGTAAGCATATTGAACTCAACCTGTTGATTTGGTCATTTTCCACATTTAAAACGTCCACGCGTGGAATTGCAATAAGCTTTTACAAACTTATCATCAATCTCAGCGCAATATGGGTAAATCTAGGATTTAAATCTCGAAATAATTTTATGATGGGTTAGTTAGACTAAATTTTAAATGACGTTATTCTATAAATGTCTTCAATTGTTTTTAAAATAATCAATTGGATAGCATTATAAAAGGAAATACAGAACAACGCTTGCAAGTTTGTTAAAAATCTCTATACTCTGTTTTTGCAATGGTAGCCCTGCTGGTTACTTCGCAATTGTACTCTACGAACCCCGTCAGGACCGGAAGGTAGCAGCGGTAGTGGAACTATGATGTGCCGAAGGCTTGCTGGTAGGGTTGCCACCAGTTTTGAAATAATAATTCTATTTATCTTCTACTTATTTTGATCTTATATCCACTATTTTAAAAATCCTGCTCTTTCCTACGAATTGCTTTCATAATCTCATCCATATCAAAGCCCCGATACTGTAAAAAACGAATTTGTTTGGCTTTAAGTTTTGGCTCGTTTGCGACTTCTGTGCCGAATTTTTTCACTTTCAGTTGATAGGCTTGTTCTGTCCAATCAGTTTCTTTAAGTTCTTCTGAAATTAAACTGCTATCCACTTTTTTGTTTTTAAGAGCCATTTTAATACGATTTGGCCCTTTACCTTGCCGCTTTTGGCTAGCCAGTAACATTTCTGCTAGGCGTTGATCACTCTGATAATTTTCACGTGCCAATTCATTGACTAACTCAATCACTTCATCACGGTTTTCTGCATATAAAGCCAGTTTTTCAATTAAGTCATTTTTAGAATATTCTTTACGCGTTAAGACAGCAAAGGCGTAGCTGCGTAGACGAGAACCTGTTAGTCCTGGGCGTTTGTTTTGCTGTTCGTCTTGGTCTTCATTGTGATTGTGTTCTTGATCATCAATGGCATCTGTATAAGCAGGGTATTGTTTATTAATGTTAGGCGCAGAATTTGAGGCAAAATGCAGGGCAGACGTTGTTTCGGAATATATCTGCTCAGTTCGGCTACATGATTGCTCATCTTCGCCAAATTGTTGTTTTAGCGCAGCGTAATCAATCAGTTTGGGGAATTTGTCTTCAGGCATGGTAATGCTTCCATATACAATAAAACGCTCCGTAGAGCGTTCTATTTAATTCAGTTTGTTGTGTTCATATTAGCGTATGCTTAAACATCAAGTAAGTCGAATTCTTCTTCGTCTTTATCTTCTACAGGTGCTGCTTGACCTGTCGTGAGCAGTTGTTCACGAATAATCGCTTCGATGCCTTTAGCAAGCTCTGGATGTTCTTCAAGGTGGCGAATGGTGTTGTTTTTACCTTGACCAATTTTATCGCCTTGATAAGAATACCAAGCACCTGCTTTTTGCACGATATTTTGTTGAACAGCCAAATCGACCAGCTCGCCCAAATGGTTAACGCCTTTACCGTAAAGAATCTGGAACAATGCTTCTTTAAATGGAGGCGCCATTTTGTTTTTCACAACTTTGACTTTGGTTTCAGAACCAATAATCTCGTCGCCTTCTTTCACCTGACCTACACGGCGAATATCTAAACGAACAGAAGCATAGAACTTCAATGCGTTACCGCCAGTTGTGGTTTCTGGGCTACCAAACATTACACCAATTTTCATACGAATTTGGTTAATGAAGATCACCATACAGTTCGAACGTTTGGCATTACCTGTGATTTTACGCAAGGCTTGGCTCATTAAGCGCGCTTGTAAGCCCATGTGTGAATCACCCATTTCACCCTCAATCTCGGCGCGAGGGGTTAAGGCAGCCACGGAGTCGACTACAATCATGTCAATTGCACCAGAACGTACCAACATATCGGCAATTTCAAGGGCTTGTTCACCGTTGTCTGGTTGCGATACTAAAAGATTGTCAATATCTACACCAAGTTTACGTGCATATTGAGGATCAAGCGCGTGTTCGGCATCAATAAAGGCACAAGTTCCACCAGCTTTTTGACATTCTGCAATGGCTTGCAAGGTCATAGTCGTTTTACCTGATGATTCAGGGCCGTAAATTTCAATGATACGACCTTTAGGTAAGCCACCAATACCCAATGCAATATCTAGGGTCAATGAGCCTGTAGATACGGCTTCTACCGCTTGCACAGTGTTGTCACCAAGACGCATGACTGTGTTCTTACCAAATTGTTTTTCAATCTGGCTTAACGCAGCGTTTAACGCCTTGCTTTTATTCTCATCCATCTTACAACCTCAATACGATGTCACGAAACAATATACTCAAGTGGATGCATTTACTTAAATCTTTTCCACATGCAATATAGTGACAGAATTTGTCCTGTAGTTCTATTTATATCACGGGCTGTGCGACAGCCTGTGACGCTCTATTTAATCATCATTATATGACCAAAATTGGTCAAATTGCTGATCATTCTCTTGTTTAAATTTGCTGATGTCACGACGGTCTTTTTTACTTGGTCGATGATCAGGTCGTGCTAGATTATGCAACTTTCTTTGGGTCGCAATCAATTCCCTGCGTGCAATACTCACTTCAGTTTCTTCATAAAGTTGCTGAGCGACAGGGGCAGGGCCGCGTACGCCGGATAATGCCTTGACCAATACGGTTTTCTTATCAAAACCTTGTTGAATGGTCAGCTCAGTTCCTACACGAATTTCTTTGGAAACTTTAACGCGCTCGCCATTGTGATGTACTTTGCCGCCTTCAATGGCAGCTTTTGCAATAGAGCGGGTCTTGAAAAAACGTGCAGCCCATAGCCATTTATCAATTCGGATCGTTTCAATGGCTTCGTGGGACGAAGTTTTAGGCATATTTTTGAGTGTCCTCAAATTGTTCTAAGACAGGAATTAAATCTGTTAATTGGTGCAACATAGGGTAATTACAAGTCTGACGCGTAGGTTTTGCTGAGGATGGCTGGGCAATACTATATAAGTGTCCAATCCCAAAGGCTTTAGCACCATTAAGCACCTTTTCGGTGTCATCTATAAAATAGCAATCTTCAGGATTAAATGCATGTTGTTGTTGCAATGTTTGCCAAAATTCAACGCGCTCTTTGGCATAACCAATACTTTCAGAACTAACAATCACTTCAAAATACTTTGCTAAACCTGTATGTGCTAATTTAAAGTCTAAACCTGCACAATCGGCATTGGTGGTGAGCCAAATGTGATAGCCATTATTTTTTAAATATTCCAGTAACTCGATAGCTTGTGGACGCAACGTGACTTGATCTTTATATTCAAGTTGCATCGCAAGCATATCTACACCCACTTTAGCCGTCCAAAAACGTGAGGAATACCACTCTAAGGTGTGGCTATGCGCTTGATAAAAATCGTATAAAATTTCTTTGCTGCGCTCTAAAGAACAGGCGTGTAATTCTGCATAGCGAATAGGCAGTTGTTCATTCCAAATAAAATCATCATAAGCGAGATCTAACAGCGTTCCGTCCATGTCAAACATGATGATATTTTTGTGCATTTAGACATCCTAAACCATAAAGCAATTGCCAAAAGGCAAATAAAACTGGCTCATTTAAACATGCTTGAGGCATAACTCAAAATGCTGTCTGATTATTCGCCAAATTGTGCTAGGCTAAATAAATAAGCACTGTACATGCGTTGCATATAAATTAGGTGAGATGGGGCAGTTGTAAAAAGTAACTGTAGCGTTCACAAAAACAATTTTTTTGACATATTTCTGTATTTGTTTGTCTGTACAAGCATAGAAATTGAATGGTAAATTTTTTAAATTAGGGAGCTAGTAATGGCTGAACAACAGTATTTAGATTTAAAACACTTAGATAAACAACTCGATGAGTTTGAGAAAAAGAAGAAAAAAATTAAGAAAATGCGTATCGGCTATAAATTATTTGCGCATTTAATGGGCGATGAAAAATTCGCCCATCATGTTTCAGAGTCGGCATTAAACCCAGATAAACGTAGTTATCGTAAAGTCAAAATTAAAATCACCTCAGATGAGGGAGAGTTAACTTTTCTAGAAAAGGATTGATTAATTTTTTGATTTAAAATTCTAGTGATTTTGATTATGTATACAAATATGTGTACCTTTAAATCTGGCCCGATTGATGCAGATCGGGCTTTTTTATACCTTAATTCTATGAATGGTTCAACCTGAATTAGAATCCTTTTATAAGTCGAAATTTGATCATAAATGATCAGTAAAATTAGTATTGAAAGTCCCTTCTTTTACGCTATGTATTGCTCAGGATGAGGAGTATATTCCGCAAGTGGATGAGGGGATTCTTATAAAAAACCTCTCCCTGAGGAGCATGCTCCGCAAGTCTCCTAAAAGGAAAGGGAATTTCCTTTGCAGTGATTCAAAAATGATTTAAGAAAGAATCTTTTTAAATAAAATGCATCAAGTTGTCATAATCTGCACTTAAGCTATTCAGCAAACTCAGTGAAATGTAATAGGTCGTGTTTAGTCTATTTCAGTATAAGTTCTGTGTATAAATGTGGCAAGGTGCGCTCAAATGTTACGCTTTAACTATCAAAAGAGGCATGAATATGACAGAACGATACCTGAGAATATTGACAATTTTTCATGATTAAATAAATTTAAAAGGAATTGTGATGTCTATTTTAGGAATTGCTATTACCACTATTTTGGGTTTATTGGGTATTGCTGCAATTATTATTGGTTTTTTTGGTGGTGAAACTTATTTGGTGATTGTGGGTATTTTATTATTGGTTAGTGGTGCACTCACTTTATCGATGTTTAAAAAAAGATTATCCAATCCATTTAAAGATTAATTAACTAAGCACTCAATAAATAAAAAACTCAAGTAAAAATGAATTGCTTTGACACATAAAGTCTTGATTTAGCATATCTAGCCACTAAATTTTATCTACGCATCAGCCGTAAATTTTATTACAATGTTTTTATGAAAGTAATGAAAAATTAGACCTTTAGATACAGTCTAAAAAGGATAGTTATGTTTATAAAAACAAAGGCGCCAACGCATACTTTAATTTTACAGTTATTGCCAATCGTGCAGCAGGCGTGTGAAATTTTAAATCAGGAATTTCAAGATTATTGTTCAGGTGCTGCTTTTGATGTAGAAAAGAAAACCGATGATTCTCCTGTTACGCAAGCCGATTATCGAGTCAATTATTATTTAATGCAGGCTTTGGCAAAAATCTCCAATTTACCTGTGTTGTCCGAAGAAGGTGAGCAAGACCAACGTCAGCAATGGCAGCAATTTTGGTTGCTTGACCCTTTAGATGGCACAAAAGAGTTTTTACATCAACGTCCTGAATTTACCATTAATTTAAGTTTAATTTGTAGTGTGCAAACAACTTTTGCAGTACTTGCAGTACCAGGCGAGCAAACTATTTATTTTTGTCCTGAACAGGGTATGCCATTGAAATATCATATTTTAACTCAGCAATGGTATCTCTATCAGTCTGAACCCACGGTAACATCTTCAGTTCTAAAAATTGGATTAAGCCACAGTAGTCAAAAAAAATCACACTATGCAGACTATTTAAAAAGCTTGGCGCAGTTGACCAATTTTGAAGAACTAAAAGCAGGTAGTGCTTATAAATTCTGCATGATTTTGGAAGATCGTGTCGATATTTACCCACGTTTTCATCCGACTTCTGAGTGGGACACCAGTGCAGGACAATGTTTATTGGAACGAATAGGTGGTGGATTGGTCGATTTTCAGGGGCGGGCATTTTTATATAATCAGCGCGATACATTGTTAAATAGTGGTTTTATCGCCTATAAAAATACGCAGATGAAACAGATTGCCTTACAAGCACTTGGACTTATGGCGAAGTCAGATTGAGCAAAGTGCTGAACATGGTATAGTGTCAAGCAACCAAGTTAAAATTTTGGCTAGATCATGGCATTAGAACTACTCCCTGCAAGTATGCTTAAAGCAATTGATTTATTGCCTGATGCTCAGACGCCTGTGACTTTGTTTACCCGTCATTCTATTCGTGAAATTGTCGTTGGTCAGGGTTTGGCTGGCTATAATTTACAATTGACCGAACAAGGTCGCGATTTAGCCGAAGCATGGGGAGGCTACTTGGTTGGAAATACAGATCGGGTGATTCAACACTGTATTTCAAGTCCTATTCAGCGTTGTGTCGATACGGCTGCTTTAATGATTCGTGGGGCAGATGGCATTACCCTTGAACCAAATACCCATCACATTGAAATTAGAGAACAAGGTTTATTGGTGGAACCAGGAAGCTTTGTACTTGATATCAAACAGGCAGGCCCATATTTTCAGAAACAGGGTGCTTTAGGCTTTATTAATAGTTTTGTGAATAATGCCTTGCCCGGCATGAAACATCCGATTCATGGTGTCGTGGATGTCCTTGAGCTGATTTATAACACCCATCCAACCAACCAATACGGACTGAGTTTGGCTGTGAGTCATGATACGATTTTAGCTGCAATTATCGCGGTAATTTCTGGACGTAATGAAGTCACGCAAGCCGATTGGCCAGACATGATGGAAGGTTTATTCGTTTGGTTTGAAGGTGATGAGTTTTTAGAATCCAAGCTAAAATGGATTTGGCGCGGTCAGATTCACACTTTAGATATCTCGCAATTTCGTCAGAAAGTTTAAGCAGAACATTGAACGCATATTCTAGTGCTATCCATTCAGTACGATAGAATACCGTCTGTCAGAAATTAAAAAAAATAATTCAAATTTTATTCTCTTTTTTTCCTTCATTTTATGCAGTTGTGAGCGCAAACTCGATCAAATATTGTCTATCAATCTGTGTGCTGCTTTAAAAATTCGCTGATTTTTATAAAGAAAAATTAATAAAATTGTGTTGAAAATATAAAGCGATATGAAACTTGAGAATTGCATAATTTTATACATCTATTTAATATAAAAATACAAGTGATTGAAAAATATGTGTTTATTTTTATATTTTTTGTCATAAATTGACATTGGGGTGGAATAAATAATGAAAAGTGTGACTCGGTTTTCGCTTAGTCTATTAAGTGTATGTATATTATCATCCATGCTTGCTGCATGTGGTGGTGGTGGCGATGGGGAGGCCGCTGGGAATTCAAATCAAGAAAATCCAACACCATTGGAAATTCCTCAGCAACCACCTGTGGGTAATGTGGCTAATCCTTACCCTGAACCTACACAAGATGTCATCAATCAATCGGCACTTGGGTTTTATGATTACAACGCCAATTCTGAATCACGTGAAGTGCGTAATGATTTAGAAGGTGATTTTCAGGCAATGATTCAATTTGCTCAAGGGCATGTGGTTGATCCGAATGGTAACGAGGCGAAAAAAATGCCACGTTTGACCGCAGAAAAAGAAGCATTATTATTGGTTACACCAAATCAGGGCATGGACAATATCGACACTTTGCAGCTTGAAGTGTATCAAAATGAACGCTTGTTACGTCGTGTTGCTTTACTTGATCCAACCCAGATTCCTGCTTCAGACCAGAGCAATCAAGATGGTCGTGCTGAGGTGTTGTATAGTAAGCGTGCGTGGTCGGCTAAATTAAATTGGGATGAAGTACGTCCCAGTTTAAAGCTGCGTTTGGTCGATTCTAAAAACCGTACTGGTGCACTCGAAGCAGAAAAAATTGATTTTGCCGCACCGGGTGAATTGGTACTCAATAATATTCGTATCGGTCTACTAACTGCACCACCGAAATCGGGCGGGCATTATATGTTATTAGAGCCTGAAAAAGCGGGTACCGATTATTTCCAAACCATTCCTGCGGCACAAATGACCGTGGCAAAATATGATGACATTCAGCTAGATCGAGTGATGGTCGCCAACGGCACGATTTACGATACCCAAAGTGCGGGTGAAGGTGGTGTCTAGTCGGGGGACATGCGGGAAAATACTGCAAAATCGACCTTTAGTGTAGGAATTAACTTGGCCAACTGGGGGGTGACCAGTGCCTCGATGTTGAGTCATCAACAGCCACAACTTACACAAACTGTAATTGCCCATCATGCACGAGGTAAATATACAAATGGTGATCAAACGCATGGTTTAAGTGGCGGTAATGGTATGTTGACCCTGTATGATTCTGTGGGCAACGAGTTCAGCCATGAAATTGGACATCATTATGGTCTAGGGCATTATCCGGGTTCACAAGGTGAAAATATGTTCTGGGCTGCACACCATGCAGACAGCGGTTGGGGCTATATTGCGTATCGTAATAAAATGCGCGGTAACTTAGCGTGGCATACTCGAAACTTGGGTGATGGCAAAAATGGTGTGCCTAACTTCCTGAAACAATATGCTTATGGTTGGGATGCGATGTCAGGTGGTGCAACCAACAGTAGCATTTCGCGTTATACCCATTACACGGGTTACAGTACCCATATTCGGATTCAACCCCCACTTTGGGGCGCGACATGTTTGGGATGAAAGCTCACCAAGTGGTTATAAAATTTGGAATAAAGACACACGCCAAATGGAAGTGGTTTATCCAAAAGTACCAAGCTCCAATCAGGTTTGGTACAACAGTGCCGATGGTTACTATTTAAAACCGCGCTTATTTGGTGTGCCTGTAATTACTATTATTGGCGGATATGATCCTGAAACTCAGCAAGGTGTGTTGTATCCTGCTGCACGCAGTAACTGGGGTAATGTTTATAATTTACCTGGGGCAAATCGTGCTGCTGAAAATGCCGCATGTTGCTTAGATGTTCAATATGCCAATCGTAATCAGAACGTGGCATTGGCACCTAACCGTATGACCAGCAATGCCAATAAACTGCATGTCAATTTAGCACTTGCTGAGCAGCCAAAACAGGTGAATTTATACTGTAAAAAAGCCAATCATGCCGAGAAGTTATTATCGACACTGAATATTCCGCAATATAGCGATAGTATTCAACCTGCGGTAAAAATTGGTCGTACACATGGCTATGAAGCTTTAAGAAAAGTTGAAATGCCTGATTTTCAGAAGCAGTTGGAAGCGCAAGCCAGTCAAGCTGTGGTGGCTTTAAAACCTGCTGCACAACTATTGTATGATTCTTATGCAGATTATCGTCAAGAGCTAAGTGCAACTGCACAGCAACAATTACAGCGTTATGAACAACAGCAAAATACGATTTATCGTTTAAACCGCTGGATGAATGTTTATCGTGCCGATTTAGAAAAGACTAAGCCTGAAGCGGAAACAGCATTGCACAATTTTGTGGAGCGATTGGGTTTAGGCAATGAAAATATTGTGGCTGAAGCAACACTAATGAAAAACAGAAATAACTGTTTGAAAGTTGAAACTTTGGCGAGTGGTCAGAAAAATGCTTACATTAGTGGAGCAAGTGGCTGTACAGGCGATGCAACTGAGCAGTGGATTTATGATGGTTTGGGGCGTATTCACAGCAAAGCAGAAATGGATCAGTGCTTAACCAACAACGGCAATGTGGTCTCACTTGCAAGCTGCAGTACATCTAAAGACAGTCAGGTCTGGGAAATGCACACAGCTTCGGGAACGATTCGTCAGGGGAATCAGTGCTTTGATTTAGAGCATGGCTACCTAAAAGAAAACCGCGCGCGTTTAATTCGTTATGGTTGCACAGGTGGTGCGAATCAGCAATGGACGCAATTAAAGGCTAATAACAGTTTGCAACTGGCTTATTTAAGTCCACAAAATTTACGACTGATGCTGAAATAATTCTTCGTCTGAATTATTCATCTTCATTAATTTAAAACACCTTTTGACCAGTTCAGGAGGTGTTTTTTATTTTATGGTGGCAGGTGTATTTGAAGTGATGTAATTGGCGTGCAGAAATTAAAGATTGCTTAATTTGATAAATTATCGAAACAGCAGGCACAAAAAAAGCCCTTAACGGGCTTCTTTTGTTTAACACTTAGTTAGAAGCTAAAGCTTTAACTTGAGCGTTTAAACGGCTCTTATGACGAGCTGCTTTGTTCTTATGGATGATGCCTTTATCAGCCATACGGTCAATTACTGGAACAGCTTTTTTGTAAGCTTCAGTAGCAACCGCATAATCACCTGCAGCAATAGCAGCGATTGTGCGTTTTAAATAAGTACGAACCATAGAACGTAAGCTTGCGTTGTGTTTACGTGCTTTAACGTTTTGACGAGCACGTTTTCTAGCTTGAGCAGAGTTTGCCACTCGTGCACTCCTTGAAATAGATTGGTCTGGGCGGGCTGCAATTACTTCCGAAAACCAACATCAGAAGAATTATCACCAGCCCGTAAACAAGTGCCATATTTTGATGAAACTAGACAGTTAAGTCAAGTCTTGACATGCTTTGACAACATTTTAGCTGCAGAAAAATCAGAAAGAAACAGGTAGATTAGCTTTAAGCCTCAGAGATTGTTTAAAAAATGACAAATTCTATTCAAAATGCAATTGTAATTGGTGGGAATGGTTTAGTTGGGCAGCAATTGGTCAAACAGCTTAATCAGCTGCCTGAATGTAAAAATATCACCGTTGTTTTGCGTAGACCTTGCTCGGAATTAAATCGCTTAGAAAAAGTCCAGACGTTACTCCTCGAAGACTTTTTATTGCTCAATGATGAAGATGTGAGCGGTTATAGTCATGCATTCAGTTGTTTAGGCACAACCTTAAAAAAGGCAGGCTCAAAGCAGGGATTTTATGCTGTGGACTATACCATCAATGCACATTTTGCCGAATTATTGCAGGCGAAGGGTACGCATTACATATTGGTCAGTGCTTTGGGAGCAGAAGCCAAATCAGCCGTATTTTATAATCGTGTCAAAGGTGAGCTAGAACAATATATTGAAAGTTTGGATTTAGACAAAGTATCAATTTTGCGTCCATCTTTATTATTGGGTGAGCGCAACGAACAACGGCGTTTAGAAGATTTAGGACAAAAGCTGTATCTTAAAATATCACGATTTATTCCCGATCATTTTACATATAAGCCAGTAAATGCTACGCAAGTGACTCATACTATGGTCGAGGCAGCGCAATCGCAAATTCATAAATTTCAAATTTATGATAATTTACAAATACAAAAAACCAAGTAAAAGGGGAACAACGTGTCTACAGTACCATTCGTAACTTGTGACTTATTAGATGACCATCCAGAACATGACCTTCAAGTGGTGATTCCATCTTTGGATGGTAAATTTTTCAAAAGTTACGGTGCACGTAAAACTTTTGGTGGTCAAATTGTGACTGTAAAATGCTTTGAAGATAACTCACGTGTAAAAGAGTTATTGGCAACCGATGGCACAGGCAAAGTTTTGGTGGTAGATGGTGGGGCATCTATGCGCTGTGCCTTAATGGGTGACTTGATTGCTGAATCCGCAGTGAAAAATCACTGGAATGGCGTGATCATTTACGGCTGTGTACGTGATGTCGATGCAATTGCAGCACTTGATTTAGGCGTACATGCTTTGGCTTCAATTCCACAAAAAAGTAACCGCAAAGGCGTGGGTGAAGTGGATGTGAGTTTGCATTTCGGACAAGTCACTTTTAATTCGGGCGATTATGTCTATGCTGATAACAACGGTATTATTGTGGCAAAAGAAAAGTTGGTCGATTTATAAGCGGTTTGATGGCGCAGTCATCAAATTGCTGAGCACATCACAAGGAAAACAAAATGGTGCATCATCAAATTAAAGTCATTCAGGCAGTGGCATCTATGCTCACCGAAGGTGGACGTGGAGTGAATGGGACAGCATTTCCTAAGCAACCCGAAAAAGCCTTAAAGTTATATGAGTTTGAAGGTTCACCATTTTGCCGTCGTGTACGCGAAGTCATGACCTTGTTAAATTTGGATTATGAGGTTTATCCATGCCCCAAAGGCGGCACAAAATATCGACCTTTGGTGAAACAACTGGGTGGTAAAACTCAGTTTCCATTTTTAATTGATGAAAATACAGGTGATCAGCTCTATGAATCACAGCAGATCATTCATCATTTATTCAAACATTATGGCAAAAGTGGAAAAACGCCAAAAAAATACGCGCATTTTCCTAAAATTCCTTATGTTGCACTTGCAGGCACGTTATTGAATGGTGCACGTGGTGTGTGGATTAACCAGAAAATTGTAGAGCGCGCTGCACCTGAACAACTGATTGAACTGTGGGGTTTTGAGGGAAGTCCTTATACACGTGTAGTACGTGGTGTATTGACTGAACTGGAGTTGCCATTCAAATTTCATAATGTAGCCAAAGAGCGTTGGCAAGATCAAGGCTTGGCAAAATTACGTTTAAAACCGGGTAAATATGTGCCACTGGCAGGTGGTAAGCGTGAGCAGGTATTAAAAGTCATGGGTGATAATATTCAAGTCCCATTTTTAATCGATCCAAATACCCAGACTCAGCTTTTTGAATCAGCTAAGATTGTGAAGTATTTACAGCAAACTTATGGCAAATAAGCTTTAAGTCATTTTTTGATTGTTATAAAAGCATCTTCAAGATGCTTTTTTGCATTTGGCAGGATGCAAAATATGCATCATTATAAATAGCCTAAGCAAAGTGGGGTTGAAACACTGACTTATAACATCAGGGGAGCATAAATCACCCTGATCAGTTGCATCTATTTTAGTGAAGCATTTAAACTCTGCAGCATTCACTTTGATTTCGCCAATTTATAGGTTCAAAATGTTCAGCAAACTTACAGGGTTGTTTAAAAATAAAGCCAATCTCGAAGAAATTGCCTATTTAGAAGCACAGAATATTCAATGGGATGCGGAACAAGGCTATATTGTCGATGGTATTTTGCTTAACGATGTTTTGGCAGAGCGTTTAAATTATTTATCCAACCGCCGTATGCAGCAGTTTGATGATTTGGCACAGCTGTATTCTACAGCTATGATTATCAATGAAAAAATTGATCTGGAAATTGCGCAACAGCGTTTTAACACAATGCTTGGTAATACCGAAGAAAACTTACTGGAATTTAAAGCGATTGTTAAAAAATTGAATGATTATTATCGACAGTTTTTACGTGATCAAAAGTAAAGAGGCGTGTGTATCAAACTTTAAAGCTCGCTGTTTTATAAAATTTTGCAATTAAATACGCTGTAATGGTGGATGAAAAAAATTACGTAAAACCGTCAATTCATCGTGCTAGTATAAGCCCCATGTTGTTTAGACCCTAAAGCTATATACATGTTCCAACACGAAATTTCCCAACTCAATTTAGCACAACTGAAAGCTGGCGAAAAACGCTGGATTGGTAATCTACAAGGTTCTGCCGCAGCATTATTATTTAAAGAAATTGGTCAGCAGAATCAGCATTTATTTGTGATTGTCGCGCGCAATCAACAACATTTGGCGCAGTTAGAAAGCGAATTAGAATTTTACGGGGTAAAACCGACTATTTTCCCCGATTGGGAAATTTTGCCTTATGACCGCTTGTCACCGCATCAAGATATTGTGTCGGAGCGTTTGGCGATTTTATCCAATATGCCGCAGCAAGGTGTATTGTTGGTTTCGGCAACCACTTTGGCACAACGTGTTGCACCAACCTCATGGGTGTTAGGCGAGCATTTCGATATTCGTGTTGGGCAAAAGTTTGCTTTGGAACAACAAAAGCAGCGTTTGGTACAAGCAGGCTATCATCTGGTCGATACAGTCTATGATCATGGTGAATTCGCTGTGCGTGGCAGTATTATGGATATTTATGCTTCGGGACAGGAAGCACCCATCCGTATTGATTTATTTGATGATGAAGTTGAAACCTTAAAGTTTTTTGATCCAGAAACGCAGCGTACCACCCAAAGTTTGCAGAATTTTACGGTTTTACCCGCCAAAGAATTTCCATTAAAAGAAGGTCGTGCGATTTTCCGTGACCGCTATGCAGAAAGTTTCCCAACGGCAAACCCGAAAAAGAACCCTGTGTATCAGGATGTGTTAGAAGGCATTGCATCGCCTGGTTTAGAGTTTTATTTTCCGTTATTCTTCACTCAAGCACAGCTTGAAGGTCAAAATACATTACTTTCATACTTACCAAAGCATTGCATTGTCATTACAGATAAGGCGGTGGATGACTGTTTAACTCAATTTTGGAAAGATGTGCTGTATCGTTATGAGGACAGACGTCATAACATCGACCAGCCGATTTTGCCGCCTGAGCAATTATTCCTACAACCAAATCAATTATTAGAACAACTGAATCAATTTGGACGTGTGATTGCATCGCCCGAAGCTTTTGAGCAAAAAGCAGGTGTAGTGAACTTAAGCACACTTGTACCACCACGTTTGGCGGTTGATCCTAAACAAGAACAACCCTTTCATGCCGTTAAGCAATATATTGATGCGGCCAATCATCCTGTTTTATTGGTGGCAGAAAGTGCAGGTCGTCGTGAAACCTTAAAAGATGCGTTGCGTGCCGCTTTGGGTGAAATTCCACAAGTGGAGAGTTTTGAGGCATTTCAGCAGTCTTTACAAGCCATTGCGATTACCAATGCACCTTTAGATCGCGGCTTGGTCATTCAAGATCAATTGAGTGTAATCTCAGAAAATCAGTTGTATGAACATCGTGTGGTGCAGCGCCGTCGTAAACGTCAGCAGGAAGTTTCTGAAGAGTTTTTAATTCGCAGTTTGACCGAGTTAAGCATTGGTGCACCTGTGGTACATATTGATTATGGCGTAGGGCGTTATGCAGGTTTAATTACTTTAAATATTGATGAGCAAGAGCATGAGTTTTTACAACTTGATTATGCCGATGCTGCAAAAGTGTATGTACCTGTTACCAATTTGCATTTAATCAGCCGTTATAGCGGTGGTGATCCAGACCTTGCGCCTTTGCATAAATTAGGCACAGATGCATGGAATAAAGCCAAACGCAAAGCGTTGGAACAAATTCACGATGTGGCAGCAGAATTACTGCATATTCAGGCACGTCGTCAATCTAAACCGGGTTTTGCTTTTGAGTTGGATCATAGTCTTTATATGCAATTTGCCAGTGGCTTTGCTTATGAAGAAACCCTAGACCAAGCCAATGCAATTGAAGCGACTTTACATGACATGCAACTGGCAAAACCAATGGATCGTTTGGTCTGTGGTGATGTTGGTTTTGGTAAAACCGAAGTCGCCATGCGGGCTGCATTTGTCGCGGTACAGAATAATAAACAAGTCGCGGTATTGGTTCCGACCACATTGTTGGCACAACAGCATTATGAATCTTTTAAAGACCGTTTTGCCGACTGGCCTGTGCGTATTGAAGTCTTATCGCGTTTTGGTTCAAGCAAATCTCATCAAAAAACCATTGAAGATTTAGCTGAAGGCAAAGTCGATATTGTGATTGGGACGCACAAAATTCTGCAAGAAAATATTCAGTTCAAGCAGTTGGGTTTAATGATTGTCGATGAAGAACATCGTTTTGGGGTGCGTGACAAAGAACGTATTAAAGCGCTGCGCGCCGATGTGGATATGCTGACTTTAACCGCAACGCCAATTCCACGTACCTTAAATATGGCATTTAGCGGTATGCGCGATTTATCCATTATTGCTACACCACCTGCACGCCGTTTAGCGGTCAAAACCTTTGTGCAAGAGCATACAGGCGATACGGTGAAAGAAGCCATTTTACGTGAATTGTTACGTGGTGGTCAGGTGTATTTCCTGCATAATGAAGTGGAAACCATTGAGCGTAGTGCTGAAACCATTCGTGAATTGGTACCAGAAGCGCGGGTTGCAGTTGCGCATGGGCAAATGCGCGAGCGTGAATTAGAGCAAGTCATGCAGCAGTTTTATCATAAAGAATATAACGTGTTGGTTTGCTCAACCATTATTGAAACAGGGATTGATGTTCCAAATGCCAATACCATTTTAATTGAACGTGCAGATAAACTCGGATTGGCGCAGTTGCACCAACTACGTGGTCGTGTTGGACGTTCGCATCACCAAGCTTATGCGTATTTGCTGGTACCTTCCATTAAGGGCTTAAAAGGCGATGCTGAAAAACGCTTGGATGCGATTCAGCGTGCCTCAACTTTGGGTGCAGGTTTTATGCTGGCAACCGAAGACTTGGAAATTCGTGGTGCGGGCGAATTACTGGGTGAGCAACAAAGCGGTTCAATGCAAGCTATTGGTTATAGCCTGTATATGGAAATGCTGGAAAAAGCCACCAAAGCCATTCAAAAAGGTAAAACCCCTAACTTCGATGCACCATTGTCTTTAACTGCAGAAATCAACCTGCACATGCCTGCTTTAATTCCAGATGATTATTTGGGCGATGTGCATCAGCGCTTATTGTTCTACAAACGCATTAGTAATACCGATACTCAAGAAAAGCTTGATCATATCCGTATGGAGTTGATTGACCGTTTTGGTATTCCACCACAAGCGGTGAAACAATTATTTGCTGTACATCAACTGCGTTTAAAAGCAGAGCAGTTGGGCATCACTAAAATTGATATTGGTACAAATGGCGGTCATATCGAATTTTCACCAGATACACCTGTGCAAGCCATGAGCATCATTCAAATGATGCAAAAACATCCGACCTATTTCCGTATGGATGGTGGACAGCGTTTAAAAGTGATGGTGATGTTGGAGGAAGCTGAAAAGCGGATTCAATTTATTGCCGATCTATTAAACAGCCTGCTAAAAACTTTGCACAGCTGAGTTTAAAAATGCAAATTGATCCAAATATCATATCGGTAAATTTATGAATATTTGCTAAGAAACCTCTGATTCTATAATGAATATTATTCATGATGAATTTGGTTAAAATTGCACTTTATTTACATCGAAACATGATGGGAATCATACTCAGTTCACTAGGGATGTGATAGTATTACCCATCATTACAATTTGCGTCATTTATAAAGATATGTTTAGTTTGCATCCACAACTTGCTCAAGATACTTTTTTTGTAGGCGACTTTCCTCTGTCAACATGTCGTTTAATGAATGATATGCAATTCCCTTGGTTAATTCTAATTCCACGTGTGCCAGGGGTTACAGAACTATACGAATTAAGCCAGGCAGACCAAGAACAATTTTTACGTGAATCTAGCTGGTTATCTAGCCAATTATCACGTGTATTCCGTGCCGATAAAATGAATGTGGCGGCTTTAGGTAATATGGTTCCACAATTGCATTTTCATCACGTCGTGCGTTATCAAAATGATGTGGCTTGGCCTAAACCAGTTTGGGGTACGCCAGCTGTACCATACAGCAATGAAGTTTTGGCTCACATGCGTCAAACCTTGATGCTTGCTCTGCGTGGTCAAGGCGATATGCCATTTGACTGGCGAATGGATTAATTGAAATGAATTGCCACGCAGGATGCGTGGCTTTTTAATCCTAGATTGGAGTAGGCCGCGGTGTTCATGTACAATTGGATGGAAAGAGATCCCAAACAATTCGAATTTCTGCATCGTTTAGTCGGGTATGCAAGTTTATCCCTGATTATGGTGGTCTATCACTACACCTACGCCGATACCAATTATCAAATTTACCTTCCGTTTTTTCTTACTTTTTTATTACTGATAATTCCTAAATTTTCGCGTTGGCTGCAATATAAATATAGTCATCAAGCCAAGCGTAATATCCTGTTTATTATTGATATTGTGGTAGTCGCAGTATGTTTGTCTGCGGTACATCTGAATTTGGTACTTACTTTTGCCGCTTTATTTGCGCTGCTATATACCGCCATTTATATTAAAGTTTCTTTCTTTTTGGTGGCATTGGCATCCTTATTGGCGGTCACAGTTTTTTATTTTTGTAATATTTTTATTTTTGGTTTTAACGAATATTTTGAACAAAGCAGTACCGAACTTACGATTTTAGCCTTTTTATGTATGATCTTTTACTTTGGCATGGGCAGTGCCTATCAGGCACGTCGTATCCGCTATACCACGGCAAAGAAAGACCATTACTACACACAAATGAACCGCTATATGGAATTTGCGAATCAGCTTAGTCGCTATGCACCTTTGCAGTTGTGGCAATCGATTATGAAAGGTGAGTCGGAAGCGAAAATTGAATATAAACGTAAAAAAATGACGATTTTCTTTTCTGATATTCAAGGCTTTACTGAACTTTCTGAAACACTAATTCCAGATGATTTAGCATTCCTGCTCAATGATTATTTAAGCCACATGACCGAAATTGCCAAGCAATATGAAGCGACGGTGGATAAGTTTATGGGTGACGCGATTTTAATTTTCTTTGGTGATCCAAATACGCAAGGTGTTGAACAAGATGCTAAAACTTGTGTAGAGATGGCTATTGCGATGCGTCAGCAAATGAAATTGTTACGCGAACGTTGGGTCAAAATGGGCTATCCGCCTTTACATATTCGTATGGGTATCAGTACAGGATATTGCCACGTTGGGAACTACGGTGCAGCACATCGGATGGCATATACCATTGTTGGGCGTGATGCTAACTTAGCTGCGCGTTTGCAAAGTGCGGCCGAAGTTGATGAAATTTTACTTTCAGATGACACTTATAAACTGATTAAAAATGATTATTTGTGTGCTCCGAAAGCACCGATCTTTTTAAAGGGGATTCAAGGTCCTGTAAAAACTTGGCAAGTGATGGAAAAATATGCGGCCAGCAAGTCGGATTATCAGCGTTGGTTTGACTACGAATATAAAGGTTTTCATTTGTTGCTTAATTTGGATGAAGTGCAGAATTTTGAATATCCTGAGCTAATTACCGTATTAGAAAAAATGATTAAAAGAATTCAAACGCAGCAAAAGCTGACCAACTCACAGGGCATTGTAAAACTTAATCTTGAAGATGAAGTGATTGAACATCCACCTGTTGAAGAAATTGCCAAAACTCATATTCCTGAAAAACACTAAAATTTTTCTTATAATGTAGATCTCGTTTAACTTTTAAATCCTCAAAAATTTTAAATCTAAAGTTGTGCAATAAAAAAACTGCGCCGTAGCGCAGTTTTTTAGAATTAGCATCATTTTATGATTAATGATTTTCTGAAGCATGGTTAATGGTGTATTTTGGAATTTCGACTTCCAAGTCTTCATTGACCACTTTAACCTGACAAGATAAGCGTGAATCAGGCTCTAAACCCCAAGCACGGTCTAATAAGTCAGCTTCAACATCATCCATTTCTTCTAGGCTGTCAAAGCCTTTACGAACAACAACGTGGCAAGTGGTACATGCACAAGACATATCGCAAGCATGTTCAATTTTAATGCCATTTTCAAGTAAGCTTTCGCATAAGTTGGCATTTTGTTCGACTTCAAACTCAGCACCTTCTGGGCAGAATTGCGCATGTGGAAGTACTTTAATACGTGGCATAATCTTTACCTTAAATTAGTTTGAGTTTGACCAGTCGTCGAGTTTAGTGCCTTTAAGTGCTGCATCAATATGTTGATTCATACGAATTGCAGCAAAAGCATCACTGTGTATTTTAAGCTGTTCAACAGCATGTTCAATGGCTTTAATGTCTTGTCCAGTCAATTCGGCTTCCAACTGCGCTTTGGCAGTATTTAAAGCTTCTAATTGTTCTGGGCTTAATAGTTGTGCATCTACTTTTAAGGCTTGTTGTAAAGCTTCAAGTTCACGTTGTGCTTCAACTTTGGTTTCATGCAAATGACGCAATTGCTTGTCTTCTTCTGCATATTTGAAACCATCTAGCAGCAAACGCTCGGTATCTGCTTCAGATAAACCATAAGATGGCTTGATGTCGATATTTGCAGTCACACCAGAAGTGGTTTCTTTAGCAGAAACACTGAGCAAGCCATCAGCATCGACTTGGAACGTAACTTCAATGCGTGCCTGACCCGCAGTCATTGGTGGAATACCGTGTAGCACAAAACGACCTAAGCTACGACAATGTTCTACCAAATCACGCTCACCTTGTACCACATGAATCAACATGGCAGTTTGGCCATCTTGATAAGTGGTAAATTCTTGGCGACGTGCTACAGGAATTGCAGTATTGCGTGAAATTAAGCGTTCTACCAAACCGCCCATGGTTTCTAAACCCAAAGACAGTGGGGTAACGTCTAATAGCAACGAACCATCTTTGCTGTTACCAATTAGTTGATTGGCGGTAATTGATGCACCAATTGCAACCACTTCATCTGGGTTAATTGTGCATAATGGTTCTTGATTAAATACTTCACGAACAGCTTTTTGCACGGCATAAGAACGTGTTGAACCACCAACTAAAACTACATTTTGAATGTCATCTAGGTCAAGTTTGGCATCGCGTAATACACGTTTGCATACACTAATGGTTTTATCTAAAGCAACCTGAATAATACTTTCAAAGTTTGCGCGGTCTAATTGCAGCGTGTGCTCTAACAGTTTTAATTCAACACTTTCTGCATTGCTGAGCGCTTCTTTGGCTTTACGTGCAGACACAATAAAGTGTGCATATTCTGCATCATCTAAACTTTCAATATTCAGCTGTTTTTTTGCCCATTTAACAATCAGACGATCTAAGTCATCACCACCTAAAGCAGTGTGGCCGCCTGTGGCTAAAACTTCAAAAACACCTTGAGAGAAACGTAAAATAGAAACGTCAAACGTACCACCGCCCAAGTCGTAAATCACATAGTTACGGTCTTGAGCCAAGTTGGTGTCTTGATCTAAACCGTAGGCAACCGCTGCTGCAGTCGGTTCATTCAATAAACGCAATACTTTTAAACCTGCAAGCTCGGCAGCGTCACGTGTGGCTTGGCGTTGAGCTTCATCAAAATAAGCAGGAACAGTAATCACTGCACCATTTACAGGGTTTTGTAAGCTGGCTTCTGCGCGGTCTTTGAGTTGTTTAAGTAATTCTGCCGAAATTTCAACAGGTGTTTTACGGCCTTGAGCTGTTTCAAAAGCAGGCATTTGATTGTCTTCACCCACTAACGTGTATGGATGTTGAAATTTAATGTCCGCTTTAGAACGACCCATAAAACGCTTGACTGAAACAATCGTGTTTTTAGGGTCTGTAGTAATAAATGGCGCAGCAGCATTGCCATAATGTGTATTTTGCTCTGCATAATGGACGATAGAAGGCAGTAGCACGCGACCTTGCTCATCATGCAAGACTTTGGCTTTACCAGAAAGAACTGTGGCAACCAATGAATGAGTGGTGCCTAAGTCAATGCCAATCGCAATGCGATGTTCATGCGGTGCACTTGATTGACCTGGTTCTGCAATTTGCAAGAGCGCCATTATGTAAAATCCTTTGCCCGTTAAATATTAAAATACAAACTAAAATTAAAAATCATCGTCTAAATCAAAACTGTCATCATCAAGGAAACGATCTTCAGCTTTGTCTAGGTCAGCCATAACTTTCATGAAAAAGCGTAATTTACGCACAGTGTCACGCGCTTCTGCCCAATCTTCTTCGGCATAGTCAATTTTAAATTCACGGACTAAGCCATCAACCCATTGTTGTACTTCAACCTTTAATGACCGTAAGTCATCGGCACAGTTGGCATCATCCAATTGCTCACGAATTTCCAAGGCATCTTGTAAAAATTCAAAGTCATGGATGGATTGATCGAGATGATAATCTTGCTTTTTCAATGAGAGTAAATATGCAGCACGACTGTCTACCGCAGAGAGTTGTTTAAACGCCTGATTAATTTTACTAGATTTAATCAAGGCTTGATCTTTGTCTTCGGCTTTGTCGGGGTGATATTGCTGCTGTAGCTTTAAAAATTCAGCTTTTAAAGTAGCGAAATCAATATCGAGTGCAACAGGAAGATTAAACAACTCAAAATGATTCATGGGAGATGGAATCCGCAATTAGTGTGCAAAATTGGCTGCATAAATGCAATTAAAACAGTGTATTGTACACTGTTTTAAGCTAAAAAGAGGGAGGTGGCGTTATACCGTGAACGATTCACCGCAGCCACATTCACCTTTTTTATTGGGGTTGTTAAACTCGAAACCTTCGTTTAAACCATTTTTGACATAGTCCATTTCCATGCCATCTAGGTAAACTAGGCTTTTCGGATCAACGAAAACTTTAACACCAAACTGTTCAAACATTTGGTCGTGCGTATCGACTTCATCTACAAATTCGAGTACATAAGCCAAACCAGAACAGCCTGAAGTTTTCACACCAACGCGAATACCTTGACCCTTACCGCGATTCTTTAAGTAATTGCTGATATGAGTTGCAGCATTTTCAGTTAAATTGATCATGAAAACTCCGTTTGTTTTTCCACAAAACTTAGCAAATTAAGCTTTGGTCTTTTTGCTGCGATAGTCTTCTACAGCAGCTTTAATTGCATCTTCTGCCAATACAGAGCAGTGTACTTTCACTGGTGGAAGGGCAAGTTCGGTAGCAATATCAATGTTCTTGATCGCTTGTGCTTCATCTAAAGTTTTACCTTTAAGCCACTCAGTAACCAAAGAACTAGAAGCAATGGCAGAACCACAACCATAAGTTTTGAAACGTGCTTCTTCAATCACGCCTTCGTCATTCACTTGAATTTGCAGACGCATTACATCGCCACATGCAGGTGCGCCCACCATACCTGTACCAACGTTTTCAGCATTTTTGTCTAAAACGCCAACATTACGAGGGTTTTCGTAATGATCAATTACTTTATCGCTATAAGCCATGTCGCTTCTCCAAACCTCGGGGTCAGCCTTAATATAAATATGGGGGTGAATTTACCTTTATCAATCTAATGGCTTCCTGTCAAAGCCATTAGATTTGGGATGAATTAGTGTTCAGTCCATTCTACTTTAGAAAGGTCAATCCCTTCTTTATACATATCCCAAAGCGGTGAAAGTTCACGTAACTTTTCAACAGCAGCTTTAGTCACAGTTAGGACATGATCAATATCTTCTTCAGTGGTGTATTTACCAAAACTGAAACGAATTGAGCTGTGTGCAAGTTCGTCTGAAAGACCTAGTGCACGTAATACATAAGATGGCTCTAAAGTCGCTGAAGTACACGCAGAACCTGAAGATACCGCAGCATCTTTAAGAGACATCATTAAAGATTCACCTTCAACAAAGTTGAAGCTGACGTTTAAATAGTTGGCTACGTTTAGTGTTGGGTGACCATTCAGGAAAACTTGTTCCATGGTGTTCAAGCCATTCCAAAGTTTGTCGCGCAATACACGTAAACGGGCTTGTTCAGAAGCCAAGTTTTTGCCTGCAAGTTCAAATGCTTCGCCCATACCTACAATTTGGTGGGTTGCAAGTGTGCCTGAACGCATGCCACGCTCATGACCGCCACCATGCATTTGTGCTTTTAAGCGTACGCGTGGACTGCGGCGTACAAATAGCGCACCAATACCTTTAGGGCCATAGATTTTGTGTGCAGAGAAGCTCATTAAGTCTACTTTTAAGGTAGATAAATCAATTTCTACCTTACCTGCAGCTTGCGCAGCATCAACGTGGAAGAAGATTTTTTTGGCACGGGTGATTTCGCCAATTGCAGCGACATCGGTAATCGTACCAATTTCGTTATTGACCATCATCAACGACACTAAAATTGTGTCTGGACGAATTGCCGCTTCAACCATTTCAGGTGTAATTAAACCTGTTTGTGGTTGTGGCTCTAAGTACGTGATTTCAAAACCTTCAGATTCAAGCTCACGGCAGGTATCTAAAATGGCTTTGTGTTCAATTTTAGAGGTAATAATGTGTTTGCCTTTAGACGAATAGAATTGTGCTACGCCTTTTAGTGCAAGGTTATCTGATTCTGTTGCACCAGAAGTCCACACGATTTCACGTGGGTCTGCTTTGATCAAGTTCGCAACTTGTTCACGTGCATATTCAACTTTTTCTTCTGCTTGCCAGCCATAAGCGTGCGAACGAGAAGCGGCATTACCGAAAGTCCCATCAAAAGTCAGGCACTCCATCATGCGTTCTGCAACTTGAGGATCTACAGGAGTGGTTGCTGCGTAGTCAAGATAAATTGGACGTTTCATGTCAAATACCTGTAACCGATAACAGAGCTGAATCAAACGGTGCTGTGTTCTGGCGAATGGCAACAGTTTGTACGTTGTCACGCGCAACTAAATCAGCAAGTGAGATTTTAGCGAGATAGTCGGCAATATGATGGGAGAGTTCCTGCCATAAGTCGTGAGTCAAGCACATTGCACCATTTTGACAGTTGCCTTTATGGTCGCAACGCGTTGCATCAACAGTTTCGTTTACGGCTTCAATGATTTCTAGCACAGTGATTTCATTTGCACTACGTGCTAAATGGTAACCACCGTTAGCACCGCGAACACTAGACACTAAGCCGTGGCGCTTAAGTTTTGCGAATAACTGCTCAAGATAAGCAACAGAAATAGTTTGACGGGCTGCAATTTCAGCAAGCGTGATCGTTTGTTCAGTTGGCTGCAAAGCTAAATCAAGTAGAGCAGTCACTGCGTAGCGACCGCGAGTTGTTAAGCGCATGATTCGATACACATGATTAGACTAGATATGGGTATTCTATGAATCCCGACTAAATTAGTCAAGTATTTTATTGTGATATTGTGCGCGAGGATTTACGCTGTTTTTCTTGATATTTTAATGCGTTTAAACGATCCATAAATTATACACTAATAACGTAATTAATAGTACTGTTATTACACCAAAGACGATGTTAATGCGCTTTTGACGACGTTCAATCCGACGAATACGGTTTTTATGCTGTTTAAGCTCAACTTGTAGGGTGTTGATCTTAGAGCGTTGTTCATCAATTTTGTCTAAAAGTGGGGCAATGCGCTTTTTAGAACCAATCACTTCTTGTTCTTGCGGTGCTTCTTTCAGCCATTGTTTCCAGTCAGCTAAAACTTTGGGTGCACTAAAATGCAAAATTAGATCACGAAACTCATCTTTAAGGGTAATGTCACCATCTATACGCATGTGTTTAATACTGCGACGATTACCTAAAATAAAGATTTTAAATAAATCTATGAGGGTGGTGCGCACATCTAAATCGACAGCTTGTTCAGGTGCTTTGCTGTCAAATAAGATGCCGTTTGGATTGAATTCCACGTAAATGTCGAAATAAGGAATATAGCTATTAATTTTAATGGTGATTTTCTGGTCGACAAACTTTTTAGCCTGCAAAGCGACCACACGATCATGTTTTAGAATAAAGCTAAAAATTGTTTCCAGCACAATCATGAGCATGGTCAGCAACAAATGTGGATTACTTTGTCTTTGTTGCGAATCACTCATAAAATCAAATCCCTAAATCTAAAGTTGAATTCCTTGTTTTGCGCTTCGTTGAGAATACATTCTAAGAAGCGCAGCGAATAATCTTGCTTTGTAGAACAGTTTAGCAAAACGATCAAGTATTTAATTTGCTATTATGAAAGCATTTTGTAGGTTTATTACATTTATGTGCGCATAAAATAAGCAGGAGAGAGGTTCATGGAAAAAACGACGGATAGCGTAGAAGAGCATTTGCTTGAATCAGAAACCACATTGAAAAATAAAGATAAATTACGCTCAGGACGTAAATCATCACTCGATTTTCGTAAATATACCAAGCAAATTTGGCTAGCAGGTTTAGGTGCATTTTCACGCGCAGAAGAAGAAGGCAATAAATTGTTTGACTCTCTGGTCAAGGTGGGTGAGGAATTAGAATCTAAAACTACAGAAATTGCCGATCAAACAGTTGAAAAAGTGTCTGAAAAAGCCAAAGAGTCGGTCATTGATACTAAAGATAAAGTTGAGCGTTTAATTGACCATAGCGTCAATCATTCTTTAAATAGAATTGGCTTGGTGACAGCAAAAGACCTACAACATTTGGAGCAATTGGTACTGCAATTACATGCCAAAGTCGATGCGTTGATTGAAGAAAATAAACAATTAAAAGAAGATGTTGCGAAAAAGTAATTCTGTGCAAAGGGGGCTTAAAGGATGTTGCTTTATTATACATCGGGTATTTTAGGGCAAAACTGAATAGAGGCTAACAGTTCCATCGTTTTTACCATTTATTTTGCATAAAAGCGTGCAGGGAGTATTGCTTTTACCCTCAAAGCATTGCTATAAAGGCGTTACGGTAATTTAAATTAAATCTCTGGACCTTAAATAAACGATATTAAGAGGACGTAATTTTCATGAATAAATCAGAATTAATCGATGCAATTGCAGAGAAAGGGGGATTGTCTAAGACTGATGCAGGTAAGGCCTTAGACGCAACAATTGCTTCTATTACTGAAGCGCTTAAAGCGGGTGATACTGTAACCCTCGTTGGTTTTGGTACATTTAATGTGAAAGAGCGTGCTGCTCGCACAGGTCGTAACCCACAAACAGGTGCTACACTTGAAATTAAAGCAAGCAAAGTACCAAGCTTTAAAGCGGGTAAAGGTTTAAAAGATTCAGTAGCATAATCTTTTAAAATGCCAAGAAAGCGCGCCAATTGGCGCGTTTTTTATTAATAATGTCAATAAACGGCTTCAACGCATTCATTCGTTGAGGGTTTTCAGTTAAAATCTCGCACAAATAAAATATTGGAATACTTATGGAATCTTTTCGTAAAGTTATTAAGGGTTGGTTGGGCAAAGTTTTGCTCGTCTTGTTCTTGACCCCTTTAGCACTTGTAGGTATTGAAGGATATTTTAGTGGAGGTCAGTCTGAAGACACTGCACAAACAGTCAATGGTCAGCAAATTTCAAAACGAGAATTAGATAATCTGACCAATTCCTTGAAAGAACAATACTTGGCCTATACCAATGGTGATGAAACACTATTGAATCAAAATTATATTCAAAACAAAGCCAAAGATACGTTGGTTGCACGTACCTTGTTATTACAACAAGCTGAGAAATTAGGGATTTCTTTGAGCGATGCACAAATTGAACAAATGATTGCACAGCAACCGAATTTCCAACAAGATGGCAAGTTTTCTGAAAGCTTGTATGCGAACTATCTGCAATCTGTAGGCATGACCAATCAGGCGCTTGTGGCAAATTTACGCCAAGACCATGCGTTAAAAATGCTGAGTGCTAGCTTTACCGATTATGCTTTAGTTAGCCCGTCTGATATTCAGCAAATTGCCAATTTACAAACCCAGCAACGTACTTTGCATTTATCTAGCATTAAGTTAGATGACTACAAGAAAAACATCACCACAAATGCACAAGAGATTGCTGCGTATTATGAACAGCACGCCAATGCCTTTAAACAGGTTGCTAGCGTTGATGTCGATTACATTGTGGTGACTCCAGCCAATATTGCACCTGCAAATACGGCTGTCACTGACGCAGAGTTACAACAGGCTTATCAAAAGTTTGTCGAAACTCAAAAAGGTGCTGCTGTACCGACAGTGAAACATATTTTAATCACCACCGATGCGCGTGATGATGCCGCAGCTAAAAAACTTGCAGAGCAAGCCGCAGCTGAAATTAAGCAAGGTACAAGCTTTACTGCAGCTGCACAAAAGTATTCGGATGATCCTGAGTCTAAAGCCAAAGGTGGTGAGGTTGCAGGTTATGAAGCAGGCGTATTTGGCGATGCCTTTGACAAAGCCGTGGGTAGCTTAAAATCTGGTGAAGTATCACAGCCGATTAAAACTCAATATGGCTATCATGTGATTCAAACAGAAGGTGCTACAGTTCAAGTCCCTGCGTTTGAAACTCAAAAAGCACGTTTAATGGCAGAGTTGCAAAAAGCCAAAACTGAAAATGCGTATACCGATACCATCAACAGCTTAAATGAATTGGTGGTGAGTAGTGATGCTTTAGATGTTGTGGCAGAAGAAGTGAAAACGGCCAAAGTCGAATCTGTTAATGGTTTAACTTTGGCGGCGCAGCATCCTGTTTTAAGCCAGCCATCTGTCAAAGTTAAATTGTTTAATGATGATGTGAAAAATGGCGATCGCAACGCATCGAGTAACATTACTTTAGCCAATGGCGATGTGGTATGGGTGAAAGTGCGTAATTACCATGCCGCAGGTGTGCAAACTTTAGAAGAAGCAACACCCCGCGTAAAAGCTAAACTGATTGAGAAAAAAGCCTTTGATGCAGCGAAAAAAGATATTCAAGCTGCGTTGGATGCCTTTAAAACTCAACCTGCAGCGACCGTTTTGGCGAAAAACCAAATCCGTTTTGAAAATGCAGGCACATTCACCCGTGCAGATGGTTTGTTAAAGCGTGAAATTGAACGTGCTGCATTTAGTGTGCTTGCGCCTAAAGATGGTATGTGGTCAGTAACAACAGCATCTATACCAAATGAATTGGTGGTGGTAGCTGTATCAAATGTAAACGATACTACATCGAATGCTTTAACGCCTGAGCAACTGAAAGAGTTAGCGCAGTTGTATCAACAATTACGTGCTCAACAAGAGCTAGATGACTATACGCAATATTTGAAATCGAAAGCGAAAATCAAATAAGTGATGAACATCTACAAAAAAACCAGCAAATTTGCTGGTTTTTTTGTGCATCTAAAATGATTAAGTAAGCAGTTTCAAGATTTATTCAGCGCGAATTTTTAGCTCATAACCTGTGTATTTACGAATGTTGATGACACCTGTATCCAAGATTAAATATTGCCCTTTAATTCCTTGCAGTTTGCCGCGAATGATTGGGGTTTTATCTAAGTTATGCGATTTAATTTTCTCAGGATACTGTTCTACAGGGTACACAAATTCACGCGGAAGTTCCTGATCTAAAAGCTCTACCGTTTCGTTGAATTCAAGGTTTTGACTAAACTCATCACGAATGGTCTGAATTTTAGGCGCAAACTCTTCAATCAGTTGTTCACGCACTTCAATTAGGTTTAGCGGCTCTGCTTCGCCTTTGAGTAGTTTGCGCCAGTCGGTTTTATCTGCGACTTGTGTACCAAACATAACTTCCAATTGCCCAGATAAACGGCGTGAGCCGACTTTCATAATTGGCAAGGCTTGAGTTGCGCCCTGATCTAGCCAACGTGTTGGCATTTGACCTAAACGGGTGATTCCCACTTTTAAAGCACTTGAATTGGCTAAATATACGATGTGCGGTTGAAAGCAGACTTCTTGAGCAAAACTATCTTCACGACAGGTACCTAAATGATAGTGACAGGTCTCAGGCTTCATGATGCACATATCGCAAGATGCTTTGGTTTTAAAACACTTGAAACAATGTCCTTGCGAATAGGATTTTGGTGTTTTCACACCACAAGAAACACAATAAATATTGCCCGTCCATTCCAGTTCAAGTTCTTGCCCAAGCTGAAAAGGCAGGTCAATTTCTGCACGGTCTAGAATAAATTTATATTCAACATTTGCCTTGTGTACCTGTTCATCAGTTACACTATGGTCCTTAAGACCTGCGTGCATTTTATGGCAAATGCCTTGTAGTTCCATAAGAATACTCTCTCGAAAATGAAGGAATGCAGTGATGGCTGAAATGCGTTTAATTCAAGCATTAATTGATGATTTATCTCAACAACAGCCAATTTCTACTGCATTGTGTATAGGGCAAAATATTGAAGCAAGCCCGAAGTATAACAATCAAGCGGCTGATGAGCAGCCAACTATCCAATGGCAGTATTTTAGCGCATTGGCATTTTTAAATCTGCCTTTTACCCAACGTTTTGATTTGGCAGTTGTATTTTTAGATGCTGCCGATTTTGCTGCGCAGACACCACAACACACCTCGCAAATTTTGGTGAAGCTACGTGATTTATTGGCAAAACGTATTGTGGTGATTGCTGCGCGTGAAGATGAGCAATTGCTTAGAGCGCTTGGTTTTACGCAATTGATTGAACATCGCTTTGAGCAGCATCATTTGTGCTTATGGCAATTTAATATTTTGACTTATAAGCACGTGCCTGATTGGTTTAATTCTAAGTTTTGGGCAAACCCTGAAAATTGGGATAAATTCCGCTGGTAAGTGCTGAATTACGATCACAAAATTCTAATAATGATAATTAATTCACATAAATTTAGGATATTGCAAAATTTAACAATTTCAAGCGCGCAATTCAGTCAAAACTTCGTATGCTGTCATAAGGGCATTATTAGGAAAATAAAATGACCAATTTAAGCAATATTGTTGAAATTTTAGCAAAGCAGGCATTGGGCGCGAATCAGCAATCTAATCAATCTCAAGGCGGATTGGGTGGTATTTTAGGTTCGGTTTTGGGGCAACTTGGTGGTAATAACCAACAATCTGCGCAAGGCGGCTTGGGTGGCATTCTTGGTTCGGTACTAGGTCAGTTAGGTGGGCAACAACAGCGTTCTGCTACAGGTGCTTCAGGTACACAAAGTTTATTGATTGCAGTTTTGCCTTTGGTGTTGGCATGGATTCAAAAACAGGGTGGCTTGCAAGGTGCTTTGGATAAACTCAAAGGACAAGGCTTAACCAGTCAGGTGGATGATTGGGTGTCTACAGGCCCAGGTGAAAATGCGCATGTAGGTGCTGAACAAGTACAAAGTTTATTTGATGATGCCGATGTAGAGCAGGTCGCACAGCAAACTCAGGCGCCAAAGCAAGATATTTATAATGCGATTTCTGCAGTATTGCCGCAAATTATTGATTCATTGACACCACAAGGTGAGCAAACTAGCAAACAAGAAGCCAATGATGATATTCAACAAGTGATGAATTTAGTGTCTGGATTTTTAAAGCGTTAATATTGAAAAATTCAGCTTTGCAAAACTGACTTGAATAAACTAAGCCAGCAAGTTTGTTGGCTTAGTTTTTATTTGGTTTTTTAAGTATGCAAAAAACACGCCGAAGCGTGTTTTTTGGTTTTTTAAGTTTGGTTAGACTTAGAAGTCGTAACGGAAACCCAAAGAAAGACCTAAAGCATCTTCGTCATTCACGCCACCAACGTTGTTTGAGCGACCTTGTGACCATGGTGTTAAGTTAGATTTTTTGTCATTAAGCATAGTTGCAAGGTTTGCGTATACACGTACGGCCTTGTCTAAACGGTGCTCTACACCCACAGCCAATAATGTTGCATTTGCATCATCTGCATCTACATCACGATGGAAGACTTGACCGCGTACATAAGTCTTCGGTGTAACTTTATAATCCGCTGCTACGCCAAATACTTGTGCATCTGGGTTTGCAGTTTCATTATCATGTGTTAACAATTGATATAAAGCACCAACGTTTAACTCAGGTGTGATTTTGTATGCAGCGGCAATACGGAAGCCATCACGCTCACCACGACCAGCATCTTCTTCATAGTGCTCATAAGCAGCAGCAAAATCGACTTTGCCTTCTTTATAAGTTAAAGCTAAGTCATAAGCTTTATCATCACGATCAGCTTTAGTATTTGTTGTTGTAGTGCCTGGAACAACAACTGTAACTGGACCGTCTACAGTATTAATGACTGTAGTTTTTTGTGAGGTTGTAGATGTGAAACCAGCACTATTACCTTCATGTAAAGAAAGTGCAGCTAGAACATTAAAACCGCCACCAAATTTAGGTGATTTATATTCAATTGAGTTAGCATTACGCTCATCAAAACGTAAGTTACCAGCACGAGTTACGTTACGGATGTCACCAACTTGGTCACCAAAGAAGTTGACTGGACCACGTGCAGCTTTAAATGGGCTGTCAAAACGACCTACACGCGCTTGACCGAAGTCACCTTTTAAACCTACAAAAGTATCACGAGTAGCAAACTCTAAATCATCATTTGCAGAACCGCTAGCAAAGTTAATTTCTTGTTCAATTTGACCAAAAACAGTCATGCCATTTTCTAATTTTTGTTCAGCTTTGAAGCCTAAACGTGATGAGTTAGAAGAAAGACCAACTTCGTTGTAGTCTTTACCATCATCAAGATAGTCTAAAGATACGTGTGCACGACCATAAACTTTAACATCAGCAGCCATCGCTAATGCTGGTGTTAAAAAGGTTGCCCCAACTGCTAATGCGCAAAGCGTTTTTTTCATGTGTAGCTCCAATACAGACTATTGTTTTTTAGTCCTAAACATTGTTCAGAAGTAGGGTTGATCTACCGCTGTTCTCTATTGGTGCTAAGTATTCCTTACAAATGCGACAGTAATATTAAGGAAATATTTCAAAATTATTAAAAAGTACAAATTAGATCAAAAACTTACTTTTATTCGCATTTTTTTAGTGACTGAGTTTTTAAATTTAGAAAAAATATATGAAATGAATAACTTAATTGCAAGCAGACTGAAATGCTATTGTCATAAACTGCTTGAAAAAATGCAGGGTTAAAGTATGAGATGAAAAAAATGGAGCAGGTGCTCCATTCATTTTTGCTGCTTATTTTGGAAATATTTTAGAGCGCTGCTTTAATTTTTTCCGCTTGGGCTTTAATTTTGTCTTGGTCGCCCATTTGTGCAGCATGTTTCCCAAGCTGATGTACCGACGTCGGAATTAAGTGAAAATGCACGTGGGGGACAGTTTGACCTGCGCTTGTACCTGACAATTGCATTAACACGATACCATCTACACCCAAAGCTTGCTGCATTGCTTTTGCAATTTTTTGCACAATTTGAATGGTATATGCTGCTGCATCTGCAGGTAAATCCAATAAAGTTACTGCAGGTGTTTTAGGAATCACGAGAGTGTGACCATCGGCTTGCGGCATGATGTCCATAAACGCAAGCACTTGGTCATCTTCATACACTTTAATTGCAGGAAGTTCGCCACGTAGAATTCTTGCAAAAATATTTTGATCATCGTAAGCCATTATGATTCCTTAAATTCAGCTTTGATATTTCAGAACGGTTATTTACAGTTCAGTTCTTTTTGACGTTCTTTGATTGCGTCAAGACGTTGTTGTTCTTTTTCAGAAAACTTAGGTTTGGTTGTATAGCAGTTGTCATTACCAAAACGTGCTTTAGCTTCTGGGTCTTTGAAGCAGAACCCTTTAGATGCATAAATAACATCGTGGTCATTTTTAAGTTTTTGACATTCTTGTTCGGATGCAAAAGCAGTTGAACTTGCCCCAATTAAAGTTGCAAGGCTTGCAAATACGGCAATGCTAAACTTGTTCATAAGAGTTTCCTCTATTTAATGATGGTGTGACTAGCCACTTAATACACATTATTGGGTTTATGGCTGTATATTCAATGGCGAGTTCTTACTCTAGGGTAATATTACTCCATAATTCATACATTTTCACAGCAGTGGAAAAATCACTGTCTTTTTCTGCGGTTAAATTCGCTGCTTGAATCAGGCTTTGGGTTAAAGCCAATACAGGTGCAGGCAAAGCTGCTTCATGGACTAAATCTAATGCGATACCTGTGTCTTTAGCCAGTAAAGGGAGTGCAAAAGTATTTGGAAAAGCGCGATTCAGTACTCGCTGCGGCAAAATCATTTCCGTTACTGCGCTTTTACCACTTGAAGCATTTATGCATTGCAAGGCCTGATTTAAGTTTACGCCATGTGCTTTTAAGGTGGTAAAACCTTCAGCTGCAGCACACAAACTCACTGCCATTAACATATTATTCACCGCTTTTACGGCAAAGCCAGCACCAGGTTCACCCACATGCTGAATCACTTTACCAAAAGCCTGAATTGCAGGTAGGGCTTTTTCAAAAGCAGCAGCTTTACCGCCAATCATGACTGTTAATGTGGCATTTTCTGCACCAATGGTTTGTCCGCTTACAGGTGCATCTAAAAAGTCGATCTGTTGTGCTTCAAGTTGTTGTACCAATTTTTTAGCACTTTCGGGTACGCCACTGGTGCAATCGACCCAGACTGAACCTGCTTTAAGTTGAACTTGTGCAATCAGGTTTTCAACTTCGGTACTGGTGGGCAAGCAAGAAAAAATAATATCTGCTTGCACCGCTTGAGCCAATTCAACCGCTTGTGTGCCATATTCAGCAGCATGTTGCTCGGCTTTGGCAAAGTTACGATTCCAGACATAGACCGTATCAAAATGTTTAGGTAAATGGGCTGCCATGCGGTAGCCCATTGCGCCTAAGCCAATAAATGCAACAGATTGAATCATGTTTTTGCTCTCTTTATGCAATTTTGCTAGATCGTTGTTCTAACCAAGTGGTCAGTTTAGGCCAGAATTCATTGGCACTTTTTTGACTGGACATTAAACCCAAATGTCCACCTGGAATAAGAGTAAACGTGACATCGGTACTACTTGTCAATTCACATAAAGGTTGAGCAGCTTCAGCAGTGACAATTTGATCGCTATCACCCGCACCGACCAAAAGTGAACAATGAATATTTTTAAGGTCTATCTGATGTTGTTTGAGTTGAATATGACCTTGTTTGAGTGGGTTTTGCAGCCATACATTCAATACCATGTCCTGATTAATCCCACCCGGATAATCAATCATATTATTTAAAAAAATGGCTAAAGTTGCGTTTTCATGCAAGGTTTGTAAGTCGTGCAGATTCGACAGCATCTGTTTATTGCTTTCCAGCCATGCTCTAGGGTCTAAAATCTTAAAACCAATCGCATTGATTAAACCCGGTGTATGAATTAAATGCTTTGGAATTTTTCCTGAATAAAAGGCATGTTGCAATTTGGGATATTTAGAAATCAGTTGATTGGTCAGTTGAAAGAGTTTACCAACCCGCCCCGAAGCATAGCTATCTACAGGGCTACCCAAAACCATCAAGTTTTTAATATGAGTTGTTTGTTGGTCGGCGGTATAAAGCATGGCAAAAATACCCGCCATACTCCAACCATGTAGTGAAATTTGTTCGACTTTGGCGTGTTGTAAAATGAGTTGAATACAATTAGGGATTGCATCCTGAATAAAAGCCATAAAATTTAAATGACAATGTTGATAGGTCAATTGTCCCCAATCAACCAAATACACATCAAAACCGCTATGCTGAAAATGTTTCACTAAAGAGCGATAAGGATATAAGTCATAAATCGACATGGTAATTGCTAAAGGCGCAACAAAAACCAGCGGCTCTTTATATTGCTTATCTGGCGAAGCGTAATAGCGAATCTGCGCATACTTATAACGTGCCACGATGTCGTATGGCGTGGTCTGAGATAAGATCAAATCACGGCTTTTAAATAAGCGAGTGCTGAGGTTTTTAAGCTTTTTTCGGTGCGGATTAAATTTTCTTTGTAGCTGATTCATGAGGTGTTCCATCACACGTGGCGCCGATTTGAATGAAGTCTAAGCGATATTTATACATTTTACCTTGACCTTAAATGCGCTTGGCGCTCAAAATGTTGGCAATTATTTAACAAACAGGTCTTAGGACTAAGTTTAGGGCTGAGCAGTAAAGATGAGTCAACACGACGACATTGAATATCAATTAGATACTTTGGCAATTCGTACCGGACACAACCGTACAATTGAAGGCGAACACAGTGAGCCAATTTTCCTGACTTCATCATTTGTTTGTGAAAATGCTGCCGATGCAGCTGCAAAATTCTCAGGTGAAATTGAAGGCAATACCTATTCACGTTATACCAACCCAACTGTACAGGCTTTTGAAAAACGCTTGGCAGTATTAGATGGTGCAGAACGTGCGGTTGCGACAAGTTCGGGTATGGCGGCCGTTCATGCGATCACTTTGGCTTATCTTAAAGCGGGTGATCATGTAGTCTGTTCACGTGCTGTATTTGGCTCGATCATTTCACTATTTGAAAAATACGTGATGAAGTTTGGTGTCGATGTCACTTTTGTTGATTTAGAAGATTTAGACAGTTGGAAGCAAGCGATTCGTCCAAATACGCGTTTGTTATTTATTGAAACACCATCAAATCCATTGGCACAAGTAGGCGATTTACAAGCCATTGCCGATATTGCACATGCAAATAATGCTTTATTTGCAGTTGATAACACCTTCTGTACCCCAGTTTTACAACAACCAATTAAATTTGGTGCTGACCTAATTATCTACTCATCGACCAAATATATTGATGGGCAGGGACGTGCTTTAGGCGGCGCTGTGGTGGGCAAAGATAAACTGGTTGAAGAAATCAACGGTGTGATTCGTACTTTGGGTAACTCATTAAGTCCATTTAACGCATGGATTTTCTTAAAAGGTTTAGAAACTTTAAGCCTGCGGATGAAAGCACATTGCGCTAGCGCACAAAAACTTGCCGAGTGGCTAGATGCACATCCAAAAGTTGAAAAAGTGTATTATGCAGGTCTGCCGCATCATGCGGGGCATGAGTTGGCGAAAAAACAACAGTCTGGCTTTGGTGGTGTTGTATCTTTTGTGGTGAAAGGCGAGCGTGAAGGCGCGTGGACTGTGATTGACAACACACGCTTCCTATCTATCACCAGTAATTTGGGCGATGTAAAATCAACCATTACCCATCCTGCAACAACATCGCATGGCAGAATGACCCCAGAAGCCAAACAAGCAGCAGGTATCAGCGAAGGTTTAATTCGTGTTTCTGTTGGCTTGGAAGATATTGATGATATTATTCGCGACATCGAGCGCGGTTTAGACCTCATTTAAAACTAAATAGATCATTTGTTCGGAGATTTTTATGAACATTAATATGTTGATGCAGCAAGCACAGCGCATGCAAAAAGAAGTGGAAAACAACATTAAAAAAGCCAAAGAAGAACTTGCGCAAACTGAAGTGCATGCAGAAGCAGGTGGTGGTTTAGTGAAAGTGACTATGACCTGCCGTAATGTGGTCAAACGCATTGAAATCAACCCTGAATTATTGCAAGACGATGCAGACATGATTGAAGATTTGATTGCCGCTGCAATGAATGATGCTGCCCGTCAAGCCGAAGCAATTTCTGAAGAAAAAATGAAGTCTGCAAACTCAGGCATGGGCTTGCCACCGGGCTTGGCTGGTTTATTCTAAGGAACGGCGTATGTTTAGTGATCGTTTTGATCAACTGGTACAAGCGCTACGCATTTTGCCAAGTGTTGGGCCAAAATCGGCTCAACGCATGGCATTGCACCTGATTATGAAAAATAGAGAAGGTGCAGTCGGTTTGGCTCATGCTTTGAACGAAGCTACTAGCTATATTCATGAATGTTCAATTTGTCACTCATTAACGGAAGATGAAGTCTGCAATATTTGCGCCTCACATGATCGTGATGCACACTTACTTTGCGTGGTGGAATCTCCGGCCGATGTCATGGCGATTGAGCAAAGCGGCAGTTTTCGTGGCAAATACCATGTTTTAGGTGGACACTTATCACCTTTAGATGGCATTGGGCCTGACGAAATTGGTATTCCATATCTGGTTCAGCGTTTAAGTGATGGCAACATTACCGAAGTCATTTTGGCGACCAATGCAACCGTAGAAGGTCAGGCGACAGCGCACTATTTGGCAGAAGCGACCAAACATTTGCCTGTGCAGATGACCCGTATTGCGCAAGGTGTGCCGCAAGGTGGCGAACTTGAATATGTCGATAGCCATACTTTAAGTCAGGCGGTGCATAATCGGATGCGAATGAAATAAGCATTTAGGTGCTTATTTCATGTGAATAGTCATTTGATAAATCATCCACAAAAATGATTACTTGCCTTTAAAGCCAATAAAAAATCAAATTAAGATAAAAAAACGATAAAAAATTTAAATTTTCACTGTATCGACTTAGAAATAAGATAAAAATTGAAAATACTGGACATATTTTTATAGCTAAATGCTATTTAATGTTTAAAATGAACCCCTAGAGAATCCTGTTTTACCTGCTCGCTATGTTCCAATTTATTCACCAACAAAAAGACTTTGAAAATGTCTTGGCATTAATGAGCCAAAACAGCATTTATGGTTTAGACACCGAATTTATTAAGGTTGATACTTTATGGCCAAAATTGGGTGTATTCCAAATTAATGTGAATGATCAGGTCTATTTGTTAGATGGCACTTCTTTAAATTTAAGTGCATTTTGGGAAAAACTGTTTCAAGCGCAGCAAAATATTTTTCATGCCTGCGGTGAAGATATTGATTTAATTTATCATTATGCACAGCAAAAAAACTTAGATAACGTGTTTGATACCCAAGTTGGCATGTCATTTTTAGGGCATGGTTTACAAGTCAGTTATCAAAACGCTTTAAAAACCATGCTCAATGTCGATATTGATAAAGGGCAAACTCGCTCAGACTGGCTTGCACGTCCGTTGTCCGATGAGCAGTTAAATTATGCTGCCAATGATGTGTTGTATCTAATGCAATTGGCAGATAAGGTACAAACCGACTTAAAACAAAATTATTTACTGGATTTTGCACAAGAAGATTGCCGCAATTTAACTCAGGAAATTGGTGAAGAAACACCTTTAGAGTTGTTGTATCAGGATGTGGGCAACTATCGTCATTCACGCCGTCAACTCATGCAATTGCAACAATTGGCCGTTTGGCGTGAGCAAATGGTAAAAGCCTTAAACCAACCACGTAGTTTTATTTTGCGTAATTCTACTATGCTGGACTTGGTCGAGAAAAATCCTAAAAATCAGTTCCAGCTCAGTACTATTAAAGATTTACGTGCGCATATTGTGCGTGAACATGGCAAAACTATTTTAGATTTAATTAAATATTTGCCTGATCAATCACAATGGCCATTACGTATGGCGCGACCAATTCGTCATTCTTCAAAAGAAGTGGGCGAAAATGTAGAACAGGTGATTCAACGTGCCGTACAGGAAACTCAAATTCCAAAAGAAGTTTTGCTGCGTAAAAAATGGCTCAATGCGCTTTATCAGCATGTGGTATTTCATAACGATGAGCAAGATTTGCCTAACTATTTGTTAGGTTGGCGTTATGAATTACTCACCAAGCCTTTAATTGAAGTTTTACATGCCGACGAGCGTTATTTGTCTGGTCAGATGAAAGTTGCTGAATAAATCAAACCGATCCACATTTTAAATAAAGCCGTTTTTCACCTGAAAATGGATGAATTTTCACGCCATTCTTTGTTTGAGTGTAAACATAGACCAATGCGTTAATAATGGTTAATGTATCTCGGTTTTTTTTGTTGTATCCTTTGACTGAGTTTTTAGAGTTTTGTTGTTTATGCACTGTTCAATTTATAAATCGAGCAAAAAAGATGAGATGTATTTATACATCGCCCGTCCTGAGCAAACTGAAGATCAAGCAGAAGCGTTTAACCCGCTAGAGGTTTTACCTGAGCCAATGCGAGTTGCATTTGGTCGTGCGACATTTGTAATGGATTTGCAACTGTCTGAAAGCCGTAAGTTGGCACGTGTGAATGTTTTGCATGTCATGGATTCTATTCAAACACGTGGCTTCTTTATTCAAGTGCCACCAGAAGGCTTAATTAACCCAAATGCCGTTGAACCAGAAGGTTTACGTGGTGCTTAAGCTTTATTCAGGAGTTGAGAAATGAATAGTGTGATGACTGGATTGGATTCAATTCCTGAAACTGCAATTGCTGTTTCTGTTTATTTGTTGGGGAGTGCCATTATTTTATGGTGCTGGTACGAAATTGCCAAACGCTTGCCCAATCCGTTAGGTGGTATCACTTGGATTGTGCTGTTTGCAATTTTACTTACCCCAACAGTATCAGAAGGCAGCAATGCAGCACTTGCCCCAGCCATCTTTGGACTTCTTTTTGGTGTTTTAACCAAAGAAACCCCATTGGTTTGGTCTAATTTATCTGCCATTTTATTTGTGATCGGTCTTGGCTTATTGATCGGTTATTTCTGGTCAAGATACTGTCTTAAACAAACGACTTATAAAGCCAAGAAAAATACCTCACCACTGTAACTAAAACAATTAAGGTAAAATCATGTCTGTTGATGCGCAACAATTTTCGGGTACAGATCAGTACATTGCGACTGATAGTTTAAAACTTGCGGTGAAAGCCGCACGTGCTTTGCAAAAACCGCTTTTGGTGAAAGGTGAGCCAGGTACAGGTAAAACCTTATTGGCAGAGCAAGTTGCTAAAAGTTTGGGTTTAAAGTTGATTACATGGCACATTAAATCGACCACCAAAGCGCAGCAAGGTTTATATGAATATGATGCAGTGTCGCGTTTGCGTGACAGCCAACTGGGCGATGACCGTGTGTATGATGTTAAAAACTATATTAAACCCGGGAAATTGTGGGAAGCATTTACCAGCGAAGAACGCTGTGTGTTGTTGATTGATGAAATTGACAAGGCAGATATTGAATTCCCAAATGACCTGCTACATGAACTCGATAAAATGTCGTTTTATGTTTATGAAACAGGCGAAACCATTACGGCAACACAACGTCCAATCGTGATCATCACATCAAATAATGAAAAAGAGTTGCCAGACGCTTTTTTACGTCGTTGTTTCTTCCATTATATTGATTTCCCAGATGAAGCGACCATGCGCGATATTATCGATGTGCATTTCCCGAATATTTCAAGCACATTGGTTTCAGAAGCTTTACAAGTTTTCTTTAAATTGCGCCAAGTTCCGGGCTTAAAAAAACCACCATCTACGTCTGAATTAATTGATTGGTTAAGCCTATTGATGGCAGATGACATGCCGGAAGATATTTTGCGTAATAGCGATAAAAGCAAAGCCATTCCGCCTTTATACGGTGCATTAATCAAAAATGAACAAGATGTGCAATTGCTTGAGCGTTTAGCCTTTATGTCGCGCCGTTAAGGGAGGACAATGCCATGTTCGTGCGCTTGTTTTATACCTTGCGACGTTACGGTGTACCTGTCACCACACGTGAATTGATTGACTTAAATCAGGCGGTGGCATCGGGTCTGGTTTTTGCAGATCAAGATGAATTCTATCAACTTGTTAAAACCGTCATGGTCAAAGATGAGCGTTTTTTTGACAAGTTTGACCGTGCCATGAAAGATTATTTTGATGGCATTTCCACTTTTGATTTAGATGATTTACTGCAGCAAGTTCATCAATTGCCTAAAGACTGGTTCGACTTAGAACTATTAGAAAAACATCTCACGCCAGAACAACGCGAAGAGCTGAAAAAAGCAGGTTCTTTAGAAGAATTGATGAAAATGCTGGAAGAGCGTTTACGCGAGCAGCATAAAAAGCATCAGGGTGGCAACCGTATGATTGGTACGGGCGGTACATCACCGTTTGGTGCTTTTGGTGATCATCCTGAAGGTGTACGCATTGGTGGGCCTGGACGTAAGCGTTCAGCTGTTAAAGTCTGGGAGCAGCGTCAGTATCGAAATTTAGACGATGAACAGATTTTAGGTACACGACAAATGCAATTGGCACTGCGTCGTTTGCGTAAATTTGCCCGTCAAGGTGCAGCTGAAGAATTGGATATTGATGGCACTATCCGAGAAACTGCCAAACAGGGCATTTTAGATGTGCAATTGGTGCCAGAACGTCGTAATCGCGTCAAAGTGTTGATGTTGTTTGATGTGGGTGGCTCGATGGATGCACACATCGCCCAATGTGAAAAACTGTTTAGTGCGGCCAAAACTGAGTTTAAAACCCTCGAATATTTTTATTTCCACAACTGTTTATACGACTATGTTTGGAAAGATAATTTACGCCGTAGCAGTACCCGTATGAATACGTGGGATTTGTTGAATACCTATGGACGCGACTATCGGGTAATTGTGGTCGGTGATGCGAGTATGGCACCTTATGAGCTGAATTCGATTGGTGGTTCGGTAGAATATATGAATGATGAGGCAGGGCAAGTTTGGTTACAACGTCTGCGTCAGCATTTTGAAAAAACCGCATGGCTGAATCCTGAACAGGAAGGCTATTGGCATTACACACATACCATTGGTTTAATTAAACAAATTTTTGAACATCATATGTATCCAATGACTTTAAAAGGCATTGAAGATATGACTAAATATTTGGCGCGTTAATCGTCATTTTCGTCAATATCACTCAACTTTTGAGTGATTGTTAGGCGAAGACTAAGTAAGTGCAGACACGATAGGCAACGTGAATTTCAATCTGAGGGGATCGATATGGATCATCAAATCAATGGCATCGCATTACCGAATGAAGACGGTTTTTTCGGGCAATATGGCGGGCAGTTTATTCCACCACATTTAAATGAAGCCATGGATGAAATTAACGTTGCTTATGAGGAAATTCGTAAAACGGCAGAATTTCAGAATGAATTAAAAGATTTGTTTGCTCACTATGTTGGCCGTCCAAGTCCTTTATTCCATGCCAAGCGTTTATCTGAACAGTTAGGTGGTGCGCAAATTTATTTAAAGCGTGAAGATTTAAACCATACTGGTGCACATAAAATTAACCACTGTTTAGGCGAGGCATTACTAGCCAAATATATGGGTAAAACCAAAGTCATTGCAGAAACTGGTGCGGGACAGCACGGGGTAGCCTTGGCGACGGCATGTGCGCTAGTGGGAATTCCGTGTGAAATTCACATGGGACAGGTGGATATTGAAAAAGAACACCCGAATGTGGTGAAAATGAAAATTCTAGGTGCCAACCTGATTTCAGTGACCCGCGGTACAGCCACTTTAAAAGATGCAGTGGACAGCGCTTTTGAAGAATATTTAAAAGACCCAAAAAACTTTATTTATGCGATTGGTTCTGTGGTTGGGCCACACCCATTTCCAAAAATGGTGCGTGATTTCCAATCTATTATAGGTGATGAAATTAAAATGCAAAGCCAAGAACGCTTTGGAGTAAATCCAGATTATATCGTGGCATGTGTGGGCGGTGGTTCAAACGCAGTGGGTGCATTTACCGCATTCTTAAATGATGCAGAAGTGAAACTTGTGGGTGTTGAGCCTGCAGGGCATGGTTTAGATACAGATCAACACTCTGCAACCCTAACTTTGGGTAAACCAGGCCAGCTTCACGGTATGGCGTGTTATGTACTTGAAGATGAACATGGTGAGCCATTGCCAGTGCACTCTATTGCCTCTGGTTTGGATTATCCAGGTGTGGGGCCGCAACATAGCTTCTTAAAAGACATTGGTCGCGTGGAGTATTCAACGGCAACTGACCAAGAATGTTTAGATGCCTTTATGACGTTGTCACGTGTAGAGGGTATTGTACCTGCTTTGGAAAGCTCACATGCGGTGGCGTGGGCATTACGTGAAGCACCAAAAATGGCAAAAAACGTGAAAATTGTGGTTAATCTTTCAGGTCGTGGTGATAAAGATTCAGACTATGTAGCAGAAAAATTAGGTTTGAATTAATTCTACTGAATATGAAAAACCGCCTAAATGTGTAAGTTTAGGCGGTTTTTTTATCTTTACTTTATATTTGGCAGGTTTTATAAAACAGTGTCTTAGCTTGCAATATATTGTTGTAACTGCTCGATCAGTTTGCGCTGATCATCCATAGTCGCTTTCACCAAGTCACCAATCGACACTAAACCTACCAACTGCTCACCTTCAAGTACAGGTAAGTGACGTAAATGATGGTCAGTAATTAAGTTTAAGCATTCTTTCACACTGGTGTTTTTGGTCACGGTCAGTACTTTAGCAGTCATAATTTCACTAACCGTTGTGCTTTTAGAAGTTCGTTCCATCAAAATAACTTTACGGGTGTAATCACGCTCAGACAGAATACCAACCACATGATTGTTTTGATCGGTAACCACCAACGCACCAATGCCTTTTTCAGCCATTAAACTAATTGCTTCTAAAACCGTTGCTTCTGGGCGAATTGTGTAAATTTCGTGATGTGCTTTATCTTGTAAAACGTGAATTACCTTGGTCATATTCTGTGTCCTGATTGTTGTTTATTGTTTGACTTTTAAAGTAACGTGAAATGTTAAAATTGCAAATACTTTAGCGTCACGATTGTTAATTTTATATCAATGCTATTCCGTTACTATTTAAGCAATATTTAACGTAGATTCATTAAAAAAGAAATGTTTCATTTGTGAAGTGGTCAGTTTAATTTTTTGACTTGACGAACCATATAAGGTTGGAGTGACATTTAAACGAGTGAGCGTTGGTAATAAAGAAGTCTCGAAATCCTGCGCGGAAATTTTACGAGGAATGTATTGTGGCCAGTGCTTTGCTGCATATTTATGCGCCTGTACCGCATTTAACCAAAAAGGGAAAATATAATCATCGTGATCTGAACTCATTGCCCAACCTTGATGGAATAAACCCCAAAGTACACCGCAGTACATCATTGATTTTAATAGTGTAACTTTAAGCAGGAAATCCTTTGGTAAAGGTTGGAGTTGGTTAATCTGATTCATAATCAAGCAAGGTTGTAAAATTTGACTATATTGTAAAAAGAATTGATGAATATACCGTTTAAGCTTTGCTTAAAATCGTAAATAAATATGTATTTATGGTTTAAGTCTCTAAAAAAGGGTCAAAAAAAACGCCACCTAAGTGACGTTTTATTATGCTTGCATGGTAGCCATGTTTTGCCAGTATTGTGCTTTCAATGAATCACGTTCTACACGGAAACCTTGATAATACAGTTCTGCTAAGAACATTGCCGCTTTACCATGTCCTGCGCGTGCAGCTTCTTCGAGTTGTTTTACCGCATCTTGGAAGTTCATTTGTGAATGAATCGTGTTCACTGCATTTGCATAAACATGCTCTAAGTCATGGTGAGAGATCGTTTGAATCATATAAAACTCCTTATTGTAATTATGATTACTTATTTAAGCCTACCTTTTAGGCTTCATATCAATTTAACACTATATTGTTAAACTAATATTACAATTTGATTGAATTGTCAAATAATTATCGGGGTTGATTAGCATATTTCAAGTTTACATGATTAAACATTGAACAAGTTTAATTTTGATTAAACTAAAGCTCTAAGCATGATAAAAAAGGAGAATAACATGACAAGATCCGTAGACGGATGTGCTTTTGATGTACCTCCATTGACTTCTCAAATTATTGAGCTGGCACATCATCACCGTAAAAAACTAGATGAGGCAATTTTCCGTCGAGATGTTCATTTAGGTGAATACTGCTTGGCGCAACGTAAACGTGTGGCTGATTTTGCTAAGACTTTAGAGCGAAGCGATCGTATAGAATTTTACCGTAATTATGATGGTGAATTACTCCGTATCGCAGATGAAGACGAACTGCATCCTGCCGAAGCAGAGGGCGGTGTCAGTATATTTGCTATTTTCTTGGTGCTTGCAGTCATTGCATTGATTTTATACTTTGCCGTAATTCGTGGCACCATTGGCTAAAGCTGAATGCTTTGTAGAATTTGTAGAAAAAGGCTCAATTTTTACCGTGACGATACAGTAAAAATTGAGCTGTTTAACTTGTACAACTCACAAGGGCATCCTACACTAAGGCGATTAGAGGTAGGTCATGCACAACGCAATTCAAAAAACGATTCAATTTATTTCTCAACTGAAACTCGAGCAAATTTATAATATTGTTGTGCTGAGTATCATTTTTATTATTTTAACTTTAGCAAGTGTTGCGCTTTATCGCCCAGTTGGGGTGCAACAATTTCAAAATGTTGAGCGTTTGTCGCAACAATCTATGTATGCCAATACCCAAGACATGGCAGTGCGTTTAATCAATCAACGTCCAATTCGTTATGTGCATTATTTAAAATTGATGCAGGCACATCAGATGGAGCAAGATCGGGCTCAACAACTTCCTGCCTTGGTGCAAGAGTAATTTTATCTATTGGCGTCGTTTTCATATTGCGCGGTGTCGGTGTTAAAGATATTGGCGCAAGTAAATTGTCCTGTAGCATTTTTTCCAATGCCGCTTTATCTAAATGTTCGCTCACAATCACCAAAGTTAAACTATCTGGGTGTAAATGTTTGCGAACAGCACGTTGTACATCTTCTGCGGTAATTTTCTCCACGCGTTCTGCATAATCACTTAAATAATTTGCAGGAAGCCGATAAAAACCGATGTGTCCAAGCTGGGCATTAATACTGGCATTACTGCTGTATTGATTCGGAAAAGCACGAATTAAACCTGCTTTGGTTTCTTTTAATTGTTCCAAATTGATGGGCTGTTGCACAAATTGAATTAAGCTTTGGTGAGCGACCTGAATACTATCGAGTAACTGATCTTGGCGCGTAGAATAGCCTAAGCTAAATAAACCCGCTGCTTGGGTAAAACGAAACGAACTGCTGACGCCGTAAGTGTAGCCACGTTTTACTCGTAATTCTTTCATCAAAATAGAATTGAAACTGCTGCCACCCAGTATTTTATTGGCAATTTCCAAAGCCAAATAATCAGGATCATCGCGTGTGGTCGCAAGTTGCGCAATACTCACATGCGCTTGTTGTGAGCGATAAGGAATATGCTGGATGTTGAACCGTGTTGCAGGTGTAGGCCGTGGCAAAGCTGTTGCTGCAGTACCTTGGACAATATGTGTGCTTATAGTGTTGGCAAGTTTTTCTGCTTCTTTTAAGGTTAATTTGCCTGTAATGGCAATATTCATATTTTGCGCGACCAGAAACTGATCTCTAAATTGTTGTAAGTGCGTTGGTTGAATTCGTTTGATACTGCCATTGGTGCCTGTAATGGGTTCTGCATAGGCATGTTGTCCGTAAATTGCGCGATATAAGCGAATATTCATTAAACGGCTTGGATTTTCTTGCAGTTGTTTTTGTCCGATTTGTGTATTGCTTTGCATCCGCTGGATATTGGAGCGCTCAAAAGTCGAGTTTTTTAGTATTTCCAACATCATTTTGACGGCAGTTTGCATTTTCTGCGGATCAGAGAGTGTTCTTAGCCGTACCACAAACATATCGCGGTACGCCGTGGCACTAAAACGTGCGCCTGTGGTTTCAAAGGCTGCGGCAATTTCTTCAGCCTTATAACTTTTAGTACCTTCATCCATCAGTTGCGCTGCCATATTGGCAACGCCAAATAAACCTTTTTCAATTTCTGCATCGCGGGCAGAACCTGCATTAAAAGTCAGTTGAATATCAACCATTGGCAAAGCAGGATTTTCGACAAATAAAGTGCGTACGTTTCGATGATTTTTTAATTCATGCACCTGTGGAGCGCGAACATCGACCAATTCATTTACGGCATTTAAACTGTGCAGCAAGCTCAAAGATTGTAAAGGCGTACTTACATCTGTTTCAGCAAAATCATGCGCTGCTGTGGTGGCAGTTTCCATCGCAAAGCCAGCAGAACATAGGCTAAAACTAGTGCTTAAAATAAGCGTGCTGAATAGATGTTTTTTCATGAAAATCACAGTTTAAGGTGTTGTGCTTTGAGGTAATAAATACAAGGTGCTAAGTCTGTCTTTGTTAAAGTAACTTTGCGCAACACGTTGCAGATCCTGGGCAGTAATCGCTTGGAAGTGTTGTGGTAAAACATCGATTAAACGGTGACTGAATCCATTGACTTCCAAATTGCCAATGGTTCGGGCTTGTCCTGCCAAATCATCCTGACTATAAATCCAATTGGCCACAAATTGAGTTACCACGCGCTCAATTTCACTTGAATTGACCAAATCCTGTTTTAGCGTATCCACTTCGTTTTGAATCGCGACCTGTGCTTCGCTTAACGTTACACCTGCTGCAGGCAATGCTGAAATACTAAACAAACTATCCCCACGTTGATACGGATCATAACTGACACTGACGGAGCTAAGTATCTTATTATTTCTGACCAAGCGCTGTTCTAAACGTGAAGTAATTCCACTGTCTAATAGTTGTTTGATGATGGTGAGCGCAAAGGCATCTTGAGGATTTTTGGCTGTTGCTAGTGAGCTGACATTCCAAGCCATATATAAATTAGGAACTTGTATAGCCGCAGACAATTCCATGTGCCGATAACCTAGTTGTTCAAACTCCAACACATCATTACGCGGTGGCGTAGGTGCTTTCGGAATATCTCCAAAATACTTTTGGACTTGCAATAATGCGGCTTGATGATCTACATCACCCACAATCACTAAAATAGCATTATTGGGGCGATACCATTTTTTGTACCACGCCTGTACATCTTGCAGCTGAATGCTTTGCAAGTTTTTCATGTGACCAATAATGGGTTGGCGATAATGGCTGGTTGGGTAGGCAATCAATTTAAAGCGTTCAAAAGCCAAAGCCCGTGGATTATCATCGGTACGTTGCCGTCGTTCTTCCATCACCACCTTAATTTCAGGCTCAAAATCTTGTTGGCGAAGCAACAAATTACTCATTCTGTCGGCTTCCAACTCTAAAGCCAGTGGGAAATAAGTTTTGGGATAGAGCTGATAATAATTGGTGTAATTGATAAAGGTCGCTGCATTGACATTGCCACCATAAATACGACTTAAACGGGTAAATTCATCATTCGGTACTTTGGCTGTACCTTTAAACATCATGTGTTCAAGTACGTGTGAAATACCCAGTGTATTTCCCGACTCATCGCTACTGCCTACTTTGTACCAAATTTGTGTCATCACCATAGGAGAACGATGGTCTTCACGAATAATGACTTTTAAACCATTGTTGAGCGTGGTTTCAAAAGTGTTATTCGCAGTTAAAACTTCTGCATGGCAAATCGAAGCCGTTAAACCCAAAAGTAACGCACAAACAGACTTCATCGAAAATTGGAACATAAGCAAGTAGAGATCAATCGTTATCGGCTTATCTTTCAGAAATTAAAGCGGAAAGGCAAGGATTGCTGTAGGTATTTTTTGTATGCGGCTATGTGGTTGGAATACGAGGTAAAAGCAATTGGTTTATGTTAGAATCCGATTTTTTAACGCAATGCTTTTCAAGGATTCGGCATGCAACAGCAATCTAATGGGCAAAATAAATTTTTGATTGATGCTGATATCGGAGATGATGATGTCACATTACCGAATTTACCAGCGGTAAATATTCCGATTGTTGAAACAACACCTCTACAACAAGCAGAAACCTCTGAACATGCTGCAGAAACATCATCAGACACGGATGCGCCTGCGAAAGGTGGTTTCTTTAGTCGCATGAAAGAAGGGTTAACCAAAACCCGTAAAAACTTTGCCGATGGCATGGTGAATATTCTGATTGGCGGTAAAGAAATTGATGATGAATTATTAGAAGAAGTCGAAGAACAACTGTTGGTTGCAGATATTGGTGTAGATGCAACGAAAACCATTATTGCCAATTTGACCGAGCGTACTGCGCGTGGCGACTTAATTTATTCACATTCTTTATATAAGGCTTTGCAAGAAGAATTAGTGGCTTTGCTTGCGCCACGGGTAAAACCTTTACATATTGATGCCAATAAAACCCCTTATGTGATTTTAGTCGTGGGTGTGAATGGTGTAGGTAAAACCACAACCATTGGCAAGTTAGCGAAACGCTTACAAGGCGAAGGTAAAAAAGTCATGTTGGCCGCAGGGGATACTTTCCGTGCTGCAGCGACAGAACAATTGCAGATTTGGGGTGAGCGTAACGATGTTGCCGTTGTTGCACAAGGTCACGGTGCAGACAGTGCTTCTGTTATTTTCGATGCGTTTGAAAGTGCGCGTGCCAAAGGCATTGATGTGTTAATTGCAGATACTGCTGGACGTTTGCATAACAAAAGCAACCTGATGCAAGAATTGACTAAAGTTAAGCGTGTGATGCAAAAAATTGATGCGACTGCACCGCATGAAGTGATGTTGGTTGTGGATGCAGGCACGGGTCAAAATGCCATTAACCAAGTTGAAATGTTTGATGAGGCTGTTGGCTTAACAGGCATCACCATCACTAAACTGGACGGCACTGCAAAAGGCGGCGTGTTATTTAACATTGCAAGCCGTAGCCATGTGCCAATTCGCTTTATTGGTGTGGGTGAAAAAATTGATGATTTACGTCCATTCTCAGCCAAAGCATTTGTTGCAGCACTGTTTGAAACTGAAAAATAAGTTTTGAATTAAGTTTTAAAGCTAAAATGTAAAATGCTGTAAGTTTCACACAAACTTCGCAAAATGCGGAGTTTGTTGTTTTTAGCGGGTTTGAGTGTTGTAAAAAGCAGCAGCTAAAAATACGAATGTGAATAAAAGCACTTTCGTCTATATAGAATAAGAAAAAATATTAGATTGATTTTGATTGATTTTTTGGGGAAGTCAAAATGACACTGTTAAATAAAATTGGTCATGTGCTTACAGCAGATATCACGAAAGACTTTAAGCTTAAGAAAAAGCCGAACTATGACGCAAATGAACTGACTTTCATCGATCAATTAAAAAAGCGCCGTAGTATTTATGCTTTAGGAAAACGCGTTCATTTTAGCCAAACTTATATGACCGAGCTGATTCAGGAAGCTGTGCGTAGCTGTCCATCGGCACATCATTCACAAAGTACGCGCGTGGTTATTTTATTTTCTGAATCACATAAAAAATTTTGGAATTTAGTACAGGAAGTACAACGTCAGTTTGTACCAGAGCAGGTTTTTCCAGGTACTAAAATGAAAATCGAACAATGTGCAGCAGCTTTTGGCACGGTATTGTTCTATGAAGATCAACAAGTGATTCGTCAATTGCAAAAGAAAATTCCATTTAATGCTGCAGAATTTCCAATTTGGTCGGAGCAAACTTCAGGCATGGCGCAATTTGCAGTGTGGACAGCATTGGCAGATTCAGGCGTGGGTGCATCTTTACAGCATTATAATCCAAACATAGACCGTGCTGTGGCAGAGCATTTTGATATTCCAGATACATGGTTGTTACGTTCACAACTCGTTTTTGGATCAATTGAAGAAGAAGTAACCGAACGGAGTCATGCACACTATCAAAATCAATTTAAAGTCTATGCTTAAATAACAGCATTTGATGAAGATTGGTCAAATCAGCTTATTATTATGTGCTACAAAGAGCGAACCGCAGCATATTTATATTGCAATAGACTGTATCTATAGAATAAAAGGTAATAGGGTCTGTTGACAATTCGTCTATGTTTGCGACTACGCATATTTTTTAGCTGATATAAGGCATGAGGCAGGAAATTTAGTCATTCTAAGTGACTGACTCATAACGCAATAGCAGCAAAAAATATGCTCGTCCTTCGCTGCGCCTTGCGCTGCAAACAAAGCAGTGCTTGTTTTTGCTCAGGCTGTGGCTAAAACTTTCTCAGATTGCGTTATGAAACTTGGCAATAGTCTCGCTATTCCCTGCGTTTCATGCCTGATCTGCTCAGTTTTAGCCTACAGCGCAAGCCATTTATGAAATGTCAACAGACCCTAAATGCAGTCACATACATTTGTCACTTTATATAACTATAATCGTTCTATACATAAAACACACTGTCGTATTTTTTGTAATGTTTATGCTGAATAAAAAGCTTAATATCGCTGTATCAATTAATTTATACAAAATTCTGCAGAGGAATTAAAAATGTCATTTTTAAATCAATTAGAAAAACGCCGTTCAATCTATGCACTTGGTAAAAATGTTTCTGTAGATCAGGCAACTATTGAAAGTACAATCAAACAAGCAGTTCGTTTAAGCCCATCTGCATTTAACTCGCAAACTTCACGTGTTGTGACTTTATACGGTGCATCGCATACACAATTTTGGAACATCGTTTTAGAAACTTTACATAAAATGGTTCCTGCAGAAGCATTTGCAAACACTGAAGCAAAAATTAATAGCTTTATTGCAGGTTTTGGTACAGCTTTATTTTTTGAAGATCAAGATGTTGTAAAAGGTCTACAAGAGCAATTCCCGCTATATGCAGACAACTTCCCAGTATGGTCAGAACATTCGACAGGGATTGCACAATTCGCAGCGTGGACAGCTTTATCTGAAATCAATGTGGGTGCATCATTACAGCACTACAATCCAATCGTAGATGAAGAAGTTGCGCAAACTTATGACATTCCTGCAAACTGGAAACTACGTGCACAATTAGTGTTTGGTTCAATTGAAGCACCTGCTGGTGAAAAAACATTTATGGATGATGCAGCACGTTTCAAAAGCTTTAACTAAGCTCTAGCAACACATACTGCACAGACAAAAAAGTAGGATGATGATTCATCCTACTTTTTTGTTTCTGGGGGTAGTGATGTGCCTTACAACTTACTTATTCATGTGCAAATGCCTAAACCCATGAATTGTCATAAAACTGTCATTTATACATTGCATAGTGCAATCAAACTTTAATAAACGATATAGAGTGAAATATGGCATTTAAATTAGGCATAGCAAGTATTGCATTGATGGCTTGTAGTTCAGCATTTTCAGCAGTAACTATTGCAGTACCTGAAGAAATTAAGTTGCTCGCTGTAAATGATCAACAAATTCGTTCAGGTTTATTCAGTTCTGCACAGCAAGTGAAAGTCAATGCGGGTGAAAATGTCATTAACTTGCGTTATCAACAATATTTTGAACATCATAATGGTGCGCACGATATTTTAAAATCAGACGTCATTACACTCAAAACCCCAATTCTTCAAGATGGCGAAAACTATCGACTCGCTTTGGTAAATCCACCTAAAGACTTCGATGCTGCAAAAGAATTCAAAGATCAACCAAGCGTTGGTTTATATAATCAAAAGAATCAGTTGCTGGTACAACAAACAGGTGCTAAAGCAAACTCAACTGGTTGGTTAGGTGGTAGTTGGCTTAATAAAACTGTAGATACCACTCAAAATAGTGCTGCGGTCAATCAGCCAGCAGCAGTTTATACCGCGGCAGCAGTGTTGCCATCTGAGAAAACCACCTCAGTAACATTGCCTACAGCAAAACAAACACAGGGCAAAGAGCAACAATTGATTCAATTGTGGCAACAAGCCACTAAAGCAGAGCGACAAAAATTCATGTCATGGCTTGCAGAACAAGCCAATTAATGTTGATTTGCAACCAGCTCCATTGAGCTGGTTGTTTTTTGTTATCGCCTTAAAAGGATTTATTTAAAAACCAATCCAGTAACGTGCGAAAAAAAGACAAATTATAAGAAAAGTGTGATAAAAATATGAAATGCGTCTAAAATTTGGGCGGATGGTGCTTTTTTTGAAAAAAAACTAAAAAATATATTGCGTCTATTCAAAAACTGTATAGAATACGCAACACACCAACGCAGTGTTGATTGAATTGGTGCTGTTATTGACGAAATAACAGGAAATCATTAAGAGATTATGAAGAACAACTTGTGTGGATTTTTGCTGATTGATCGATCGAACATATTTCATTGATTGATTGGTTTAAATTACTCGAAGTTTATTTGAGCGAAATTTAAGTCAGAAAATTGATGAGCCAGATTTGGAAGTTTAGATTAAAACTTCAAAATGA